>JBBRWW010000094.1:0-11629 GCA_038248955.1 Lysobacterales bacterium
AGCGGCGCCAGCATCGCGACCGCGAGTGCCACGGCCATCCACGGCTTTGGCAGCAAGCCGACCAGCCACGCCGTCAGCGCCGCCCCGGCCAACAGGTAGGCCAGCGCGATCGCGCCGAACACCACGCCCAAGGGCAACCGCTGCAGCGCTCGCATCCGCTCAGTCCCGCCGGATGCCGAGGCGATCGAGGCGGCGGTACAGCGCCTGCCGCGAGAGCCCGAGTTCGCCCGCGGCCTGGGCCAGTACGCCTCCGGCGCGTTCGAGCGCGGCTTCGATGGCGGCACGGTCGGATTCATCGCCGCCGCCACCGGGCAGGGCCGCGGACGGCATCGGCAGGCCCAGGTCGCCCGCGCCGATCGCGGCGCCGCGCGACAGCAGGCTGGCGCGCTGCACTGCATTGCGCAGTTCGCGCACGTTGCCGGGCCACGCATGCGCGAGCAGGGCGCGTTCGGCGCCGGCATCGAGGGTCTTGCCAGGCGGCAGGAAGTGCCGGGCCAGCGGCAGGATGTCGTCCGGGCGCTGCGCGAGCGCCGGCAGCTTCACCTCGATCGCGTTCAGGCGGTAGTAGAGGTCCTCGCGGAAGTGGCCGCTGGCGATCAGCGCGGCCAGGTCGGCATTGGTCGCGCTGACCACGCGCACCTTCACCGCGCGCTCGCGGTTGCCACCCAGGCGCTCGAAGCGGCCGGTCTCCAGCACCCGCAGCAGCTTCACCTGGCCGGCCGGCGGCAGCGTGCCCACCTCGTCGAGGAACAGCGTGCCGCCGTCGGCCGCCTCGAACTTGCCTTCGCGGGCGCGGTTGGCGCCAGTGTAGGCGCCGGCCTCGGCACCGAACAGTTCGGCCTCGATCAGCTCGCTGGGCAGCGCGCCGCAGTTCAAGGCCACGAACGGGCCGTCGCGCACCGCCGAGTTGGCGTGGATGATCTCGGCGTACTTCTCCTTGCCGGTGCCGTTGGCGCCGGTGACCAGCACCGGCAATTCCGAGCGCGCGACCTGGCAGGCGAGCGCGAGCGCCGCTTCGCTGCCGGCATCGGCATAGACCAGGCCGCGCAGGTCGTATTCGCGCGCCAGCGCGTCGCGACGGCGACGCTCGCCGGCGCGATGGCGCGCGAGTTCGCGACGTGCGCTGGACAGATCCAGCAGGTTGCCGACCGTCGCCAGCAGCTTGCGGTCATCCCACGGCTTGGCCAGGTAGTCGGCGGCCCCGGCCTTGACCAGGTCGACCGCCGATTCCAGGTGCGTCCACGCGGTCAGCAGGATCACCGGCAGGTCGGGGTGTTGCGCGCGGATCGCCGCGAACAGCGCCACGCCCTCATCGCCCGAGGTGGTGTCGGCGTGGAAGTTCATGTCCTGGATCACCAGCTCGAACGGCTCGCGCGCCAGCAGCGCGAGCCCGTCCTCGGGCGTGGTGACCGCGCGCGAGTCGATGTCGTGCAGCGACAGCAGCGTTTCCAGCGCCGTGGCGACGGCGGGGTTGTCATCGATGATGAGGATCGTCGGCATGCGCTAGGTTACCGTCCGCCGCCGCCGGGGCGCGACCACGCGCTCAAGTCCCGGTGCTCGCGGGGCGGTGGCCGTAGCTGAGCACCCGGGTGACCAGCCACTGGTCGTCCTGGTGGCGCCAGACCATCACGAAGTCCGCCATGCCCTCGCATTTGCCGCTGTCAAGCTGGCAAAAGCGATGGACACCCTGGGCGATGGCACCGTGGTCCTTGATCGGGAAAACCTTGAGGCTACCGGCGACGAGCTCCCGCCGGATCTTTCCGCAGGCGTACTTCGCGGTGTTCGCCAGCATCGCCTCGCGCGTCCACGTGACCCCGCCGGTGTCGTGGTAGAACTCGACGTCCGTGGCGAAATACCCCGCATGCTTTTCCAGCTGGGCTGCGGACGCGCACTGGTTGAACGTGGTGAACACGGCCTCGTCGAGTTCGGCCACGGTGGTGAACAAGGTGGGCGTTGCCGCGCCAGCAGGCTTGGAATCCGAGGCCGACGCCGCCGGGATCGGCAGAAACGCCAATGTCGAAACCACAGCGATCACTACGAGGAACCTGTTCATTTGCGGGATTGTCCTGAAGAGAAAGAGGAAGGATTCATGGGACCTACACCGAGCGCGTGGCGACCGCCGGCGGCACCGCGGCGGCGCGCCTGGCCGGGCCGAACACCGCGATCTGGCCCAGCAGCCACAGCGCGATCGCGCCAATTGGCAGATACAACGCCGGCAGCCGTGGTAACTCGTAGTGCGTCATCAGGGCGAGGTTGATGCCATACGCCAGCATCATGCCGATCACGATGCCGAGCGTGGCCAGCACCAAGTTCTCGGTCTGGAAGTACCGCAGGATCTGTCCGCGGGTCGCGCCGAGCGCGCGGCGGATGCCGATCTGCTTGGTGCGCTGTTGCACCCAGAAGCTGGCAAGGCCGACGATGCCTAGCGCCGTCACCACCAGCAGGGCGACGACGACGGTCGCCAGCAGCCAAGCCATGGCGCGATCGCGTTGGTAGTAGTCCTGCCGCATCTCCTCCATGGTCTTGGTGTTCTCATCGATGATGATCCGGTTGGGTCCGTTGCTCCGCAATGCGGCGATCGCCGTCTTGAGTACTTCGCCACGGCGTCCAGGCTCGGTTCGCAGCAGGTAATTGCCACCGACGGTGTAGGGCGCATTGATCGGGAAGATCATGGAATATTCGTGCGCCACGGGGCCGCCCTGCTCGTTGGGGCGGGCAAGATGGTCGACGACGCCGACGATGCGCATGGGTTCTTCCCCCCAGCTGTAGAACGACTTGCCGACTGCGCTTTCGCCGGGGAACAGCTTGGCCGCCATGCTGCGGGTGATGATGACCGTGGGAATCTCCGCCGTGCTGCCGGGCTCGTTCAATACGGACCATTCGATGAACTGGTCCGGCGCGAACGCCTGGCCTTCGACCAGCCGCAGCCCCAGCGTGTCGATGAATTGATCGTCGGCCATGTACACGCTGGCAGCCAGGGTCGGCTGCTTCTGGTCTTTTTGCATCTTCAGCGAGCTGTTCCATGAGCCGTTCCCGTACGGGACCTGATTGGGTGCCGTGGCGGCTTTGACACCGGGCAGGCCGCGCAGGATCGCAAGGTCGCTTCGCGTCTGGGCGGCGGCGTTGTCGTCGGTGCCGATGCCGGTGAGCTGGATGCGGATGATCTCGCTTTCGACCGCGCCACTGCCACGGTTCATGCGTTCAACGCGGTTGCCGATCAGGAACAGGGCGTTGCAGATGATGGCGCAGCTCAGCGCGATTTCCAGCACGATAAGCGTGGCGGCGCTCTTGTGGCGCAGCAGGGCGGACAGGATGGGGCGCAGTTCCATGGGGGTCTCCGTAGGCGTGTTGACGCGCTGGGGCTGGTCGACGGCTTATTGCGATTTGAGTTGCATGGCGGGAGCGACCTGCATCGCGCTCCAGGCAGGCAGCAGCCCCGCCATCAGGCTGGCTGCGATCGCCAGCACGAAGGTGGTCAACAGCATGCTCGGATCCAGGTGGGCGAGGTCGGCATAGTCCGTAGGTTGCTGCCGCACGGCCCACAGCCCGAGCCAAGCCAGACCCAGCCCGATGATGCCGCCGGCCAGTCCGACCGTGCCGGCTTCGACCAGGCATTGCATGAAGATGTCCCGGCGCGATGCACCCAGCGCGCGGCGCACGCCGATCTCACCACTGCGGCGCAGGAATTTCGCCAGCAGCAGGCCGACCGTGTTGATCAGGCACACCAGCAGAAAGCCCAACGCCAGCCAGACCTGCAGGCGTACGTCGCCCGGCACCACGTTGTTGAAGTCCAGCCACGCCATCACATTGCGCAGGCGGACATTGGGCGGACGTTGGAAGCGGCCGGCGGCGCGTTGTTGATCCGAGTAGTTGACGAGGTACTGCCGGTAGGCGGTGGCCTTCGCGGGTGCATCGAGCTGCACCCAGTACTGGATCCAGGCGCAGGGCGCATTCACGCCTTCCTGCCCTTCCGGATCGACCCCGGGATCGTCCCAGCAATTCATGTTGCCACTGCGCGCCATCCTCAACTCGCGCGACGTCGAGAACGGCACGAACACCTGTTCGGATTCGCCATAGCCTTTGCCAGCGTTCATGTCATAGAACTTGGGCGCCGGCCGCCAGTCGTCGAGTACCCCGATGACGCGGAGGTCGGTCTTGTCCACGCGCACCGTCTTGCCGACACTGTCGCTGTTGCTGTCGCCGAAGAGCTTGCCGTTCAGCGCCTTGGTGATCACCACGACCCGGGCACGGGCACCATCGTCTGCCTCGCTCCAGCCGTTGCCGTAGAGGAAAGGCATGGCGAACATCGGGAAGATGTCGGCGCTGGTGAAGCGCGCTTCGACGTTCATGGGCGACAGGTTCTGTTGCTGTGGTTCGATCGCGACATTGCCGCTGGTCATCATCGCCTGACGATCGCCGCGTTTTTGCCGTAACAACGTCTCGGCATCGAAGCGGGTCATCTGCTGCTGCGGCTCCTCGCCGGGCATATAGCCATCCATGCCTTCCGGATCCATCTGCGCATGGAACAACACCCCGCTCCTAGCCGGGATCGGGTCGCCGGAAAGGATGTGGAACACGGTCAGCGTGGTCATGCTGGCGCCGATGCCGAGCGCGATGGCCAGCACCATCAGTGCCGTCAGTGCCTTGTTGCGCTTGAAGCTGCGCAGGGCGAGATTGAGGTAATAGCCGAACATGGCGTGCTCCGTAAGGCGGGTTTCAACGTGCCGTCGTGTTGCTTTCGGGTAAGTGCGGGTTACGCCGACGTGGCGGCACCGTGCGATGCCTGTGCCAGCCGGGTCAGGCTGGGTTCGACCGACACATCAGTCGCCATGCCGTCGACGATATGCACGTTGCGCTGCGCGCGCGCCGCCAGTTCCGGGTCGTGGGTGACCATCACCACGGTGGTGCCGGCGGCGTTGATCTCCTCGATCAGTTCCAGCACCGAGCGCGCCATCTGCGAGTCGAGGTTGCCGGTCGGCTCGTCGGCCAGCAGCAGGCGCGGACTGCCGGCCAGCGCGCGCGCGATCGCCGCGCGTTGCTGCTGGCCGCCGGACAGTTCGGCCGGGAAATGCTTCATGCGCGAAGCCAGGCCGACGCGGCCGAGCGCTTCCTCGATCCGCTGCCTGCGCTCGCTGGCCGGCATGCCGCGGTAGCGCAGCGGCACGTCGACGTTGTCGAACAGGTTGAGGTCGGGGATCAGGTTGAAACCCTGGAAGATGAAGCCGATCTTGTGGTTGCGCAGGCGCGAGCGGGCGTCGTCCGACAGGCCGCTGACGTCCTCGCCATCGAGCAGGTACTTGCCGCCGGTGTAGGTCTCCAGCAGCCCGGCAATGTTGAGGAACGTGGTCTTGCCCGAGCCCGACGGGCCGGTGACGGCCACGAACTCGCCCTCGCGGACATGCAGGTCGAGCGCGCGCAGTGCGTGGGTTTCGACCAGTTCGGTGCGGTAGACCTTGGTCACGGCTTGCATCAACAGCATGGTGGGCTCCGGGGTGTGGGGATCGGGGTTCGCGGTCGCTGACCGGCGATCAGCAATGGACGCGGATGAAGGCGGGCAGCGCGCTGTTGCGCAGGTACGCGCCACGCAAGCTGCGCCGCGGCGCGTGGTTGGCCACGCGGCCGAGGTGGGCGCCATCGCCATCGGCGTCGAACGCGAACAGCTCGAACAGCCGCAGTGGCACCGCGTCGGCAAGGTCCTGGGCGGTCCAGTGGGCGGCGAAGGGGAAGGTGGATGGGGTTTTCATGCTTACTCTCCTGTGATTCGGATGCGTGGCGCGTCGCCGAACTGGTCGCTGCCGGAGACCACGACGCGGTCACCGGGCTGCAGGCCGTCGAGGATCTCCACCGCATTGAGGCTGCTGGTGCCGGTGCGGATCGCCCGCCTGACGGCGGTGCCATTCGCGTCGACGACGTAGGCGCTGCGGCCACCGCCCTGTTCCACGAAGGGACCGCGCTCGACCATCAACGCGTCGCGGCGGGTATCGAGCACGATCCGCGCGCCCAGGCGCTGGTTCTGGCGCAGGCCGGGGGGCTGCTTGCCGTCGAACCGCAGGCGACCGGTGACCTCGCCGTTGACGACTTCCGGCGACACCGACGAGACCTTGCCGGCGTACGCAACATTGTTGCTGGTGAGTTGCGCCGGCATGCCGATCGCGAGGTCGCGGGCGAAGCTTTCCGGCACCTTGATCTCGACCTCGAACACGCCCAGGTCGACCACGCTGAGCAGCGGTGCGTTGACCGCGACGTTGGCGCGCTGGGCGACCAGCACCTGGCCGACCTGGCCGTCGAACGGCGCGCGCAGGGTCAGCGCATCGACCTGGCGCTGCAATTCGGCGACCACGGCGCGCTGGCGGTCGGCGACCAGGCGCTTGTTACGGGTGTCCAGGGTGGCGCCCTGGCCCTGCAGGCCGGCATCGGTGCGGGCGTGGGCGAGGCCGAGCTCCGCCTTTTTCAGTTCGTCCTGCGCCCGGGACACGTCGATCTGCGCGACCGCGCCGCCGTCGTACGCGCGCTGGTTGCGTTCGAGGTCGCGGGCGGCGGCCTGGCGGTCGATCGCGGCCTGGTCGAGGGCCTTGCGGGCGGCGGCGCGCGCCATCTGCCCATCCAGGGCCGCGCGCCCGGCGCCGGCCTCGAAGCTGGCGAGCGTGGCGCGTTCCTGCGCGAGCATGCTGCGCAGTTCCGGACTGTCGATCTCGGCCAGCGGCTGGTCCCGCGTCACCACGTCGCCGGCGACGACGTTGAGCATGACCGTGCCGCCGGCGACCGCATACAGCGTCGGGCTGTTGGCGGCGATCACGCGACCGTCGGCGGAAATGTCGCGGACCAGGTCGCCGCGCTCCACCGTGGCGATCCGCACGCGCGCGGCATCGAACGAACGGCTCCCGGCGCTCCAGCCCGACAACAGCCAGGCGGCGCCCAGCACCGTCACCAGTGCGCCTGCCCCGCCGATCAGCCACTGCCGGCGGCGGCGCGCTTGGGGCGTGGCGGCGGAGGCGACCTGACGGTCCTGGCCTGAGGGTTCACGGATGCTCATGCGGCTCGGTGCTTCGGCGGCGCAGACAAACCATCTGCACCGAGTACTTACGCAGGACGCGTGCCAACTGTAAGCCATTGATTGTTATGGGCAGCGGCGAGCGAAGGTGTCCGGACGGACAGCCGCGGCGTCCGCGTGGACACCGTCCAGGCAGCGGTATGAGTGCCCGATCGGCGCGATCGGTGTTCGGTCGGCGGCGATTGCCAACGGCATCGCGACCGCGCGGCGCCGCCCTCGCGTCGGCATGGAGTGCGGCGGCGGTTCTTGCGCCATTGGCCGCAGCTGACAAGCACGAGATCGATCGGCATCGATCGCCCGCAACGTGTTCGCCACGCCCGCTGGACGCTCGCGCCGGCAGCGCCCGTTAAACTACCTCGACTCAGCAGGAGCAATCCCCCATGTGTGGAATCGTTGGCGCAATCGCCGATCGTGATGTGGTCCCCGTCCTGATCGAAGGCCTGAAGCGGCTCGAATACCGCGGCTACGATTCGGCCGGCATCGCCGTGATCAACGGCGAAGGCGCCCACCGCGAGGTCTGCCGCGTGCGCCGCACCGGTCGCGTCAGCGAGATGGAGGCCGCCGCGCAAGCCGAGCACCTGCAGGCCGACCTCGGCATCGGCCATACCCGCTGGGCCACGCATGGCGGCGTCACCGAGGCCAACGCCCACCCGCACATCAGCTTCGGCGAGCTGGCGGTGGTGCACAACGGCATCATCGAGAACCACGAACAGCAGCGCGAGCGCCTCTCCTCCTCTGGCTACACGTTCGAGTCGCAGACCGACACCGAAGTCATCGCCCACCTCATCCATTTCCACCAGGCCGGTGGCGCGGACCTGCTGGCGGCGGTGCAGGCCGCGGTGCGCGAGCTGGTCGGCGCCTACGCGATTGCCGTGGTCAGCAAGCATGAACCCGACCGCCTGGTCGCCGCGCGCATGGGCTGCCCGCTGCTGGTCGGCCTGGGCGACGGCGAGAACTTCATCGCCAGCGACGTCTCGGCGATCCTGCAGGCCACCCGCAAGGTGATCTTCCTGGAGGATGGCGACACCGCCGATGTCACCCGCGCGTTCGTGCACGTCTTCGATGACACCGGCGCCCGCGTCGAGCGCGACGTGCACCTGTCCGACGTCTCGCTGGCATCGCTGGAGCTGGGCCCGTACCGCCACTTCATGCAGAAGGAGATCCACGAGCAGCCGCGCGCGATCGCCGACACCATCGAGGCGGTGATCGACAACCAGGGCTTCCCGCCGGAGCTGTTCGGCGCCGATGCCGCGGCGGTGCTGGCCGATGTCGAGGGCGTGCAGATCCTCGCCTGCGGCACCAGCTTCTACGCCGGCATGGTCGCGCGTTACTGGATCGAGGCGATCGCCGGCATCCCGTGCCAGGTGGAGATCGCCAGCGAATACCGCTACCGCGCCGTGGTCGCGAACCCGAAGCACCTCGTCGTGACGCTCTCGCAGTCGGGTGAAACCCTCGACACGATGGAGGCGCTCAAGTACGCCAAGTCGCTGGGCCACGACAAGACGCTGTCGATCTGCAATGTGCCCGAGAGCGCGATCCCGCGCGCCAGCCGGCTGGTCTACTACACCCGCGCCGGCGCCGAGATTGGTGTCGCCTCCACCAAGGCCTTCACCACCCAGCTGGTGGCGCTTTTCACCCTGACCGCGACGCTGGCCAAGCTGCGCGGACGGTTGTCGGCGCAGCAGGAGGCGGATTATCTGGAAGCGCTGCGCCACCTGCCCGGCAGCGTCCAGCACGCGCTCAACCTGGAGCCACAGATCATGCTGTGGGCGGACAAGTTCGCGCCCAGGCACAACGCGTTGTTCCTCGGCCGTGGCGTGCATTACCCGATCGCCCTGGAAGGCGCGCTCAAGCTCAAGGAGATCTCGTACATCCACGCCGAGGCCTACCCCGCCGGCGAGCTCAAGCACGGCCCGCTGGCGCTGGTCGACGCGGCGATGCCGGTGGTGGTGATCGCGCCCAACGACGCGCTGCTGGAGAAGGTCAAGTCGAACATGCAGGAAGTGCGCGCGCGCGGCGGCGAGCTGTTCGTGTTCACCGACGAGGGCAGCCAGTTCGGCGAGTCCGAGGGCGTGCACGTGATCCGCGCGCCGCGCCACGTCGGCGTGCTGTCGCCGGTGGTGCACACCATCGCGGTGCAGCTGCTGGCCTACCACGTCGCCCTCGCGCGCGGCACGGACGTCGACAAGCCGCGCAACCTCGCCAAGTCGGTGACTGTCGAGTAGCCGCCGGAGGCGGGAGCGACACGCCACCCTGGCGGCGCGGCGCCAGAGGTGGCGCGGACTTGCGAGCCAAATTCCAGAAATCTGGGTACGCCCGCTGAAATCTTGTGAGGGAGACCCGCCGGGTGGGGTGTAGTCTCGGCGCATACGTAGCTGTCAGCGACCCATCCGTGCAAACCCAGAGCGGCCGAATCCTATTGACGCTGGTGCAGCGAGCGGCGGAAGGTGCGGACACCACGCACATCGCCGAAGCCGTGGTGGCGACCTGGCGGCAGATCGATACCGCACTCGCGCCGATCATCGGCCCGGGAAGCGTCACCGTACTGTTCATGCGCAGCATCCACCTCATCGAGCCGGCGCACCCATGGCTGGCGGGCATGCACTCCGGAATGCAGACGAAGGTCGACCTGGAAGCCCTCAGGACCACCCTCGTGCAGCGGGACAGCGAAACCGCCGCCGCCGCCGCCGGCGCCCTGCTGCAGACGTTCTACGAACTGCTGGCCAGCCTGGTCGGGCCATCGCTCACCGAGCGGCTGCTCCATTCTGTTTGGGAAAACTCTCTAAGCGGCCCGTCCGCGCAGGACACATTGCCATGAGCAACACTGTGACGATCAACCGCCTGGCCACCGGCGTGCCGGGCCTGGACGAGGTGCTGGGCGGCGGGTTGCCGGAGTTCTCGTTCAACCTCCTCGCCGGGCCACCGGGTTGCGGCAAGACCACGCTCGCCCACCAGATCATGTTCGCGCTGGCCACGCCGGAGCGCCCGGCGCTGTATTTCACCGTGCTCGGCGAGCCGCCGCTGAAGATGCTGCGTTACCAGCAGCAATACGGGTTCTTCGACCACGAGGCGATCGGCGAGTCGATCCATTTCATCAACCTGTCGGAGGACGCCATGGCCGGCGACCTCGGCAAGGTGCTGGGCAGCATCGTCGCCGCGGTCAAGCAGCACAATCCGGCGCTCGTGTTCGTCGATTCGTTCCGCTCCGTGGCGCAGGCCAGCGACGCCAACAACAACGGCCACAACGGCCTGCAGCAGTTCGTGCAGCAGCTTGGCATGCTGATGACCAGCTGGCAGGCCACGACGTTCCTGCTCGGCGAGTACTTCGACGACTCCGATTCCAACCCGGTGTTCACCGTCGCCGACGGCCTGATCTGGCTGCGCCAGAGCGTCCAGCGCAACTCCATGGTGCGCAAGATGGAGGTCATGAAGATGCGCGGCCAGGCGACGCTGCCGGGCCTGCACTCGTACCGGATCAGCTCGGCGGGCATCACGGTATTCCCGCCAGCGGGCCGGGCGGTAGCAGGTGCGCGAGCGAACGTGGGGTCGCGCGGCGAGCGTTTGTTGATGGGCGTGCCGCACCTGGACGACATGCTCGGCGGCGGCTTGCCGCGTGGCTACTCGCTGCTGGTGGCCGGCCCGTCGGGTTCGGGCAAGAGCCTGCTGGCCTCGGCGTTCCTGGCCGAGGGCGCGCGCAGCGGCGAGACCGGCGTGATCGCCGCGTTCGAGCAGCGCCCCAACCGGGCGCGCAGCCGCGTCCTGGGCGAGTTGATCGACAGCGGCAGCGTCGGCCTGATCGACACCAGCGCGCCCGACCTGTCGATCGACGAGACCGTGCACCTGCTGCTGGCCGAGATCGACCGGTTGAAGGCGACGCGCGTGGTCATCGATTCATTGTCGGGTTTCGAGCTCGCGCTGGCGCCAACGTTCCGTACAGATTTCCGCGAGTCGCTGCTCAGCATGGTCACCGCGCTCACGGGCGCCGGCGCCACGGTGCTGATGACCTCGGAGCTGGAAGACCGCTACACCGACCTGCGATTCAGTCCGTATGGCACCGCGTTCCTCACCGACGCGATCATCGTCCAGCGCTACATCGAGGTCGACAGCCGGCTGCGGCGCATGATCGCGGTGGTCAAGGTGCGCGCCAGCGCGCATTCGGACGAGTTGCGCGAATTCAGCATTGGCGACGGCGGCATCCGCATCGGCGAGATGCTCACCGACCAGGAGGGGCTGCTCGGCGGCCGTCCCACGAAACAGCGCGACGCGAACGACTCCGGGCATGCCGTCAAAGCCGACGGTCACTGAGATGCCCGAGCCGGGCCAGTCTCCGTGACCGGGACCCTCGGTGGGGATGCGGGCACCGTTGCCGGGCCTGTCGTCGATGCCACGCGCGAGCTTGCGCGGCTTCACTGGCAAGTCGATGGCGCGCGCGCGCTGCTGGTCGGGCTGCAACTCGACGTCATCGAAGCACAGGCCCAGGTCGGCAGCAGCCAAGCGTCGCAGCTGCTCGAGGCCAACGGACAGTTGGTGCTGGCGATATTGCGCGCCCGGGCCGACGTGGAGGCCGGCGCGCGCGCA
>JBBRWW010000095.1:0-10880 GCA_038248955.1 Lysobacterales bacterium
CTGCGGGCCGGCGCAACTGGGCAAGCGCGCGGTGGCCGAGCGCCTGGCGCAAAGGCTGCTGTGCACCGACCGGCGCGCCAACGGTGAGCCTTGCGGAAGCTGCCGTGGCTGCAGCCTCTACGCGGTGCGTGCGCAGACCGACCCCGTCGAGCGGCGGCCGGATGGTTCCCTCGCCCACCCGCACGGGCATTCCGGCCACCCCGATCTGATGTTGCTCGGCTACGAGGTCAACCAAAAGGTCAAGCCCCCGAAGTCACGATCGGAGATCGTGATCGAGCAGGTGAGGACGCTTTCCGAATTAATGCATCTGACACCTCGGATGGGCGGCGCGCAGATCGCGATCGTCGACCCGGCCGAGGCGATCAACCACGCCGCCGGCAACGCCCTGCTCAAGACGCTGGAGGAACCCGTTGACGGCCGCTACCTGTGGCTCGTCAGCGCCCATCCCGCACGACTGTCGGCGACCATCCGCAGCCGCTGCCAGCGGCTCGAGTTCCGCCTGCCGCCGCGCGCCGAGGCGCTCGCGTGGTTGCGTTCGCACCAGCATGCCGACGCCGCCGCGAGCGAGGCGCTCGATGCCGCGCGCGGCCATCCCGGGCTGGCCCACCAGTGGCTGCGCGACGACGGCCTGAAGATCCGCCGTGAGGTCGCCAGCGACCTCGCCAAACTGTCACGCGGGGACGCCGGCGTGGTCGAGACCGCGCAGCGCTGGGCGGGCGACGAGCACGCGGCGCTGCGGCTGCGCCACGCCGCCGACCTTGCCGTCGCCGACGCGGTGGGCTTGACCCACCCGGTCCGCACGCGCAGTCTCGCCACATGGTTCGATCAGGCCAACCGGACCCGCGATCTGCTGCGGACCACGGTGCGCGCCGATCTGGCAATCGTTGAATTGTTGATGGCCTGGCGTGCCCTAGAAGGCAGGCAGGCGGCAGGAGAACGCAGGCGATGAGTGCAAACGCAGCACGGCAGGGAATCCTGTCACTGGCGGTCAAGGACAAGGCGGCGCTGTACAACGCCTACATGCCGTTCTTCAAGAACGGCGGGATCTTCGTGCCGACGCCGAAGCGCTACTTCCTCGGCGACGAGGTATTCCTGTTGCTGACCCTGCCCGAGTCCAGCGAGCGCATGCCCGTCGCGGGCAAGGTCGCGTGGGTGACGCCCACCGGCTCGCAGGGCAATCGTCCGGCAGGCATCGGTGTGCAGTTCGGTGAGACCGCGGAGGGTGAGGCGGTCAAAAGCAAGATCGAGGCGCTGCTGGCGGGGACACTCAACGCGGAGCGCCCGACGCATACCATGTGAGGGTGCCGACAGGCAGCCCATCACGGCTCAGTACCAGAGGGGTCGAAGAAGACCTCTCCCGGTCGCCGGGAGAGGTTTTTTTTCAGGGGCGTAGTGCGGCGCTATCCCAGCCCTGGCGCGGGGCAAAACGCTCGCCGTAGCGGGCATGCAACTGCTGGAGACGGTCGAGCAGCGCGTCGGCGCCGGCTTGGCGTACGTACTGGATCGGGCCGCCACGGAATGGCGCGAAGCCCGTGCCGAAGATCACCCCGGCATCGAGCAGGTCGGCATCGGCGACGACCCCGTCATGCAGGCAGGCCACGGCCTCGTTCAGCAGCGGCAGGATCAGCCGATCCTCGAGATCCGCCGGTACCTGGTAGTCCTTCGGTAGTTCCGGTTTGACGGCCTTGCCGTCCTCCCACTTGTACAGGCCCTGGCCGTCCTTCTTGCCGCGCTTGCCCGGCTCGGCCTGGCTGGCGAGCGCGCCGGGCACGGTCAAGCCGAGGAAGGGCGCGAGTTCGGCACCCACGCCGGCGGCGACGTCGAGGCCCACCGTGTCGACCAGTTCGATCGGCCCCATCGGCATCCCGAACCGCACCGCGACCTTGTCGATCGCCGCGCCCGGAATGCCTTCGG
This sequence comes from Lysobacterales bacterium, assembly GCA_038248955.1. Classification (GTDB taxonomy): domain Bacteria; phylum Pseudomonadota; class Gammaproteobacteria; order Xanthomonadales; family Xanthomonadaceae; genus Lysobacter_K. The sequence goes on from JBBRWW010000095.1 coordinate 1,915, forward strand.
AATAGGCGGTCACGGCCTCGAGCAGGTAGGGGAACAGCACCCGGTTGACGAGGAACCCCGGCGTTCCGGCGACGGGCACGGGGAGCTTGTCGATCGCCTTGCAGAATGCCGCGAGGCGCTGCTGGGTCTCCGGCGCCATCGCATCGTGATGGACGATCTCCACCAGCGGCATCAGCGCCACCGGGTTGAAATAATGCAGGCCGGCGAATTGCGCCGGGCGCTGGATGTGCCCGCGCAATTCGGTCAACGGAATCGACGACGTATTGGTGGTCAACAGAGCGTTGGGCTTCATCCGCGGCTCGACCTGCGCGTACAGCGCGCGCTTGGCCTCGGGCTGCTCGATGATCGCCTCGATCACCAGGTCGGCGGTGGCCGCTCCGTCGCCGCCGAGGTCACCTTTCAGCCGCGCGCTCACCGCCGGTCGCTTGGCGTCGTCCCGGACCTTCTTCGCGAACAACGCCTGCGCGCGGCCCAGTGCGCCGTCGATGAATCGTTGCTCGCGATCGGCCAGCGTCACCTCGAAACCCTTGTATGCCGACCATGCCGCGATGTCGCCGCCCATCACGCCGGCGCCCACCACGTGGACGTGGGTGATGCCATGATCCCCGCCGCCCTGTGCCTTCAGGCGCTCCTGCAGGAAGAACACCCGGATCAGGTTGCGCGCGGTCGGGGTCGAGGCGAGCTTGACCACCGACTTGCGCTCCGCCGCCAACCGCGCCTGGATGCCGCCGCCGGTGCGCGCCCAGGTGTTGATGAGCGCATAGGGGGCGGGGTAATGCTCCTTGCGGGCCTTGCGCGCGACCTGCTTGGTCAGCATCGGTGCGAGCAGCTTTCGCGCCGGGAGGGTAGTGGTCGCCCAGCCCATGAGCCGTTGCTTGAACGGCCGCTGCGTACCCCTCAGCGCCAGCGTGGCGGCTGCATCGACCAGCAATGCCGGTTCCGCGACCTTGTCGACCAGGCCGATCGACCGCGCGGCCGGGCCCGACAGGGCGCGACCGGTCAGCATCATGTCGAATGCGGCAGGCGCGCCGACCAGCGGCGGCAACCGGACGCTGCCGCCCCAGCCCGGGTAGATCCCCAGCTTCACCTCCGGCAGGCCGATGCGCGTCGACGGATCGCTGCTGGCGACGCGGTAGCGGCAGGCGAGGGCGAGTTCGGTGCCGCCACCCATGCAGAACCCGTGGATCGCGGCGACGGTGGGGATGGGCAGTTCCGCCAGTCGCTGGAACACCTGCTGGCCGCGTCGGATGGCACCATCCACCATGCCTTTTTCGTCGAACGCCTGGAATTCCTTGATGTCGGCGCCGGCGATGAAACCGCTCGGCTTGGCCGAGCGGATCACCAGGCCCTTGGGAGGGTCGACCGCGATCCGCTCCAACAGGGCGTCGAGTTCGATCAGGACCTCCTGGGCAAGGGTGTTGACCGGTGTGCCGGCGCGGTCGAGGGACAACACCAGCACGCCGTCGTCGCGCAAATTCATCTGCCAGTGCTGGACGCGAAGGCCGTCGAACGCGGAAACACCAAGGTGGCCTGCCATGTGCGGCACCATCCGTTCAGGTATGGAGTAAGCGGCTATCATCCCGATGTTGTCCGGCCGGCGTCAAATCGCCCGCAGATGGATCGGTCGCCTCCCCCCTTAACCGGAGCGCTTGCGACGAGCTGCGACGATCCCCAAGTCTTGCCCGATTGAACTTTCCCCCGACGGGGTTGTCCCATTGTTCGGCTATTGCCGGGCTGACAGGAGTGCCAGCGAGGCATGGCCGAAAAAATTTCGTCGCAAGAACTGGAATTGGACCAGGAGCTGGTCAGGCGTGTCCAGCGTGGCGACAGCACCGCGTTCGATGCCTTGGTACGCAAGTACCAGCACCGGATCATCGGGCTGATCGGACGCTACATTCCAGACTGGAGCGAATGCCAGGACGTCGCCCAGGAAACCTTCCTGCGTGCCTACCGCGCGCTGGCGAATTTTCGGGGCGATGCGCAGTTCTATACGTGGTTGCACCGGATTGCCGTGAACACAGCCAAGAACCATCTTGTAGCGCAGAACCGCAGGCCGCCCGCCGACGACATCGAAGCTGGCGACGCCGAGCAGTTCGACACCGGCATCCGGCTGCGCAACAACGACACGCCCGAGCACGAGTTGCTGCGCCAGGAGATCGAACAGACGGTGATGCGCGTGGTCGACGGACTCCCGGAGGAGTTGCGTTCGGCGATCAGTCTGCGCGAAGCCGACGGGCTCAGCTACGAAGAGATCGCCGTTCGGATGGATTGCCCGATCGGCACCGTGCGTTCGCGCATTTTCCGAGCCCGCGAGGCGATCGATGCCGAGCTGGAACCCCTGTTGGACAATGACAACACCCGGGAGCGAGTCCGCAAATGATCACGAACGACCGTCAGGTCCTGGACGATTCTGGCCACGGGATGGAAACCTTGAGCGCGCTGTTCGACGGCGAATTGCATGGCGATGCCGCGCGTTTCGCGATGAAGCGCCTCGGCCACGACCCGCAATGGCAGCGGGCATTCGGCAACTGGCAGTTGCTCGGCGATGCGTTGCGCGGACAGGCCGGCCGCGTTGCGCCACGCGACTTTGCCGCGCGGGTGGCGACAGCGGTGGCATCCGAGCCCGGACTTGACGCTGCGCAGGCCCCCGCCAACGTGTCCTCGACCACGGCTCCGGCAACCGCGGTGACCAGGCGGAAATGGATCGGCGGCGCCGCGCTGGCCGCCTCGGTCGCGATGGTGGCGATGTTCATCGCACGTCCGTTCTCCCAGGATCCCGGCCTGCCGGTCTCGGTGGAGCCCGCACCGGCGGGGCTGGTAGTCAATCCGGCACGCGTGCCGCCGCAGGGACCCGACGCGGCCACGCCGGCGGTGCCTGATGGCGCGCTCCCACTAGGGGCCTCTGCGGTGGCGGTCGTCCAGGCGCCGCGCCGTGCCGGCGAGCGCCGTTCGCGTGGCCAGAGCCAGCGCGTCGCCCTGCATGCGTCGCGGCGGCAGATGGCGACGCCGGCCATCGCCAGTTCGGGTGCCGCAACCACGATGGCGATCGTCGATCCATTGCCGCACGCAGGCATCAATCCCTTCCGTGCACCCCATGTCGAGGCGGTTTCGCGACCGTGGCCGCGCGCGGTGCTGTCCGGTTCGGGCGGCGGGGGTGCGTTCACCGCCAGTTTCGTTACCAGCGCATCGGGCTCGCCATCGTTCTATCCCTTTGAGCCGCGCTTGCCCGCCGCCACTGACGCATCGATCGCACCGAAGCACGATATGGACGAACGGTAATGTTGATCCGGGTGTTTCCGTAGTGACCGGCAGCCATTTTCAAGCGCTTCATTTTCAGCCACTTCGTTCTCAATCACGACCACTCACTTCCCGACGACCCTGGAGGCCGATTCCATGAACCGACCACTTCGTGCCTTGGCCTTGTGCGGCATGATCGCCGTCGCATTGCCGGTAGCCTGCACCGCACAGCCGCCCAGCGTCTCGGCGCTTCCGGTTCCGGCCACAGCGCCCCCCGCAGTGTCGATGGTGTCGGGACTGCCCGATTTCACCACCCTGGTGCAGCAGGTCGGCCCGGCAGTGGTGAACGTTCGGGCCGAGATGGCGCCGCGCCGCGCCGCGCGTGGCCAGGTGCCCGACGACCCGCAGATCCCGGAATTCTTCCGCAGGTTCTTCGGTGAGGAATCCCCGCTTCCGGGCGGCCCGAGTGGCCCCCAGGATCCCGGCATGCCGCAGGGGCCAGGCGGCACTTCGTTGGGGAGCGGTTTCCTGATCTCCGACGATGGCTACGTGCTGACCAACCATCACGTGGTCGACGGGGCCGACAAGATCACGGTGAAATTATCCGACCGTCGGGAGTTCAAGGCGACCTTGGTTGGCAGCGACCAGCAATCCGATGTCGCCCTGTTGCGGATCGAAGGCAAGGCACTGCCGGCGCTGCGCATCGGCAATTCCAACCTGCTCAAGCCGGGCCAGTGGGTGGTGGCGATCGGTTCGCCGTTTGGCCTGGACCACTCGGTCACGGCGGGCATCGTCAGCGCCGTCGGCCGCAGCAATCCCTATGCCGACCAGCGCTACGTGCCTTTCATCCAGACCGACGTCGCGATCAATCGCGGCAATTCCGGCGGGCCGCTGCTCAACACCAAGGGCGAGGTGGTCGGCATCAATTCGCAGATCTTCTCCAACTCGGGCGGCTACATGGGCGTGAGTTTCGCGATACCGATCGACGTCGCCATGAACGCCGTGGAGCAACTGCGCGCGACCGGCAAGGTCAGTCGTGGGCAATTGGGCGTGGCTGTGCAGGAAGTCAATGCCGAAAATGCCCGCGCGCTGGGGTTGCCTGATGCCGACGGCGCGCTGGTGTCCGACGTCAGCGCGCGCAGTGCGGCCGACAAGGCCGGCATCGAGCGCCTGGACGTGATCCGCGCCATCAACGGCAAGCCGGTGATCGCATCCAGCGATCTGCCGCCCCTGATCGGAGCGATGGTCCCGGGTTCGCGGGCAAAGGTGACGGTGTTCCGCAATGGCAAGCTGGTCGACGTAGCGGTAGTGCTCGGCGAGCTCGAAGACGGGTTGGCCGGCGCCGCCAATCCTTCGCCCGGTCCCGGCCCGTCGACAGCCCAGCCCGAGCGGACCAATGCGCTCGGCCTGGCGTCGCGCGACATCACCGCCAGCGAGCGCCAGCGCCTCGGGCTGAAGGCGGACGAGGGCGTGCTGCTGACCCAGGTGATCGGTACGGCGGCGCGGGATGCCGGGCTGCAACCCGGCGACGTCATCCTCTCGGTCGGACGCGCGTCGGTCGGAACCGCGTCGGCGTTGACTCGCCAACTGGCTGCGGTCAGGCCGGGACAGACCGTGATGCTGTTGGTTCGGCGCGGGCCGGGCACCCAGTTCATCGCGATCACGGCCGACGCCGCGACCGGGTGATGCGTCGAGGCGTGGGGCGTATTCCTCCCGGTCGGCGCCGGTCGGCAGGCGCGCCCTTGTGCGATAATTCTTCGTTATTTCATCGATTTATCGCGAGCCGACGCGTCCCCGCATGCACCTGATCCGAAATTTTTCCATCATCGCCCACGTCGACCACGGCAAATCGACGCTCGCCGACCGCATCATCCAGCTGTGCGGCGGCCTTGAGGCCCGCGAGATGGAGGCGCAGGTGCTCGATTCGAATCCGATCGAACGCGAGCGCGGCATCACCATCAAAGCGCAGTCCGTTTCCTTGCCGTACACGGCCAAGGACGGGCTGACGTACCAGCTCAATTTCATCGATACACCCGGCCACGTCGACTTCAGCTACGAGGTCAGCCGTTCGCTGGCGGCGTGCGAGGGCGCGCTGCTGGTCGTCGACGCCGCGCAGGGGGTCGAGGCGCAATCGGTCGCCAATTGCTACACCGCCGTCGAGCAGGGGCTCGAGGTCGTGCCGGTGATCAACAAGATCGACCTGCCCACGGCCGACGTCGAACGCGCCAAGGCCGAAATCGAAGCGGTGATTGGCATTGATGCCGAGGATGCGGTCGCGATCAGCGCCAAGACCGGCCTCAACGTCGTCGACGTGCTCGAGGCGATCGTGCATCGCATCCCGCCGCCCAAGCCGCGCGATACCGACAAGCTGCAGGCGCTGATCATCGACTCCTGGTTCGACAACTACCTCGGCGTGGTGTCGCTGGTGCGCGTCATGCAGGGCGAGATCACCCCGGGCACCAAGATCCTGGTGATGTCGACCGGCCGTACGCACCTGGTCGACAAGGTCGGCGTGTTCACGCCCAAGCGCAAGGACCTGCCCAAGCTCGGCGCGGGCGAGGTCGGCTGGATCAATGCGGCGATCAAGGACGTGCATGGCGCGCCGGTCGGCGACACCCTGACGCTGGCCTCGGATCCGGCCAGCAAGGCGCTGCCGGGTTTCCAGGAAATGCAGCCGCGCGTGTTCGCGGGACTGTTCCCGGTCGATGCGGAGGATTACCCAGACCTGCGCGAGGCGCTGGAGAAGCTGCGCCTCAATGACGCGGCGCTGCGCTTCGAGCCGGAAAGCTCCGACGCGATGGGCTTCGGCTTCCGCTGCGGGTTCCTCGGCATGCTGCATATGGAGATCGTGCAGGAACGCCTCGAGCGCGAGTACAACCTCAACCTGATCAGCACCGCGCCGACGGTGATCTACGAGGTCCTCAAGACCGACGGCACGGTGATGCCGCTGGACAATCCCTCCCGATTGCCACCGATCAACCTCGTCGAGGAGATCCGCGAGCCGATCATCCGCGCCAACATCCTCACCCCGCCGGATTACGTCGGCAATGTGATCACCCTGTGCGAAGAGAAGCGCGGCAGCCAGATCGGCATCACCTACATGGGCAACCAGGTGCAGATCAGCTACGAACTGCCGATGGCCGAGGTCGTGCTGGATTTCTTCGACCGGCTGAAGTCGGTGTCGCGCGGTTACGCGTCGCTGGACTACGCGTTCCTGCGCTTCCAGGCCGGGCCTTTCGTGCGCCTGGATACCTTGATCAACGGCGACAAGGTCGACGCGCTCAGCATCATCACCCACCGCGCGCACGCCGATCGTCGTGGGCGCGAAATCAGCGAAAAGATGCGCGAACTGATTCCGCGGCAGATGTTCGACGTCGCGATCCAGGCCGCGGTCGGCTCGCAGGTCATCGCCCGCAGCACGGTCAAGGCGATGCGCAAGAACGTGTTGGCCAAGTGTTATGGCGGCGATATCAGCCGCAAGAAGAAGCTGCTCGAAAAGCAGAAGGCGGGCAAGAAGCGCATGAAGCAGGTCGGCAGCGTCGAGATCCCGCAGGAAGCCTTCCTGGCGGTACTGCAGAGCGACAACAGGTAACAGGTCGAACTCCGCCTTCACCAGACGCGCAGGTGGCGTCGGGTGCAACGCGGCGGGAACGGTTGGCGGCGCGACGAAGACGTTGGAGGTTTCCTCACCGCGTTCCATGCAGGCGCATTGGTATTACCTTCGCCGTTCGCAGCACGGCCAGCCCAAGGGTGTTCGTGCTGGTCGTCCGGCAATCCACAACGCCTTTCCCCCGCGGGACAGGACGATTCAAGACAGTTTCCAAGGAGCTCGCATGCGTTGGTTTGAAATCGCACTGGTGGTGCTGACGGCGTTCACGGGCCTCGTCTGGTTGCTCGACAAGCTGTACTTCGCCAAGCGCCGTGCCGCCGCGGAAGGGCTTCTTGACGACGGCAAGGAACCGATCGTCATCGATTATTCGAAGGCGTTCTTCCCCGTGCTGCTGGTGGTGCTGGTGCTGCGCAGCTTCATCGCCGAGCCCTTCCGCATCCCGTCGAACTCAATGATGCCGACGCTGCTCACGGGCGACTTCATCCTGGTCAACAAGTTCTCCTATGGACTGCGCCTGCCGATCAGCAACAAGAAGTTCTTCGCGATCGGCGAACCCAAACGCGGCGATGTCGTGGTGTTCCGCCCCCCGCACCATCCCGACCAGGACTGGATCAAACGGATCATGGGTCTGCCGGGCGACCGCATCGGCTACCACGACAACCAGGTCACGGTGAACGGCCAGTTGCTGTCCTACCAGCCGATCGGCACTTACCAGGGCATCGGTAATGGCACCGAGATGACGGGCGCCGAAGAGTTGCGTGAGCAATTGCCGGGTCGTCCACACCGGGTGCTCGAACGCCTGGATTCCCTGTTCGTGGACCAGGGTGACGGGGAGTGGGAGGTACCGGCCGGCCACTATTTCGTGATGGGCGACAATCGGGACAACAGCGAGGACAGCCGGTACTGGCAGTCGCATTTCCTGCCGGAGCAGAATCTTCGCGGCAAGGCGTTCCTGATCTGGCTCAACATCGATGGCGGGTTCGATGCCTCGCGCATCGGCAGCCGGATCGAGTAAACAGTGCAGCAGTGCTAGTGTTCTGCCCGCACGGGTGTCGTGCATCCTGTTCGTGACCTCTGGGGAAGATCGATATGAAGCGTACGCAGCGTGGCATGACCCTGATCAGCTTCATCGTGGTGCTGGCGGTGGTCGGTGTGTTCATCTTCATGGGCATGAAGCTGATTCCGATGTATTCCGAGTACTACTCCTTGAAGCAGGCCCTGGCTGGCCTGGCCAAGGAGCCGGGCATCACCGAAAATGATCCGGCCAAGATCAAGGATCTTCTGTTCCGCCGGCTCGACATCAGCTACGTCGAGAGCATCAAGCCCGCTGACGTCAAGATCGTCCGCAAGGACGCTGGCTACCTGATGACGGTCGACTATGAGGTGCGCAAGCCGTTGATCTCCAACATCGATGTGGTCGGGCGCTTCGATGCCACCCAGGAACTGCGGCGCGGCGCCGTTGACTGACCGCATCGGTCACCATTTTGCGCAGGCGGGCCTGCTCGCGCAGGCCCTGACCCATCGCAGCGCCGGTGCGCCACATAACGAGCGGCTGGAGTTCCTCGGCGATTCGCTGGTCAACATGCTGGTGGCCGAAGCGCTGTACCTGCGCTGGCCCAAGGCCGATGAGGGCGCGTTGACCCGTTCGCGCGCCGAGCTGGTGCGCGAATCCGCGCTGGCGCTGATCGCGCGCGAACTCGAATTGGGTGCACGGTTGACGCTCGGCCCCGGCGAGATGAAGTCCGGTGGCCACCGGCGCGATTCGATCCTCGCCGACGCGGTCGAGGCGGTGGTGGCGGCGATCTACCTCGATGCGGGTTTCGAAACCTGCCGCGCAGTGGTGCTGCCGTGGTTCGAACGGGCCATGGCCGCGTTGCCGCCTCCGCACAAGGTTGGCAAGGACGCCAAGACCCGGCTGCAGGAGTTGCTGCAGGGACGCCACAGGGCATTGCCGGTGTACGCACTGGTATCGGAAAGTGGTGAGGAGCACGACAAGGTGTTCCGCGTCAGTTGCACCCTGGCGCAACCGGAGGTCGTCGGCGAGGGCGAGGGGAACTCGCGCCGCGCCGCCGAGCAGCTGGCGGCCGAGTCCGCGCTGCAGCAGCTTGGTCATCCGGAC
>JBBRWW010000096.1:0-10817 GCA_038248955.1 Lysobacterales bacterium
GGTGACGTGCTGGCCTCGGTCGGCGTGATCATCCCGCTGGGTCCCGAGCCGATGGCTGCGGTGGCTCCGGCGCCGGTGGCCCCGAGCTGCGCCGACATGGACAGCGACGGTGACGGCGTGAACGATTGCGACGACAAGTGCCCCGGTTCGCAGGCTGGCCAGACGATCGGTCCGGACGGTTGCCCGGTGCCGGTCTCGATTGACCTGAAGGGCGTCAACTTCGATTTCGACAAGTCGACCCTGCGTCCTGACGCGGTGGCGATCCTCAACGAAGCCGCCGAAATCCTGAAGCGCTACCCGGAACTGAAGGTCGAAGTGGCTGGCCACACCGACTCGAAGGGCACCGACGCGTACAACCAGTCGCTGTCCGAGCGTCGCGCCCGCGCGGTGTACGACTACCTGACCAGCAACGGTGTGGACGCGTCGCGTCTGGCCGGTCCGAACGGCTACGGTGAGAGCCGTCCGATCGCGCCGAACACCAACGAAGACGGTTCGGACAATCCGGAAGGCCGTGCGCGCAATCGTCGCACCGAGCTGAACGTCCAGAACTAAGCGAACCCCGGCGCTCCTCGGAGCCGCCACGCAAGACAGGAAGCCCGGCCCAGCGCCGGGCTTCCTTTTTTTGTGCGCCGGTTCATGCGAAACGCGGTTGTCGGACCCGATGGCGCAACCTACACTGGCCGCAGTTCGCAAAACCACAGAGAGTTGCCATGTTCCGTGCTTGGATGGGATTGACGTTGCTGTTCGCGGCGACCGCCGCGCAGGCGCAGACAGGTAGTTGTCTGGCGATGGCTGAGGTGTCGGGAACTCCCATGCAAGCGACCACGCTGGCACCCATCGCTCCGGAACTGACAGCGCCCCGGCATCAGCTTGGCGCCCCCACCGGTGTGCTCTCGCAGGCCTTGGACGAGGCGCTTTCGGTCGACCAGGTGCTGCTGCGCATGCGCATCGAGAGTTGCCAGATCGCCAAGGCCATGCCGGTGTCCAGCCCGGGAATGCCGTCATCCACGGGCCCGGCGGCGTACAAGCCGTTGACCGAGTTCGACAATACGCCGTGGCGGTTCGACATGAACCAGAACGGCAAGCGCATGACGGCGGACGAGTTCTCCGCCTGGATGAAGGCGAAGGGCGTACGCGTCGCGAAGGGCGCGCAGCCGGCGGCCGTGCCAGTCGAACCCGCGCCCGCCGAACCCGCGACCGACGCCAGCAAAAACGACTGATTGTAGGCCGATCGTCCTTGCATGCGCCCGATCGGGCGCATGCGTTGCCTTACTGAGCGTCGATGGCGATGGCTGCACCCACACGCCACGGCGTCGCCCGGATATTGTCGAAGCGCGGACTGTGTTCGCGCAGCGAAGCGGCGAAGTGGATCGCCGCCGGCCGGGTTGCGGTGGATGGCCGGGTTGTCCGCGACCCCGAGTTTCCTGTCATCAGTGGTCGACAGCGCGTCAGCGTGGACGGGCGGGAGATCGACGATGCGCCGCGGCTTTACCTGATGCTCAACAAGCCGAGAGGGGTGGTCACGACGGCCAGCGACGAGCGCGGCCGCGACACCGTGTACCGGTGTCTCGATGGCGCGGACTTGCCGTGGTTGGCGCCGGTGGGTCGTCTCGACAAGGCCAGCGAGGGCTTGCTGCTGTTCTGCAACGATCCCGAATGGGCGGCGCGCGTGACCGACTCCGGGCACGGGCCCGACAAGACCTACCACGTGCAGGTCGATGCGATCCCGGACGCCGCGCAACTGCAGGCAATGCTGGCGGGGGTCAAAGAGGAGGGGGGCGAACGGCTGCGTGCCAAGTCCGCGACCCTGTTGCGTGCCGGTGACCGCAATGCCTGGCTGGAGATCGTGCTGGACGAAGGTCGCAACCGCCAGATCCGGCGGCTGCTGGCGGCGCTTGATATCGGCGTGCTGCGGCTTGTGCGGGTGGCGATCGGTGAACTCGCACTGGGAGAGTTGCCGAAGGGGCAGTGGCGACGGCTCACGCCAGCCGAATGGGAAGCGCTTGCTCCGGTTGCTTAGCCGGCCACGATGCCGCATGCGGTACGGCATTGCCTGGACGTACGCCCCCGGCGCGACGCGCGCTGGCGGCGGGTCCACCAATGGCCAAGGCAAAAGGGACTGAACTGCGCGCTGACCGCTCCATGCCGGTGGATGGCAAGTTCCAGGTCGCGGGCCGCGACCGTCACCGGCGCGCCGCCCTACCTCGGCGGCATTACCCCTTCAGCACGCCCAGTTCGCGACCGATCTTGATGAAGGCGGCGATCGCGCGGTCGAGGTGTTCGCGGCTATGCGCGGCCGAGATCTGGGTGCGGATGCGCGCCTGGCCCTGCGGCACGACCGGGAAGAAGAAACCGATCGCGTAGATGCCTTCCTCGAGCAGCCGCGAAGCGAACCGCTGCGCCAGCGGCGCGTCGTACAGCATCACCGGCGCGATCGGGTGCACGCCGGGCTTGATGTCGAAGCCTGCCGCGGTCATCTGCTGGCGAAAGTAGCGGGTGTTGTCGACGAGTTGCTCGCGCAATTGGCCGGCGGCCGACAGCATCTCGAACGCCTTGATGCCCGCGGCGACGACGTGCGGAGGCAGCGAGTTGGAGAACAGGTACGGGCGCGAGCGCTGGCGCAGCAGTTCCACGACGTCCTTGTTCGCGGTGGTGAAGCCGCCGACCGCGCCGCCCATCGCCTTGCCGAGCGTGCCGGTGAAGATGTCGATCTGGTCCATCACGCCTTTCACTTCCGCCGACCCGCGGCCGGTGGCGCCGAGGAACCCGGTGGCGTGGCATTCGTCGATGTGCACCAGCGCGCCGTATTGCTTGGCCAACGCCGTAATCCGGTCGAGCGGGGCGATGAAGCCGTCCATCGAAAATACGCCGTCGGTGGTGATCAGCTTGGTCCTGCAGCCGGCGGCGTCAGCGGCCTGCAACTGCTTTTCGAGGTCCGCCATGTCGCAGTTCGCGTAGCGGAAGCGCTTGGCCTTGCACAGGCGTACGCCGTCGATGATCGAGGCGTGGTTGAGGGCGTCGGAGATGATCGCGTCGTCCTCGCCCAACAGCGGCTCGAACAGGCCGCCATTGGCATCGAAGCAGGCGGCGTACAGGATCGTGTCCTGGGTGCCGAAGAAGTCCGCGATCGTCTGCTCCAGCTGCTTGTGCAGGTCCTGGGTACCGCAGATGAAGCGCACCGAGGCCATGCCGAAACCGTGCGTGTCCAGCGCGTCCTTGGCCGCCGCGATCACGTCCGGGTGGTCCGCCAGGCCAAGGTAGTTGTTGGCGCAGAAGTTCAGCACCGTGCGGCCGTCGGCGAGCGTGATCTCGGCCGACTGCGGGCTGGTGATGATGCGCTCGGACTTGAACAGGCCCTGTTCGCGGATGGCGTCGAGTTCGGCGGCGTAGCGGGCGGTCAGGGACATTACGGGTTCTCTTGGTTCGTCGTTCCCGCGCGGGCGGGAGGGGGTCCGCAGCAGCGAAGCTGCGCATCGGGTTTCATCGCCTTGGTCGCCCGACCGGGGATCACGGCTCAGCGTCGACGGCCAAGGCCACGTCAGGCAGGCTTGGTGCCCGGCGCGGCAGCGGTCAGTTCCAGCTCAGCACGATCTTGCCGGCCCTGCCGGCTTCCATGAGGTCGAATCCCTGCTGGAACTCGTCGATCGGCAGCTGGTGGGTCAGCACCTTGCCCAGCGGGAAACCGCCCAGCACCAGTTGCGTCATCTTGTACCAGGTCTCGTACATCTTGCGGCCGTACATCCCGTGCAGGGTCAGGCCCTTGAAGATGATCTTGTCCCAGTCGGCGCCGGCGCCCTTGGGCATGATGCCGAGCATCGCGATCTTGCCGCCGTGGTACATGCAGTCGAGCATGTCGTTGAACGCGCGCGGGTTGCCGCTCATCTCCAACCCGACGTCGAAGCCCTCCATGTGCAGGTCGGCCATCACGTCCTTGAGCGAGGTGTTGGTGACGTTGACCACGCGGGTCGCCCCCATGTCGGCGGCAAGCTTCAGGCGGTAGTCGTTGACGTCGGTGACCACCACGTTGCGCGCGCCGATGTGCTTGCAGATCCCTGCGGCGATGATGCCGATCGGGCCGGCGCCGGTGATCAGCACGTCCTCGCCCACGACGTCGAACTCCAGCGCGCAGTGCGCGGCGTTGCCGTAGGGGTCGAAGAACGCCGCCAGTTCGCTCGGGATCTGGTCGGGGATCGGCCACAGGTTGCTGGCGGGCATCACGATGTATTCGGCGAAGGCGCCATTGCGGTTGACGCCGATGCCGACGGTGTTGGGGCACAGGTGTTGGCGGCCGCCGCGGCAGTTGCGGCAATGGCCGCAGACGATGTGGCCCTCGGCGGAGACGCGCTGGCCGACCTTGTAGCCGGTCACGCCGGCGCCCAGTTCCACCACCCGACCGACGAATTCGTGGCCGATCACCAGGCCGGGCTTGATCGTGCGCTGGCTCCACTCGTCCCACAGGTAGATGTGCAGGTCGGTGCCGCAGATCGCGGTCTTCTCGAGCTTGATCAGGACCTCGTTCGGACCGGGCGCAGGCAGCGGCACCTGCTCCATCCAGATGCCTTTGCCGGCTTCGCGCTTGACCAGCGCTTTCATCATCGTTTGGCTCATGGTGGTGCCTCGTGGGCGATGCCTTTCGGCCGCGCCGCGCCTGCGGAAAGATGGGGCAATTATACGTCGTGGCCCTGGCGGCGCCCGTGGGCGGGGTTTGCCCGGGCCGACCGGCATCGCCTATGGTCGGGGGAACTTCCCTGTCGGAGTCGCCATGCGCCGCCGTTTGTCAGCCCTGTCGTTGAGTGTTCCCATTGGCCTGTCCATGACCTTGTCCAACATCCCCGCCGCGAACGCCAACGAAGGCATGTGGATGCCTTCGCAACTGCCCGACATCGGCGTGCAGTTGCGCGAGGCTGGCTTCAAGGGCGACCCCCGCGACCTAGCGGAACTGGCCAAGCCGCCGATGAGCGCGGTGGTGAAGGTCGGCGGTGCGACCGGCGCGTTCGTGTCGAAGGACGGGCTGGTACTGACCAATCACCACGTCGCCTTTGGCGTCATCCAGTACAACTCCCGACCGGACCGCGACCTGATCGGCAGCGGCTACATCGCCGCCGACCGGGCAGCCGAGCTGCCGGCGAATCCCGACTACCGGGTGCTGGTGACGGTCGGGTTCGAACAGGTGACCGAGCGCATCCTGGGCGGTGCGCGCGGCAAGCAGGGCAGGGCGTATTACGACGCGATAGACAGCGCGACCAAGGCGGTGGTGGCCGAGTGCGAGCGCCAGGCCGGCACCCGCTGCAGCATCGCCAACATGTACTACGGCACCGACTTCTATCTGGTCCGCCAACTTGAACTGCGCGACATCCGCCTGGTTTACGCGCCGCCGGATTCGATCGGCAACTACGGCGACGAGGTCGACAACTTCATGTGGCCGCGCCACAGCGGCGATTTCACCCTGCTTCGCGCCTACGTCGGCAAGGACGGCCAGCCCGCCGACTACGCCGTCGACAACGTCCCGTACGCGCCGCCGGCGCACCTGCAGATCGCTACCGACCACGTCAAGGAAGGCGATTTCGCGATGCTCGCCGGCTATCCCGGCACGACGTTCCGGCACCGCATGGCCTCGGAGTTCGCCAGCCAGGTCGACTGGCAGCTACCGTCGCGCGTGGCGCTATACGACGGATTGGTCAGGACCATCGAGACCGCTGCCGCAACCGGCACCGATGCCCATGTGCTGTATGCGGCCCAGGTGGCGAGTCTGAAGAACGGGTTGAAGCGCGCGCAGGGCGAACTCGACGGCCTGCGCCGCAGCGATGCGGTGCGCGTGCGTCGCGATGACGAGGCCGCGATGCACACCTGGCTGGTCGGACAGGCCGATGCGGTCGCCACGCAGGCCGACATCGCCGCCGCGCAGCAGGTGCTCGATGCGGCCTCGTCGATGCGCGAGCGCGACCAGTTGCTCGGTGCGATCCGCGCGCAGCCGCAACTGTTGCGCGCGGCGTTGAGCGTGCAGCGGCTCGCCCTGGAGCGCGGCAAACCCGATGCGCAGCGGGAGTCGGGCTTCCAGCTACGCGATGAAGCCCTGATCAGCGGCCAGCTCAAGCAGGTCCAGCGTCGCTACGCACCGGGGGTGGAAAAGGCCCTGCTCGCCGACCTCGTTCGCCAGTACCAGGCGCTGCCGGCGGCGCAGCACGTCGCCGAGTTCGATGCGGTGTTCGGCGCTACGCCGGCGCAATTGCAGGCCCGCCTCGACGCGTTGTACGCCGGCACCGCGCTGGGCGACGAGGCTGAACGGTTGCGGGTGGTGCAGGCCGGTGCGGGTGAACTCGCGTCCTCCGGCGACACCTTGCTAAAGGCGGCCGCGGTGCTCATGCCGGCGATCCTGCGTCTGGAGGACGAGGCCAAGGTCCGCGATGGCGAGCTGCTGCGCCTGCGGCCGGCCTACATGCGCGCACTGATCGGCTTCCGCAAGTCGCAGGGTCGCGCCGTGTATCCGGATGCCAACTCCACCTTGCGCGTCAGCTACGGCCGCGTCAGCGCGCTCGAACCCCGCGACGGGGTGGCCTACCGGCCGCTGACGACGGTGCAGGGCATCATCGAAAAGCACACCGGGCAGGCGCCCTTCAATGCGCCCCGGCCGCTACGCGACGCGATCGCGAAAGGCGACTTCGGCAGCACCGCCGACCCCGGCCTGAAGACCCAGACCGTTGACCTGCTCACCAACCTCGACACCACCGGCGGCAATTCCGGCTCACCGGTGCTGGACGCGCACGGCCGCCTGATCGGCCTCAACTTCGACAGCAATTGGGAGGCGGTCAGCGCCAGCTGGATGTTCGATCCACGCTACAAACGCGCCATCCACGTCGATGCGCGCTACCTGCGGTGGCTGATGGCCAAGGTCTACCCGGCGCCGCACCTGCTCAGGGAAATGAACCTGCCGACCGAGTGACCAGCGGGGCCGGGGGGCGATGCCCTTGGCACGCCTCGCCGTGGGTCGGCCGCTGGTTCCCTGATCCGGACACCGGAGCCGTGACCGTGGCCCCATCTTTCCTATCCCCGCCGCCGGCTACACTCGGTGGCTAACGTTCGCAAGGAGAACACATGCGTCTTTCGGGTTTGACCGTGGCAATCGCGTTGGCAACCGCCCCCTTGGCCGGCGCTGTCGGCGCCGCCCATGCGGGCGAGGGCATGTGGGTACCGCAGCAGTTGCCGGAAATCGCCGGCGCCTTGAAGAAAGCCGGTCTCAAGGTGAACGCCAAACAGTTGGCCAACCTCACCGGTGATCCGATGGGCGCGGTGGTATCGCTGGGGGGCTGCACGGCGAGTTTCGTGTCGCCGCAGGGCCTGGTGGTGACGAACCATCACTGCGCTTATGGAGCGATACAGCTCAACTCCACTGCCGAGAAGAACCTGATCCGCGACGGCTTCAATGCGGCAACGCCATCAGCGGAGCTGTCCGCCGGACCCAATGCGCGCATCTATGCGCTCGATTCGATCCAGGACGTCACCCGGCAGGTCCAGGCCGCGATCGCCGCGGCGCCCGATCCGCTGGCCCGCACCAACGCCCTGGAGTCGCTGGAAAAGCAGCTGGTCGCCACGTGCGAGGCCGAAGCGGGCTACCGCTGCCGCCTGTACAGCTTCGCCGGCGGCAACACCTACCGCCTGTTTCGCAACCTCGAAATCACCGACGTGCGACTGGTCTATGCGCCGCCCGCCAGCATCGGCAACTACGGTGGCGAGATCGACAACTGGATGTGGCCGCGCCACACCGGCGACTTCTCGTTCTACCGCGCCTATGTCGGCAAGGACGGCAAGCCCGCCGCATTTGCCGCCGACAACGTGCCCTACCGCCCCAAGCAGTTCCTGAAACTCGCCGACCAGCCGCTGGGCGTGGGCGATTTCGTGATGGTCGCCGGCTATCCGGGTTCGACCAGCCGCTACGCGCTGGCCAGCGACTTCGAGGCGACCGCCGGCTGGACCTATCCGGTCGTGGGCGGCCACTACCGGCATCTGGTCGCATTGGTCGAGGCCGCCGGCCGGAAGAACCCCGACATCGCCGTCAAGTACGCCAGCACCGTGCGCAGCTGGCAGAACGCGATGAAGAACTACGACGGCCAGCTCGATGGCTTCAAGCGCATCGGCGCGACCCAGGCCAAACAGGCCGATGAGGCCATCATGCTCGCGTGGCTGCGCCAGCAGGGCAAGAAGGGCGAGGCCGCGCTGGCCGCCCACGACCGCCTCGTCGAGCTGGGCGAGGAGGCGCGCGCCAACCGCGAACGCGACCTGGTGTTCGGCCAGCTGCGCAGCACCGGCGCGATGGGCGCGGCCACGCAGCTGTATCGGCTGTCGATCGAACGTGCCAAGCCCGACGCCCAGCGCGAACAGGGTTACCAGCAGCGCGACCTGCCGTCGCTGGAGGGCGGCCTGAAGCAGATGGAGCGCCGCTACGACCCGAAGATGGATCGCGAACTGCAGGCCTACTGGTTGCGCGAATACAGCAAGTTGCCGGCATCGCAGCGGGTGGCCGCGGTGGACGCATGGCTTGGGGCCGATGGCGGCAAGGCCATTGACGAGAAGGCGGTCAAGCGCACGCTCGACAAGCTCGCCAAGACCGACCTGCGCCTCGCCGACCGTCGCATGGCGCTGCTCAGCGCCGACCGCGCCACGTTCGAGGCCAGCAAGGATCCAGCGCTGCAGTTCGCCGTGGCGATCATGCCGACCGTGCTGAAGCTGGAGCAGGAGGGCAAGACCCGCGCCGGCGATGCACTGGTTGCGCGTCCGGTCTACCTGCAGGCGGTGGCCGACCACAAGCAGAGCCAGCGGCAGTCCGTCTATCCCGACGCCAACTCGTCGTTGCGCATCACCTTCGGCAACGTCACCGGCTACACCAAGACCGACGGCAGCAAGCAGGTGCCGTTCACGCGGCTGGAGGAGGTCGCAGCCAAGGCCACCGGCACCGCTCCGTTCGATGCGCCCCCGGCGTTGCTGGAGGCGATCAAGGCCAAGCGCTACGGTGGTCTGGAGGACAAGCGCCTGGGCACCGTGCCGGTCAACTTCCTGTCCGACCTCGACATCACCGGCGGCAATTCCGGTTCGCCGGTGCTGGACGCGCGCGGCAGGCTGGTCGGCCTGGCGTTCGACGGCAACTGGGAGTCGGTGAGCTCGAACTGGGTCTTCGACCCGGCGATGACCCGCATGATCGCGGTCGACCAGCGCTACATGCGCTGGATCATGCAGGAGGTCTTCCCGGCCCCGCAGCTGTTGCAGGAACTGGGCGTCGCGCCGAAGCGCTGAGCGTTCGCGACCGTAATGAAACCAGCACGCCGGTCGCGCAAACGACCGGCGTGCTGGTTTGCCGGCTTCGGCGAGCGCGGGGCCAGTCTATTCCTGCCCACCCAGCGAATAATCGAACGTATAGAAGTGCTTGCCATCGGCGATGTCGATCGCCATCGCGCCGGTCAGTCCTTCCAGCTCACCGGTGCCCGAATCCGGGACGACGGTGAGCGACAGCGACGGCGCGCCGCGCGTCATCGTGCCGCGGTGTTGCAGGAAGAACGTCCCGGTCCGGCCCTGCAAGGTCGCGGCCAGCCGTTCGATCGCGACATAGGCCGCCGAACCGGGAACGTCGGTGCCGATCGCGAGCATGTGCGCCACGCTGGTGGCGTCGAGGTCGCCACGGAAGCGCTTGTCGAAGCGCGAATGCCGTGCCTCGATGCCGTCGCCCATGTCGCATGCCGGCTGCGCACTGTGGGTGACCTCGAATTCGCCCTTGACCTGCTGCGTCATGCCTCATGCTCCGTGTAAGTGAAACGCCATGGTGGCGCAGGGCGGGCCGCCGTGGCCAGCGTCGGCTGCTGCGCATCCGGGATCGTCCCGGCATAATCGCCACGTCGCGGCATGCGTCCTGACGCCTGCCAGTATCCGTGATGGCGCAGAAACCCGGTCCGGGCGCGCCCGACCGCTGGCGATGCCCGGGGCGGTCGCCAACGCCCCCCGAAGCGTCTGCAACCCCACCATTCCCTCGCTACCACAGGCCCCACCATGCGCATCCTGCTTGCCCGTCACGGCGAAACCCCGTGGAACGCCGAAGGCCGCTACCAGGGCCAGGAAGACATCCCACTGTCGCCGGTCGGCGAGGCGCAGGCGCGGGCGCTCGGCCAGCGCCTGCGCGAGCTGCCGATCACCCGCGCCGTGGCTTCGCCGTTGAAGCGCGCGCGATACACCGCCGAACTGGCGCTGGGCGAACGCGACCTGCCGCTGACCCTGGATCCCGGCCTGATGGAGATCGCCCACGGCACCTGGGAGGGCTTGTTGGCCAGCGAGATCCACGCGCGCGACGGCGACCTCCTGCGCGCCTGGCGCGAAGCCCCCGACGAGGTGCTGATGCCCGACGGCGAATCGCTGCAGCACGTGCTGGACCGCGCCTGGCCGGCGTTCGCGCGCGCGGTCGACGGCCTCGGCGACGACGACACCCTGCTGCTGGTCGCCCACGACGCCGTCAATCGCGTGTTGCTGTGCCGCGTGCTCGGCATACCGATGGCCCGTCTGTGGGGATTCCGCCAGGCCCCGACCACGCTCAACCTGCTCGAAGGCCCCGACGTCGACCATCTGGAAGTCGTGCGCCTCAATGACTGCAGCCACCACACCGCGCTGTTCGGCGAAGCGGTGCACCGGGCCCTGTGAGCGCCATGGAAACCACCGCACCGAAGACCCTGGCCGACTGGCTGGCCTTCATCGAACGCCAACACCCCAAGGCCATCGACATGGGCCTGGAGCGCGTGCGCGAGGTCGCCCGGCGACTCGGTCTGCAGCGTCCGGCGCGCCAC
>JBBRWW010000097.1:0-10756 GCA_038248955.1 Lysobacterales bacterium
CCCAATACGGGCTTCGACAGCGAGCTGAGCGAAGCGAAACAGGCCCACGGGCGCCTGGAAGCGGGAATCAACGCGGTCATGGGCGACCTGCAGAGCGGTGGCACGCTTGACGTCGAAAAGCTGTCCGACGGCATCGATACGCTGCTCGATTCCATCACCCGCAACCCGGCGGCGGTGCCATGGATCATGGAGCTGCGCCGCAAGAGCAATTACAGCTTCCAGCACGCACTCGGGTGCTCGGTGTGGGCGGCGACGTTCGGGCGCCACCTGGGCCTGGAACGGCAGGACCTTCGCGACCTGGCGATCGGCGGACTGCTGTGCGATGTCGGCAAGGTGCGATTGTCCAACGAGCTGCTCGCGCGGCCCGGTCTGCTGGCGCCTGACGACTGGGCGCTGCTGCGCAGCCACGTTGCCGAGGGCTGCCGGATCATCGAAGTTACCCCCGGCTTGTCGCCGAACATTCTGCAGATGGTTGCCCATCACCACGAGCGCCACGATGGCAGTGGCTACCCCGAGGGCATGCGCGGGAGCGAGATCCCGATCTACGCCCGCATCATCGGCCTGGTCGACAGCTACGACGCCATGACCAGCGTCCGCCCGCACGCCGCCAGCCGCTCGCCGCACGAGGTGGTGATGGAGCTGTACGAGTGCCGTGACCGGTTGTTCCAGGCCGAGTTGGTCGAACAGTTCATCCGCACCAGCGGCATCTACCCGACCGGTTCGCTGATCGAGCTGTCCAACGGCATGGTCGGTGTGGTGATGTCGGTGCACAGCCTCAAGCGTCTGCGCCCGTGCGTCATGCTGCTGCTGGACGAGCACAAGCAGCCGCTGCCCGAATTTCGCGCCATCGACCTAAGCGAGGTGGCGCAGGACGACAAGAACCGGCCCTTGAACATCAAGTCGAGCCTGCCGCGCGGTGCCTACGGCATCGATACGGCAGAACTGTTCCTTGACTAGCCTGCACGTAAGGCGCGGCCGATGAACCTCATCGAGGACCCCTTGACGCGTCTGGGCAACCGGCGCCATTTCCTTTCAACGCTGGCCCGTCACGTCAATGAGGCCAACGACAAGCGCAACTCGCTCGCCCTGCTGGTCGTCGACATCAATGGTTTTGCGCGCATCAATGGCGCCTACGGCTTCGACGTCGGCGACCAGCTGTTGTGTTACCTGGCGCAGCAACTTCAGGCCGTGGCGCGACCGTCTGACTACGTGGCGCGGATCGGCGACAACCGTTTCGCGCTGGTCCTGACGCGGGTGATGAACCACGGTCACGTGCAACTGGCAATCCATAAGCTCCTGCGGCTGCTCGAGGTACCGTTCGAGGCCACCGAGTTGCGCGTGAGCCTGGTGGTGACCATTGGCGCCGCGATTTGCCCGGCGCATGCCAGTCACCCCGACTTCCTCCTGCGCCGCGCCGAAGCGGCCGTCGACAGCGCGCGGCGGACCGGGCTGACCCAAGCGTTCGCACGGGAGACCGCGCTAGGGCAGGACCTTTCCGAGCTGTGGGACCTGGAGATGCAACTGCCCGGGGCGATCGAGCGCGGCGAGATCGTGATGCACTACCAACCGCAGGTGCATACCGCCAACCGCCAGCCGGTAGGCGCCGAGGCGCTGATGCGCTGGAACAGCCCGGCGCTCGGCCTGGTCGCCCCTGACCTGTTCATCCCCGTCGCCGAGCGTACCGGCCAGATCAAGAAGCTGACCGTGTGGGCGCTCAACACCGCGTTGCGCCAGGCAAGCCAATGGCCCATCGGTACCACCACGCTCAACGTGTCGGTGAACCTGCCCGGATCGCTGGCAACGCAGGTGGACTTGGCGGAACTGGTCGAGGACGCGCTGAAGCTGTGGGGCTGTGCGCACGTGCAGCTGGTGCTTGAAGTCACCGAGGGCTCGCTGATGGATACCGAGCGCGCGTTCGCGGCGCTGGCCCGCATCCGCGCGCTGGGGGTGCGGATTTCGATCGACGACTTCGGTACCGGTTACTCCTGCCTGGCCTACTTCCGCAACCTGCCGGCCGACGAGCTCAAGGTCGACCGATCGTTCATCTCGTCATTGCTCACCGATCCGGCCAGCGCCGACATCACCCAGTTGATCGTTGAACTCGCGCATCGCTTCAACCTGAGCGTGGCGGCGGAAGGGGTGGAGGACGAAGCCACGCTGCTCGCGCTGACCCGGCTGGGTTGCGATACGGCCCAGGGATTCCTGCTGGGCAAGGCGATGCCGACGGTGGAGTTCCAGCGCTGGCTGCTGGCCGCCAGCGCCGGCGTACCCGGCGATGCCCTCGCTGCGAGCGGCGAACCGCGCCTGGCGTGAGCGGGCACCCATCGCCGCCGGTCGCGGCCGCGCGGAACCGGCGGCGACACGCGGCCGCGTGTCACCCCTGCGTGCCCCATCGTGCCGGCCGCGGCGTCAGCCCCCGCGCGCGTTAGGCTGTGGCCATGGACAAGCCCAGCACCGTTGCGCTGTCGCCGCGCGAGCCCCTCGACGACGACGAACGTCTCGCGCGCGCCCGCGCGTTCGCGGACGAACTGGCCACGCGCCGGACCGTGCGCGACTACTCGCCGCGACCGGTGGCGCGCGAGATTATCGAAGCCTGCCTGCGCGCCGCCGGTACCGCGCCCAGCGGCGCCAACCAGCAACCGTGGCGCTTTGTCGCGGTCGCGGATCCGGGGATCAAGCGCCGCATCCGCGAGGTCGCCGAAGTCGAGGAGCGCGAGTTCTACCAACACCGCGCGAGCGCGCAATGGCTGGACGAGCTGGCGCCTCTGGGCACCAATGCCGACAAGCCGTTCATCGAGCTGGCGCCGTGGTTGATCGCGGTGTTCTACGAGCGCTATGGCGTCGATGCCGACGGCAACCGGCACAAGCGCTACTACCCGCACGAATCCGTCGGCATCGCCACCGGGCTGTTGATCGCGGCGCTGCACCGGGCCGGACTGGCGACGCTGACGCACACCCCCAGCCCGATGGGTTTCCTCAACGCAATCGTCGGCCGTCCGCGCAACGAGATGCCGTACCTGCTGCTGGTGGTGGGCCACCCCGCCGATGGCTGCCAGGTACCGGACATCCAGCGACTGCCGCTGTCGGGGTACGCAAGCTTCCTGTGACTCCCGGCTGCGCTCGCAGGTCGCGTCAGTGGGACAGTTTGCCCAGCGAGGTGTCGAGCAACCGCTGCAACTTGGCAGCCGCGCCGCTGATGGACGCGCCCACGGTGTCGGCTTCATCGCTGGCCACCACCGGAGGGCGACCTTCCAGGCGCGCTTCCATCACGCAGCGTTTGTCACCCGCGCCCGCCTTGCCGGCGTTGACGTCGCTGAGATGGACTTCGATGCGGGTGAGTTGGCTGCCAAAGCGGCCCAAGGCGCCGTCAACGACGCTGGTTACGTGGCTGGCAAGGGCTTCGTCGCCCTGGATGTTGCTGTCGGTGTTGAGCTGGACCTTCATGTGGTTCTCCGTGCGGCGGGGGGCGGGACTGCCTCCCGCATCGTGCGCCCCACCACCGTAGCGATTGCCGGATGCACGCGGTGAGAAGTCCCGGAGGGCCGTGCACGAGCGCGGACGACAACCAGGGCGCGCAGGCGCGGGGGCACGGACGGCCGCGGTCGGTCATCGCTGCGTTTTCGTGGTTGGGTTAACCGGTGTCCACCTCGCGGCGCCGCGCGAGCTGTTCGCGGTCCAGCTGCATCAGGTAGCGGAAGAGCTTGGCCTGGGTCGCGGCCGGCAGGTCGACGAACTCGCAGCCGGCGTGGAGGAAATTCCTGTGGTGCTGGCGCAATTCGCGGACATGGCGCACGTGCAGGGTGACTTCGACCGTGCCGAGCCCGGGAAGCTCGATCTGGCAGCCATGCAGGTGGTCGCCGGCCGCCAGGACGAGCGCGACGTCGGTGACCAATACCGCCAGCCCGCCGCCGCCGATGTCGCGGATCGTGGCGACCGTCGGTGGCGAGCCGCTGGCGGTATCGCCCGCTGGCACGAGGCAGTGGAGGGCGCCCGGCGGCGGTTCACGGCGCATCAGTTCGCGGCGCTGGAGATGCAGAAGCCGCCGCGGAACAGGCACGCACAACGCGGTTCGACCGTCGTGGATGCCCAACGTCGCCGGTCCACTACTGAAGCGCAGGGTGACCTTGTCGATGGCACCTTCGAACAGCAGCCGCGCGTCACCCAGCAGGTGCTCAAGCACCGCTGCGCTGGCGGGGATGTCGATCCACAGCGTGGTGTCGTCGATGGCGAGCGCGGCCGTGAGCACGCTGGATGCACCGGCATCGGTGCTCGCGGTCAGCATGCAGCGCTTGTCGATGAGTTGTTGCAGTTGCGCGCGGATGCCGGCGGCGTCACGCAACAGGCACTTGTCGAAGACGCCAGCGTCGTCGTCGGCTCGCAGGGGCGGTTCGCGTGAGGTGCCGGCATTGGTCATGTCGCCCCGTTTACGACCGGGTCGCGGAAAACTGAATGTCTCGCATCGTAGCGCCGCGATCTGCCCCCGGCGACGGAAACCGCCGTGGCTTCGCGCCCATTGCGCCACGTGGTCCTCCTGCGCGGTCGCCGGCCGTCGGGCGCCGGGCGCCCATGGAGCATGGCGCGATGGATGCGTGGCAGGGCGGCTGTTGCGGCCAGCGCGTCACGCACCGATGCGGGTGAAGTGGGCGTACTGGCTGGGACTGCCCAGGTCGGGATGGGACTCGCCGATGCCGCCAAAGCGGACCGTGTAGCCGTTGCGCCTGGCCACTCCGCTGGCCCAGCCGCGGAAGCGGGCACGTGGCCACTCGAAGCGGTGGTCGGGGTCGCGCAGCCGGCCGGGCGGCAGGCCCAGCAACGGGTTGTATTCGACATTCGGCGTGGTCACCAGAGCGATCCGCGGCCGATAGTGCGAGAACACCGTGCACTCGGCGGTGGACAGGCGTCCCGGGTCGAGGTGCTCGATGGTTTCCACCATCGTCACCGCGTCGTGCGACGGCACGTTGGCCATTGCTTCGGTGTAGCTCCCGTGCACCAGCGTCAACTGCGGGTTGATGCCTGCATCGGGCTGCAGTTGGCCGCGCGCCACGGCGAGGGCGGACGCCGACGTGTCGATGCCCGTGAGGCTGGTGAACTGCCGCTCATGCACCAGCAACGCAAGCAGGCGTCCCGCGCCGCAGCCCAGGTCGAGCACGCTGGTGGCGCCGTCATGGAGCAGCAGCCCGGTGATGAGGCCGAGGCGTAGGTCGTGCAGGGTCGGTGTCATGGCAGCGGCGTGCGGTGGCCGGTGCATGGTACGCGAGGGTCGGGCTGCCACGCGCGGCCGGGTCAAACGCCTGGGCATGTGACCGGGGCCGCCATCGGCGCGCGCGGGCGATGCCTTCGCGCAATGCGCTACCGCTGGCCTTGCGCTGCTGATCCCGCATCCGCCGAGGCCGCCAGGAGCACCTCGCGCATCGCCGGCGACCACACCGTCCAGGCGTGGCCGCCCGGCCGCACCAGGATGTGTTCGCGGAGCAGCAGCGGTTCGATCAGCGGCATGGCGCGGCGCAGGCGATCGCGGTCGCCGTAGGCGAGCCACACGTTGCGCGCCTTGGCGGGATCGCGCGCCCAGGTCTGCAGGTGGCGCCACAGTTCGTGTTGCCAATTGTCGGCGCCGATGATCTGCGGCGGCCCGGCGTTCCACTTCGCGATGCCGCCGGCATCGGCGATTTCCTTCAGGATCGCGCGGTCGCCCAGATACGGCGCCAGCAGCACCATGCCGTCGACCTCGCCGGGATAGGCGCGGTCGTACAGCAGGGAGCCCATGCCGCCCATGGACGCGCCGCTGAGCCAGACCTCGCGGTAGCCGCGCCGCCGTGCCGGCACGATGACTTCGTCGTGCAACCGCTTCGCCGCGCCGCCTTCCTGGTAATACGCCATGGTCAGTTCGGCGAACAGGACGTCGGCATCGGACCACGCCCCCTGGACGGCATTGGCGATGCCACTGCGCTCGAGGGCCGCGAGGTCGTCCCCGCGACCGGGCAGGACGACCACCAGCCGTTCGGCCGGCCGCGGCGCCGGTACGAGAGCGGTAGGGATGGGTTTGGCGGCATTGCCGTGCGGGCCGCAACCGGCCAGCACGAGCAGCGAAAGCACCAGCAAGGTGAAGCGCAGCAGCAAGGCTCGCATCGGGTCGCTCCGGAATCGTGTGATCCCGCATCGTCCGGCGGTTGCCGTTCAGCCCCCGTGAGCGAACCAAGCGCGCCCTGCGATCTCGCATGCGACCTGGGTGCTGGACGCGTACCTGTCGGTCAGGGATCGACAATCCAATGCGCTCCGCTCATGGCGAATGCGTTTGCTGCGTCGTCCCCATGCGCCGAACCTCATCGGCCAGTTCACGCACTTTTCGCAAGTCGTCGTCGAGGGTCAAGCCGGCTTCTGCGCGGGCCAGCGCCAATGCGGAATGGCGGCAAGCCGCCGCCCGATAGCGTGGGTCGTCCAGGCCCGCCAGCGTACGCAGCATCTTCTGGAGCCGTATGCCGACCTCGACGATGGCGGCGCCATCGCGCGCGATCGGGGTGAAGATGTCGTCGAACAGGTCGTCGAGCTCCAGCGGCGGCACGTGGATGCCTGGATAGCGAACTTCGCGATTTTCCGCAGCCAAGGGCTCGGCCCAGATCGCCAGCAGTCGCACGGCACGGCCGAGGACATCGATCGCCGTGCCGGGATCATTGACCGCGCGCGACAGGGCGCGTGACGCGATCTCGGACATTACCGTCAGGCCAAAACGTGGGTCCTGCTCGAACGAACGGACGTCGTCGACCACGAACGCCTTGCGCAATGCGGCTGCGGAGTTGTCGCTGGGCGGTGCCCCTGCCCACCACGCCAATGGCCGGGAACTATCGGCGTATCCGCCCGGCAACGTGGCGATGAAAATGCGCGCCTGGTGGTCGGCTGTCAGTTCGCAAAGCGCTTCCATATCGATGCGCTGCACGTAGCCGAAGCAATCGGATTGAATCGCTACCGCGTCGCTGGGCCAGGTCCCGCCGGCGGCCAAGGGCTCGCCGCCCAGGAACGGGTGCTGGTGGCGTTTACGCATGGACCGGGCCGCCTTGTCCTCGACCCGGTCCGTGGTTTCACCGACGCGGCCCAGTTTGGTGACGTGGTCGATCCAGCCCAGCAGCGTGGCGACGATCAACGCGATCACCAGCAGCGTGACGACGTACAGCACCACCCTTCCCTGGTCGCCGTAAAGACCGGTCTGCAGCGCGATGATGCCGACCAGGCTGAACAGGAACGAGCCGATGAACGTTGCCAGGGCGTTCTGGGCTTTGCTGTTTTCGCTCAGCAGCCGCGCCGCGCGCGGGGTCGTGTTGCCGGCGGCCGATGCGTTCGCCGAGACCAGCGTACTGAGCGAAAAAATGGTTACCGACAACATGCTGGCGGCGAGGATGTTCAGCAGGTTGTCCACCGCGTCGGCACCGATCTTGGCCGGCAGATCCGCGGGGATGTAGTGCTTGGCCAACACCCCGAGCAGCGCCGTGACGACAGCCAGCGCCGAGAAAGCGGTCGCCCGGAACCACAGCTGGCGGGCCGCTTGCTGGATCAGCCATTGCAGGCGCGTCGTCACGGGCGCGTTTGATCGCGATCGGGGCAAAGCGATGGCAAGCTGGGTCGCCCACCCATCGGAAGCCGGGTGCGTATGAGGGGAATGCGGATGGGGCAGTGCATGAAGCTCGTTCCGTGGTGGAGGCACGGCGAAAAACATAGCAACCTCGCGCCGCCGCGGGCGTGAAACCGCGGTGGGACTAGACTTGCCTGCAATCGTTCCGCCCATCTCGCCAGTCGACCGGCGTGGCCTGAGGAATCCGCCATGACCCCCAACCACCGCAAACTGCATGAGTTGCGCGAACGCATCCCGTCGTTTGCCTGTGTGGCCGGTTGCCACGATTGTTGCGGGCCGGTCACCGCGTCTTCGGAAGAAGCCGCCGAACTGCCGTTTGTGAGCGAAGCCGTGCGCGCCGCTGCGCTCGCCGACTTCAGTTGCCCGCACCTGGGCGAGCACGGTTGCACGGTGTATGGCGAGCGCCCGCTGATCTGCCGGTTGTTCGGCACCACCCCGCGTCTGGCATGTCCTCGCGGCATGAGGCCGGAGACGATGATCGATGCCGCGACGGAGCGCGCGATCGATCTCTTCCTGGTGCAGACGCGACAGGTGCTGGTGTAGCGCCGGCCATGGCGATGCAGGCGACGCGCGGCTTGGCGGACCGCGCCAGGCCGATCGGCGAGGTGGCCACCGTCGCTGACGGTCCCCGACCCCAATGCCGGCGTCTTGAGGCCGGGCTCGCTGTGATGGATCCCCGCGGATGATGCCGGCCGTCCCCGGATCGGCATCGTCTCCGCCCGGCGAGCGCGCCCTGGATCCGCCACCGATGCCGCCGCAGAAGCCGCTGCCTTTCGATTGCTGCGAGAGCGGCTGTGCGGTTTGCGTCTATGACCTCTATGCGGACGAACTGGCGCACTACCAGTCGGCACTCACCGACTGGCAAGCCCGGAATCCGGGATGCGACCCCGCCGCGTAGTGAAAGGGTTGTCTCTTCGGGCACATCACCGGAAACCATCGGCCCGCGGCGTGACCTGAGGGCGCGCCATATGTCGTTATCCATGCTCAGTGCAGGCGCGCATCAGGGTGCGCGCCCGGGGAGGCGGCGTTCGTGGTGACTTCCATCGCTGGCGAACAGTCCCAGGCAGCGTCATGGCGGGCTCCCATTGGACCGGGTCATGCGGTCGGGACCGAATCTCGTCCGGCGGGTCCCGCAAGGGAATTGTTCGGTTTCCGTCCCGCCGGGAAATGGTCGGGCTTGTTTCCGGCAGGGAAGTTGCTCGGCTTTTGGCGCCACGGATCCAGGGCAAGCGGAGATGGGACGACATGGGGCGCCAGTTGAGTACGACCGCTTTCGCGACGGCATTGATCCGCGCGCCCCTTCAGGCGGTGAGCTCGCCACTGGCAGCCGATGCCGGCGTGCCGGGGTGGTGGGAGCCATTGTTCGAGTCGGCATGCAATCGCTCGGCCTTCCTGTCGGCAGCGTGGATGCAAAGCTGGCTGGAAGTCTATGGCCGCGACTTCAAGGGCACCTGGATCCGCTGGGAGGAGTGCGGCGAAACCGTCGGCGGTTGCCTGCTGCTTACCCGCCTGATCTGGAAGGGCGGCTTACCCATGGTGTCGGTACATGTCAATGCGACCGGCGAGGCGGCCACGCGTACGCCACTGGCCGAATACAACGACATCCTCCACGTCGCCGGCCACAGGGCGGCCATCGCGGCCGACCTTGCACGGATCCTCGAGGCCATGCCCTGGAGCCGCCTGCTGGCATCGGGCTACCAGGACGACAGCCTCCTGGCGCACCTGATTCCGTTGCTGGCCGCATCGGCCGTCGAGCACGAGGCCGCGTCCGCGCCCTATGTCGACCTGCCGGCCCTTCCCACGCCGTTCGAGGCGACGCTGAGAGGCAAGGTCGGCAGCAAGATCCGCCGGAACATCCGCCGTTACCAGAACGAACATGGGCCATTCCAGGTCACCCGGGCGTCCAGCCTGGAGGAGGCCATGGCGTTCTTCGACGAACTATCCGTCCGGCACTCCGCCCGTTGGCAGTCCCGGGGGCAAAGCGGGTCTTTTTCGTGCGCGACCGTGCGCGACTTCCATCGCGGCCTCATTCGCCGGCTATGGTCGACCCAGGGAGTGGAGCTGATCCATGTCGGCAACGAGCAGCTGATGGTCGGCTACCTGTACAACTTCACCAGCGAGGGCAAGGTCTACCTCTATCAGTCCGGATTTGCCTACCAGAGCGACAGCAAGCTCAGCCCCGGGCTGTTCGCCCATGCGCTGGCCATTGAGCACTACCGCGAGCGTGGGCTGCGCGAATACGATTTCCTGGCTGGCGACGTTCAATACAAGCGGGCGTTGGCCAATGCGTACCGGACGCTTCAATGGACGGTGGTCTACCGGGACCGTCTTTGGGTGCGAGCAATCCTGTGGCTACGCGCGGCGCGGGCGAGACACCTGGCACGGACGAAGCCCGCCCGCGTACCAGCCCGCGAAGCATAGGCAGGCGCCGTGGCCACCATGGGCGCATGTGCTGAAAGCCAAGGCGGTGACGGCAAGCCGATGCTGCCCGGTCCGAGGGAGAGGATCCATACGCGCAGGCCGGACTGCGCTTCATTCGCCTGGGTTGCTGCGTTACCGTCCGCGACGGGACGCGAAGCGACTCGCGCCCGGATCAGGCCAGTCGTTGCTCCGCCACCACGTCGACCATCGAGACATCCGGCATGCCGCCCAGCATGCTCAGCGCATGCTTGGCCAACTCGCGCGGCACGTGGCCGGTGAGGTGGGAGAAACGGCCGCCGTTGTCCGGAAACACATCGAAAATGCCGTAGTCGCCGTTTTCACGTTGGATCGCGAACCACGCCGTGGTCTTTGGCTCGTCGTTCACCAGGGTCTCGGCGTCGCGGAGGAACTGCTCGACCTGTTCGGCGCGCCCCAGCTTCGCGGGAAAGGTAAGCAGCAGGCCCTTCTGGGTCGCCTCGGCAGGAGCCGTGGGCAGCTTGGAGGCCAGAATGCGGACCTTCTCGATCGTCGGTGGCGCCGTGAACAACGCTTGGCTGTCCATGAGCGATTTCGCGACGCTGCCATGCAGGTGAGCCTGTCGGTCCGCCTCATCGTGGAACGCATCGAACACGCCATATTCGGAGCGGCCGAACCGTACCGCGTACCACGCGGTGGTGCCCGGCTCGTCACGCAGCATCGCCACGGTTGCGCGCA
>JBBRWW010000098.1:0-10680 GCA_038248955.1 Lysobacterales bacterium
CAACTGCTCGTGCATGACCATCGACAACTGGATCAGCAACTGGTCGCCGGCCATGTGGCCGGAGGTGTCATTGATGAGCTTGAACTGGTCGAGGTCGATGTACAGCAACGCGCCCGCGGGCGCCCCGCCGGCGACCGCCACGAGTGCCCGCTCGACGCGGCGTTCGAATTCGCGGCGGTTGTACAACTCGGTCAGGGCATCGTGGCTGGCCTGGTAGCTCAGCATCTCGGTGAGCTGGCGTTGCTCGGAGATATCCGCGGCCACCATCAGCAACTGATCATGG
This sequence comes from Lysobacterales bacterium, assembly GCA_038248955.1. Classification (GTDB taxonomy): domain Bacteria; phylum Pseudomonadota; class Gammaproteobacteria; order Xanthomonadales; family Xanthomonadaceae; genus Lysobacter_K. The sequence goes on from JBBRWW010000098.1 coordinate 284, forward strand.
GCGTCGAGCATCACCCGGGATACCGAGACGTTTGCCCAGAAGCGCTCGCCTTCGACGCCGTACAGCACCACCTCGGTGTTGCTGCAGTCCGGGCTGCCGGGAGCGAGCAAGCGCGCGCGGAACTCGACGTCGGCGAACAGCGCCGGCAGGTAGAGCGCGCACACCGCCTCGCCAATTCGCAGGCGCGCAGCCTGGTTGGCGTAGGTAATGCGGCCGTCGTGCGCGTCGGCCAGCAGCACCAGGGCTGGCAGCCGGTCGTTCAGGGCACGGAAGCGCTCCTCGCTCTCGCGGTATTGGCGGCTCATGCGCGAGCCCAATTCCAGCGCCCGTCGGCGGGTGTTGGCGATTGACCACACCAGCAGCGCCATCAGCAGGCTCGCAATCAGGGCAGGCCACAGGATCGATTCGCTCCACGGAACCGCAGCGGGCGAATGCGCGACCGGATGGATCCGCACCCGCCAGACACGACCGCCGTACGCCAACGAGCGCTCGAATCGGTTGTCGGAGCGGGACTGCGGATGCGCACCGGGGTGCGAATCGAACAGCGGCAATGCCTCGCCATCGGTAACATCGGCCACCTGCACGTGCAGCAACCCGCGGACATCTTCGGGCAACGCGCCGGCGATCAGCTTGTCGATCCGGAATGACACGCCCAGCGAGCCGCGAAAGCGCGTGCGTCTCTCCGCGAGCGTGGCGGGGGGTCGCCCGGGAGTGAAGATGGGCAACCTCATGATCACGCCGTCCGCGTCCACGCCGCGCTCGGCGAATTGCACCAGCCGGAACGGCGCCGACAGTGCCGGCAGGTCGCTGTCACGCGAGGTCAGGACCGCCGCGAGGTTGGCGGGCTGCTGGCCGACATCGAGCCCGAAGACGCGTTCGTTGCCGGCGCGTGGGGCGACCAGCGTGGTGATGAAGTGCTCGCCATCGGCACGCACCTCGCGCGGAGCGTAGACGAGTGCAAGCAGGCTGTGGAAACGTTGTTGCGGGTGCAGGTTGGCGTAGACGTTGTCGAATTCCTCGGCGTTGACCGCGTCGGACGTCAGGAACAGCGTCTGCACCGCGCGCACCACCCAGCCACTGGCGTCGAGCTGCTGGGCGAGGGCGCGGTGGGTGCGTTCTGCGACCTCCCGGAACGCCGTCGCCTCCACCGTGGCCTGCCGGCGTTGTTGCTGATCGGCCGCCCACAGCGACAGCGCGACGCCAGTGACCAATGCCAGCAGGGTCCATATCCAGGCCGCGGGGCTCCATGTCGGCGGCCGCGAGCCCGTTCCGCCCTGCGCGCGAGCAGAGAATCCGTCAATATCCTTCGACGCCCCCAAGAGAAACTCCATGTCCATCCACGATCCGGCGATCCTATACCCGCAGCACGTGTGTGAGTTGCAACGCCGCGCCACCGAGGCGCTGGCCCGGGGAGGCCTGGACCACCTGGTCGTGCCAAGCGGGACGCTCCACTACCAGGTCTTCGACGACCGCGATTATCCGTATGCGGTCAATCCGCAATTCAAGGCCTGGGTGCCGCTGGTGCGCAACCCCGGCAGCTGGCTGGTGTTCACGCCGGGCAGCAAGCCGACGTTGATCTACCTGCAGCCGTTTGACTACTGGCACGTCGTGCCGGAAACACCGGACGGCTGGTGGGTCGAGCATTTCGACGTCGTCGTGATCCGCAAGCCCGCAGAGGCCCTGAAGTACCTGCCCGCGGACATGGCCCGCTGCGCGATCCTGGGCGAGCCGCAAAGCGCGCTGGATGCCGACGCCGGCAGGAACTTCCTCCCCAACAATCCGCCGCCGGTGGTGGACTACCTCGAATACCACCGCGCGTTCAAGACGCCCTACGAGATCGCGATGATGCGCGGCGCCACCGGCGTCGGCGTGCGCGGCCACCGGGCCGCCGAGGCCGCGTTCCGGCGCGGCGCCAGCGAGTTCGACATCCACCTCGCGTACTGCGCCGCCGCCCGCCAGGATGCCAACGACCTGCCCTACCGCAACATCGTCGCGCTCAACGAACACGCCGCGGTGCTGCATTACACCGAACTGGGTACCGGGGTACCCGCCCACCTGCGCAGCTTCCTGATCGACGCCGGTGGCAGCTGCGGCGGCTACGCCAGCGACATCACCCGCACCCATGCGACCGACACCGCCGGTGAGTTCCAGGCGCTGATCGACGCCGTGGGCGCCGCGCAGCAGGCAATGTGCGACCAGGTCCGCGCCGGCACCGACTACCGCCGCATCCACCTCGACGCCCACCTGGCCCTGGCCGGCGTCCTCCGGGACTTCGGCATCAGCAAGCTGTCGCCGGAGTCGGCGTTGGAAACCGGGGTCAGCAACGTGTTCTTCCCGCACGGCATCGGCCACGGCATCGGCCTGCAGGTCCACGACGTCGCCGGCTTCGCGCAGTCCGACCGCGGCGGCATGATCCCCAAACCCGAGGGCCACCCCTTCCTGCGCACCACCCGCGTGCTGGAGCCGGGCATGGTGGTGACGATCGAGCCGGGCATCTACTTCATCGACATGTTGTTGGAGGGCCTGAAGCAGGGCGAGCACGCCAATGCGATCGATTGGGCCCGCGTCGATGCGTTCCGGCCGTACGGCGGGATCCGCATCGAGGATGACGTGGTGTGCACCGACGGCGCGCCGATCAACCTGACCCGCGATGGATTCGCGGAAACCACCTGACCGGGACGCGATGAACCTGTGGTGGCAGCAGTTGGCGCTGGTGATGCTGGGCGGCGCGCTCGGCGCGGGCGGGCGGTACTGGGTCGGCGGCTGGGTGCTGCGGCATGCGGGCAGCGGCCTGCCGTGGGGCACGCTGGCGGTCAACCTGCTGGGCTCGTTCGCCGCGGGCTTCCTCGCGATCTGGCTGGAGAACCGCGGCCCGTCGGGCCTGTACTGGCGGGCATTCCTGATCGTCGGCGTGCTCGGCGCGCTGACGACCTACTCGGCGTTGATGCTCGAATGCCTGCTGTACAGCCGTTCGGCGCGCGGCGGACTGATGCTCGGCTACCTGGGCATCACGTTGGTCGCGGGATTGACGCTGGTATGGGCCGGTGCGCGGCTGGCGCACACGCTGCGACCGCTGTAGCCACCACGCGCCCGCCGCTAGCCGCCCAGCGGTCAACAATCACCCGGCAGCGCACGAGGCGCCCGCCTCAATCCCTCGCCATCCACGCCTCGATCTCGTCGGCACTGCGCGCCAGCTTACCGGTCAGCACCCTGGGTGCCTCCTTCGTGACCAGCACGTCGTCCTCGATGCGGATACCGATGCCGCGCCATTGGGGATCGACGCTGGTATCGCCGGGCGATACGTACAACCCCGGCTCGATCGTGAACACCATGCCGGGCTCCAACAGGCGCGATTCGCCGTCGATGCGGTACTCGCCGACATCGTGGACGTCCAGACCGAGCCAGTGCCCGGTCTTGTGCCGGTAAAAGCGCTTGTAGCTCCCGTCGGCGATGTTCTTCTCGAGTTTGCCCTTGAGCAGGCCCAGCCTGAGCAGGCCCTCGGTGAGCGTCGCCACCGCCGCGTGGTGGCCAGCCTCGTAGGCCACGCCAGGCCGGGCAAGGGACAGGGCCGCGGCCTGCGCGGCGCCGACCAGGTCGTGCAGGGCGCGCTGCGGCTTCGAAAAGCGGCCGCTGACCGGAAACGTGCGGGTGATGTCGGCCGCGTAGCCGCGGTACTCGGCGCCGGCGTCGACCAGCACCAGGTCGCCGTCCTTCGCCTGGCCGTTGTTGGCGATGTAATGCAGCACGCAGGCATTGCCCCCGGCGCCGACGATGCTGCCGTAGGCTGGGACCGCGTCGTGCATGCGGAACACGCGCTCGATCTCGGCCTGCAGCTCGTATTCGCGGCATCCCGGGCGCACCGCGCGCATCGCCGCTTCGTGCGCGAGCACGCTGATGTCGGCCGCGCGCTGCATCAGCTTGAGTTCGCCCGGGTCCTTGAACAGCCGCAGCTCGTCGAGCAGGTGGCCCAGCTCGAGGAATTCGTGCGGAGGCTGCGCACCCTGGCGCACCATGGCGCGCACCCGATTGAGCCAGCCGATCAGCTGCAGGTCGAAATCGGCGTCGCGGCCGAAGTGGTAGTAGACCCGCGAGCGCCCTTCCAGCAACCCCGGCAGGATGTCGTCAAGGTCGGCGATCGGGTAGGCGTCGTCGAGCCCGAAGGCCTCCACCGCGCCCTCCGGACCAAACCGCGGCCCGTCCCAGCCTTCCCGCTCGAGGTCGCGTTCGCGGCAGAACAACAGGGTCTCGCCGTGCTTGCGTCCGGGCACCAGCACCAGCACCGCCTCGGGCTCGGGGAATCCCGTCAGGTACCACAGGTCGGAATCCTGGCGGTAGGGGTAGTGCGTGTCGCCGCTGCGGATCCGCGCGAGGGCCGCCGGCACCACCACGATCGCGTCGTCGCCGGCGATCCGCATCAGTTGCTTGCGGCGGCGGGCGTGGTTCGCAGGCGGCAGGCCGGTCGCGGTGGCCATGTCAGTTCAACCGTTGCCGGTGCTCCGAGGCCAGCACGCAGTCGCCGTGCAGCAGCAGGACGGCGACGCGCACGAATTCCTCGATCTCGGCCAGCGCCTGCTCGTCGTCCTCGTCGCCATCGTCCTGGGGTTGCGCGCCGGCGAACTTGGCGATGTCGCCCAGCGCCTCGGTGCCTTCCTCCGACAGCGGCGGCTTGGCGCCGGCAGCCAGGCCGAATGCGCCGAGGAAACCCCGGCACCAGTCGAACAGCGCCCCGCTGCGCACGGCCAGCGGAGTGTCACTGCCCGGCAGCAGCAGTTCGAAGTTGAAGCTGCGGTCGGCCAGTTGCGCGGCGCTGGCGCGGCGCAGGCGGTCGAGGGCAGTGCCGGCTGCGGGAGCCGGCAGGGCGTCGTCGACGAGCACGGGGGCCAGCCACGACGGCGTCGAAGCCCCGCCACCGGACAGCCAGCCGCACAGGGCACCATGCAGCTCGGAGGCGGTGGTGGCCAGCGACAACTGCTGGATTTCGCCATCCACGGCGGCCAATTCAGGGAGTGGGATCAGGTCGGATTCGGACACGGGAAGGGCGCGGGTGCGCGGTAGCGGGGTGACCGTCAGTGTAACAACAGCCCCGTCCACGCCCGTGGCCAGGGACGGCTGCCTTACACTGCCCGCTGCCTTGCCCCGGTGCCGCGATTGCCCGTGCGTCGATGTTTTTTCCATGCTGGTTTCGCCGCAGCGCTCGCCGCCGCCGCGGGGATGTGCTGCGGGTGGGGTCTGGTCCCGCGCGCGGACGCGTCGACGCGCGAGTTCTACTTCGCCCGGCCCGGCGGCGACCGCGCACTGAGCCAGAACTCCGTCACCGCCCTGGTGCAGGATCCAAAGGGGTTCGTCTGGGTAGGCACGCAGGGCGGCTTGCACCGCTACGACGGCCAACGCTTCGTGGCGTACCGCCACGACCCGCGGGATCCGGCCAGTCTGGCCGAAAGCTATGTCACCGCACTCGCGATCGAGGGCGAGCGCGCGCTGTGGGTTGGCAGCTATTCGCAGTATGTCGCCCGCCTCGACCTGCTGTCAGGCCGCATCCAGCGTTTCGGTGTCGGCACGCACGTCCGGGTGATGGCGATCCTGCCCCGGGCGGGCCGGTTGTGGCTCGCCACCGGATCGGGGGTGGAGGTGCTCGATCCGGCCTCCGGTCGCCGCCAGCCGATCCTGGCACTGGCTCCGCGGCAACTGCAGGCGACGCCGCAGCAGCAATTGCTTGCTGATCGCCAGGGCAATGTATGGCATGCCAGCGACGCCGGCCTCTATCGGATCGACAGCGAGCTTCACGCCACCCTTGTCGGCCGGGCAACGCCTACCCGCAGCCTGTGGCTGGACCCGCAGGGGCGGTTGTGGGTAGGCCGCATCGACGGGCTGTTCCGGGTGCTCTCGGACGACCGGCTCGTGAAGGTCTGGCCAACGGACGATGCCGATGCCGAGGCGGGCGACAAGGGGCCCGTGAACACCATCACCCAGGCGCCGGACGGCCGGCTGTGGCTGTCGCTGATGGGCCGCGGATTGCGCCGTTACGATCCTTCGACGGGTCGCAGCAGCCGCATCCAGGAGGACCCGAAGATCGCCGCCAGCCTCCCCGACGATACCGTCATGGCGATGATGATGGACCGCGGCGGCATGTTGTGGGTCGGCGGGCAGTTCCGTGGGGTCGCCGTCGCCGACCCGCGTGGCACGCGTTTCAGTTACGTGATCGACACCGCCAACACCGCGTCCGGCGACCGCAATCCCGCCTCCGACGACAGCATCCGCGCGATCGGCGAAGCCGCGGACGGCGCGCTTTGGCTCGCTACCGACAACGCCCGCCTGCGCCGCTATGACCCCGCACGCGACCACTTCGACGACGAGTCCGCGCTGCTGCCGCGCGCCACCACCGGCGGGCCGTTCCCACGGGTCACCGCGATCGCCAGCGCCGGGCATGGCCGACTTTGGCTGGCGACCAGCGCCGGGCTGATGCGGCTGGACCCCGAGACCCGCCGGATCGAGTCCGTCGACCTGGGGGAGTTCAGCACAGTGTCATTGCTCAGCCTGGCCATCGATCGCCACGGCAACCTGTGGCTGGGCACGACTGCCGACGGCGCGCTGCGTTATCGCCGCGACAGCGGCGCCGTGGTCCATTACCCGCTTGCCAACGCACGCGTCAATTCACTGATGGAAGACAACCGCGGGCGGATCTGGCTCGGCACCGGCGATGGGGTCGACCTGCTCGATCCGGTGACAGGCCGCAGCCGGCATTTCAGCCACGCCAGCGACGGCCGCGGCAGCCTGTCCGGCAACCTGGTGCGGTCCGTTTACCAGGCCCGCGACGGTACGATCTGGGCGGGCGGCCATGCCGGGCTGGACCGCATTGTCGAAGGGCGCGATGGCACGATCGAATTCACCAGTCCGCTGATCGATACCGCCGACGGACCGATCACGCCGGTGGTTTTCAGCATCATGCAGGGCAGCGGGTCGGCGCTGTGGCTGGGAACCGACGCCGGCATCGTGCGTTTCGATCCCGCCAGCCGCGATGTTCGTTCCTTCGGCCTGGCAAACGGCATGCAGGACATGGAGTTCAACGGCGGCGCGGTGGCGAAGCTGGCCGATGGCCGACTGGCGTTCGGCGGCATCCGTGGATTGAATCTGTTCATGCCATCAGAGGTTGCGCGTGCCGCCTTCATTCCGCCGCTGCGGCTGTTGTCGTCGCGGGTCGGCGCCGGCCCTCCCCACGATGCGGACATCAGCTGGCGTGCGGCGGCGGTGGAGGTCCCCGACGGTGCCGCGATCCTGCGCCTGCGCATCGGGGCGCTCGACTTCGATCCCGCGGCGGTGCTGCGCTACCGCTATCGCCTGGACGGGTTTGAGAAGGACTGGATCGATAATGGCTCCGCGCAGGAAATTACCTACACCCAGCTGCCACCGGGAAAATTCACGTTCCGCGCCCAAGCCACCAACCGCAACGGCGCCTGGACCAACCATGGACTGAGCATCCCGGTCACGGTGCAGCCACCCCTCTGGCGCCATCCGCTGGTCATGGCCGCGGCGAGCCTCGCCGGCATCGGGTTGCTGCTGGCGCTGGGCTGGCGCTGGCGCATGCGCCGTCGAACCGAGCGCGGCTATTTCGCCCAGATCCGCGAACGCGAGGAACGCCTCAAGCTGGCGCTGTGGGCCTCGGGCGAACAGTTCTGGGACTACCACCTCACCGACCACACCCTGCACCGCATGAAGGTGGACGACAGCAGCGGCCAGAAGCGCGAGATCGGGATCCACACCCAGGCCGATGCCAGCCACCAGATCCATGCCGATGACCTCGCCCACGTCCAGGCGATGTTGCGAAAGCACCTGCGTGGCGAGTCGGCGATCTTCCTGTCCGAACACCGCATCCGCGACACCGGCGACCAGTGGCGCTGGATGCGCGCGCGCGGCCGCGTGGTCGAGCGCGATACCACGGGCCGTGCATTGCGCGTTTCCGGCACCGCGCGGGACATCACCGCCAGCCGCAGCGCCGAACGCGAGCGCCGGGTATCGAGCGAGGTACTGCGCAGCATGGCTGAAGCCGTGGTGGTGTTCGACCGCGACTTCGCGTTCGTATCGATCAACCCCGCCTTCACCCGCATGACCGGCTATGGCGAGGTCGAGGTGATTGGCCAATCCACCAGCGTGTTGGACAGCCAGCAACATGACCCCGAGTTCTATCACTGCATGCGCAGTGAGCTCGACGGCAACGGCACGTGGGCCGGCGAGATCTGGCAGCGGCGCACCGATGGCAGCGAGTTCCTGTGCTGGCTGCAGGCCAGCAGCGTCCAGGACGTCGGCGGCGAGCGTGGCCACTATGTCGCCGTCCTGAGCGACATCACCGACCAGAAGCGCGCCGAGCAGGAGCTGCGTTACCTGGCCAACTACGACACCTTGACCAGCCTGCCCAACCGCACACTGCTGTCGGAGCGGCTCTCGCGCGCGATCGTGCGTGCTCGTCGCAACGGCTCGCGGATCGCGGTGCTGTTCCTTGACCTCGACCGGTTCAAGGACATCAACGACTCGCTCGGCCACGCCGCCGGCGACCGAATCCTGCGCGCCGCCGCCGCGCGCCTGCAACAGGTGGTCGGAGAGGAACACACGGTCGCCCGCCTGGGCGGCGACGAGTTCACCATCGTCCTGGAGAACCTCGACAGCGCCGACCAGGCCGACCAGGTCGCGCGCGACCTCATCACCGCGTTCGAACAGCCGCTGGACTTCGACGAGCGCCACGACGTGACGATCTCGCCCTCGATCGGCATCAGCCTCTACCCCGACCACGCCCACGTCCCCACCGACCTGCTCAAGCACGCCGACACTGCGATGTACCAGGCCAAGGCGGCCGGCCGGCGCACCTTCATGCGCTACACGGACGCGATGGACATCGAGATCCGCAGCCGTGCGACGATTTCCGCAGCATTGCGCAAGGTGCTGGAGCGTAACGAGCTGACGCTGGTATTCCAGCCGCGGCTGTCGCTGCCGGAGCAGCGCATCACGGGCGTAGAGGCATTGCTGCGATGGGACAGCGCCGAGTTCGGCGACATTCCGCCGTCGAAATTCATCGCCCTCGCCGAGGAAAGCGGCTTGATCCTGGAGATCGGCGATTGGGCGCTGCGCGAGGCCTGCGCGGTATTGTGCGGTTGGCGCGAGCGGGGGCTGCGCGAACTCACCATGGCGGTCAATGTGTCGGCATTGCAGCTGCTGCGCGGCAACCTGCCGGACGTGGTGGCGCGCGTGCTGGAGGAAACCGGAATTCCCCCCGCGTGCCTGGAGCTTGAGCTCACCGAGACCGTGATCATGGCCAACGCCGAGCAGACCTCCACCACCTTGCAGGCCTTCCGCAAGCTGGGCGTGGGCCTGGCCATCGACGACTTCGGCACCGGCTATTCGTCGCTCGCCTACCTGAAGCGGTTGCCGATCACCACGCTGAAGATCGACAAGGAGTTCATCGGCGACCTGACCCACGATCCCGACGATGAGGCGATCACCAGCGCCATCATCGCAATGGGCCACTCGCTCGGGCTGACGGTGGTCGCCGAAGGCGTGGAAACCGCCGCGCAGATGCAGTTCCTGCACCACCACGGCTGCGACGAGATCCAGGGCTACCTGCTGGCTCGACCGATGAAAGCCGAACAATGCCTGGCCTTCCTGCGCACCTGGTCGCCCGATGCAGGCAAGGTCAACGAGCCCGCCATCATCGTCTCCGATGCCGGCTGAAACGCCGGGCGCTCGCCCGCAATGACCGCCACTGTCGCGACCTTTCCACTCGCCCCGCCGCCCCATTGTCACGGAGCGCCTTGACCGGCCATCCGGCGCTGCCTATGGTTCCGCAATGGATCGATCAGAACTGCTCGCCCAACTGCAATCGCTGGCCACCCGTGTCGACGAACTCGCCGAGCGCAGTCGTCGCATGAGTGACGAGAACCGCAGCCTGCGCCAGCAGCAGGAACAGCTGGCCGGCGAACGCGCCGCGCTGCTGGCAAAGAACGAGCAGGCTCGCGCCCGGGTGGAGGCGATGATTCTGCGATTGAAGTCGCTGGAGCAGCACACGTGAGCGCCAACGAACCGGTCGTGATCCGCCTGCTCGATCGCGAGTACACGGTCGGCTGCGAGCCCGACGAACGCGACAGCCTGCTTGCCGCGGCAAAATTGCTCGACAACAAGATGCGTGAGATACGCGGCAACAACCGCATGGCGGCGCTCGACCGCGTCGCGGTTCTGGCGGCGCTCAACCTCGCCCACGAATTGCAGCAGATGCGCGCCGACAACGAGGGCCGCGACCGCGAACTCGAACGCACCTTGGGTGACCTGCACCACAAGCTCGACGGGTTGTTCGAGACTCCCGCGCGTTGAGCCCCACGGGGCTGCGCATTTTTCGCGAGGGTCAAACGCGTGGG
>JBBRWW010000099.1:0-10660 GCA_038248955.1 Lysobacterales bacterium
GCAGCCGGCGGCAACGCCTCGCTGCTGACGCTCGGGGAGTAGTCGCGGCAGGCGCGTAGCGCACGACGGGACGACTGCCCGGGGCGCCGCGTGTCGGCCAGATCGGGGGCCGCGCGCTCGCGTGCGGGCCAAGCCGCGACCCCTCCAGGCGGGTGCTGGCCCCGACGTCGGATATTCGATCGACGGGCAGCCAAAAAAAAGCCCCGCCGAAGCGGGGCTTTTTTCGTGCGGCGATGCCGCGATGGATCAGAAGCTGTACTGCGCCGCGACGCCGAACAGGTTCGCGTAGCCATCGAACGAACCGACCAGACGCGAGCTGCTGGACGAACGGACGTCGATCTTCGGGGTGTCGATCTCGATGCGCTGGTAAGCCGCGTCGATGCTGAGGTTTTCCGACATCTTCCAGGTCAGGCCGACCGAATAAAGCATGCGGTCGTTGTCGGGCAGGCGCGGGGTGCGCGTGGCATCCCGGGTCGGCGTCTCGTCCATGGCGACACCGCCGCGAACGGTGAACGCATCACTCAGGTCGAACTCGGCGCCGAGCGAGTAGAACATCGTGTCCTGCCAATCGAACGCCTCGGCCGCGCCCAGCGGCGCACCGTTGGCACGGAAGACGGCGACCTGGGCCAGCGAATGCCAATCGGTCGCCTGGACGTCCGCCATCATCCGGAAGTTCTCGCTGACGTCGTAACGCGCGCTCAGCGTGTCGATGCTCGGCGTGGTCAGCGGCGCATAGATCGCACCGTTGTTGTACGCGGCGTTGCCGATCGAGCCGAACACGGCGGCGACGTTCTGCGGCTTGGTGAACACCGCGTCGCCCTTCAGGCGGTGGTCGACTTCGGAGCGGTGCGAGTAACCAATCGCCAGCTTGTCGGTCGGCTGCCACTGCGCGCCGATCAGCCAGCCGATACCGTTGTCGGCGCCACTGATCTCAACACTGCCATCGGAGCCCTGCGGCGTGAAGCCGAGCGGACGCGTGGCCGGATTTGCGAACAGCGCGGTGCCAAAGTCGATCGCGTTCGACAGGGTCACGTCGGCGCGCTCGTAGATGAAACCGGCGCCGATCGAGAAACGATCGTGCAGCTTGATCGCGGCCGACAAGGTCAGGTCGACGGTCTTCACGTCGGACTTGATCGCGTTGTAGCGACCGACCCAATCCGGGTCGTATTCGGTCTTCAGGCCGAACGGGGCGCTGATGCTGGCGCCCACGGTCAGGCGCTCGAAGGCGCCGCTCAACGGCACGACCACGGCGAGCGCGGGAACCGGCTGTGCGCTGCCCGGGTCGCCGCCATTGCCGCCGCGGAGCGCGGTGCCGACCGCGGTGGTGCCGCCGCCGTTGAACTCGGCGGTGAGGTCGATCACGGTGACGTCGGCGCGCACGGTGGTCTTGTCGAAGTTGACCATGGCTGCGGGGTTGCTGGAAACGACCGACGCGTCATCGTTGGCGACCGTGGTGCCGGAGGAGGAGCGGCCCAGGTTCTTGACGCTGTTCTCCCGAAGCTGGAAGCCCGAGGCCTGGGCCTGGCCCAGCGCGAGGGCGCCGGCGATACCCAGGACGAGCGCCGTCGTGCGGGTGATGCGGTGTGCGTGCTGCATGCGTGTAGTCTCCATTGGACTAGATTTAGGTTTTGAACAGTCGTTCGCGCGGCCCCAGACTGGAGCCAACGCACCCCGGGAACTGGTCCCGACATACGACGCCGTATCCACTATAACGTGCGCTTTAACCCAACGCTAACAATAGTCTGGTACTTCCAACTGCTGGCCTCGCCGTGTCGGGATGCGCTGATTTCCGCGCTGCGGTTTCGTTCAGCGACCGGCACCGCCCGACCGAGCGCATGGAGGCCTTAGCGTTGTTCATTGCCCTGCCGTCACACCAGAAACCACGCAAACGCTGGGCGGTGCCGCTGGTGTTCGCCGCGCTGTGGTTGTGCTTCGTGGCTTCTGCAGTACTGCCCGACCCCGAGCAACGACGGCTGATGCTCGAGTGGGGAGCGCTGTCGGGTGGCCTGGCGACACCTGCCGCCTGGTTGCAGGCGCTGCGCGACGGCAGCGCGGCGCGACTGGTGAGCGCCCTGTTCGTGCACGCGGACTGGGCACACCTGCTGGGCAACCTGCTGTTCCTGCTGATTTTCGGTTTGCCGGCCGAACGCGCCATGGGCTCGTGGCGGTTCCTGGCGGTGTTCCTGCTCGGCGGCGCGGTCGCCAACCTCGCCGCGGTGCTCGCCATCGGCACCCCGGATCGGCTGATCATCGGCGCCAGCGGCGCGGTGTCGGCATTGATCGGCGCGTACCTCGCGTTGTTCCCGGGTGCGAAGCTGGGGGTGGTGGTGCCGCTGGGATTGTTCCTGCAGTTCGTGAAGGTCCCGGCCGCCCTGCTGATCGGGGTGTGGGCGCTGCTGCAACTGGTGTTCACCTTCATCGGCCCGGCGTTCGGCGCAGTGGCCTGGTCGGCGCACCTGGCGGGCTTTGCGTTCGGCGGCGCGTTCGCGTTGCTCGCCCGCGCCGGCATCGCCCGACGCATGCGCCGCAAGCGCGGTTACTGACCACCGGCGCGAGCCGCCCGCGCGCCGCTCCTATAATCGGGCATGGCCAAGACCCTCTACAAAGTCACCTTCATCAACACCGGCAAGGTTTACGAGTTGTACGCGCGGCACGTGGCCGCGGGGGCGCTGTGGGGCTTCACAGAGGTGGGCGAACTGGTGTTCGACATCAACAACGGGGTGTTGATCGACCCCACCGAGGAGCGCCTGCGCGACGAGTTCGGCAACACCCGGGTGCTGCACCTGCCGATGCAGAGCATCGTGCGGATCGAGGAGGTCGAGCGCAAAGGGCCGTCGGCGATCCGCGACGCCAGCACCGGCGAGAAGGTGGTCACGCCGTTCCCGCTGCCGGCGAAGCCGCGCCCGTAAGGCCCGTGCCCGCGCCGGCGCGCGATATCCGTGGGCGCCGGCGGCAGGCAACCCGCACGGGCCGCGCCGGGGCGCGGTTCGTCATCTCCTGGGGGGCGCGATCTCCGCGGACGCGGCCGGCTTCTTGAGCTCCAGCAGCGCGGCGGCGATGAACGAATCACCCTCGAGCACTTCGCCGGCGTTGGCGCCGGGCAGGTCCTCGTCACCGCGCAGGTGGCCGCGCAGGCTGGCTTCGGTGACACCGGCGCGACCGGCGTTTTCGGCGCCTTTTTCCGGATGCAGGACGACATCGGGGACGATGCCCAGCGCCTGGATGGACTTTCCGCTGGGGGTGTAATAACGCGCCGTGGTGAGCTTCACCGAGTCGCCGTTGTCCAGCGGCAGCAGCGTCTGCACCGAGCCCTTGCCGAACGTGCGGCTGCCGACCACGCGCGCGCGGCGGTTGTCGCGCAGCGCGCCGGCCAGCACTTCCGATGCGCTGGCCGAACCGGCGTCGACCAGCACCACCACCGGCGCGCCGGCGATGCGGTCGCCCGGGGTGGCGCTGAACTGGGCGTCGCTGATCGCGATGCGGCCGCGCGTGCTGACAATCGTGCCGGTATCCAGCAGGTCGTCGGCAATCTGCACGGCGGACGTCAACAGGCCGCCGGGGTTGCTGCGCAGGTCGATCACCAGGCCCCGCAACGTGCCACCTGACTGGGTCTTGAGCGTTTCGACCTGGCGTTCGAAATCGGCGGCGGTATCGGCCTGGAATGCGCTGATGCGCACGTAGCCATAGCCCGGCTCGAGCAGGCGGCTGCGCACGCTGGCGATGCGGATCGTCTCGCGGGTGATGCTGACGTCGAATGGCTTGTCGCGGCCCTCGCGCACGAGGGTCAGCGACAGCGTGCTGCCCGGCGGCCCGCGCAGCGGCACGGAACTGTCGCCATCGTCGGCCTTGAACGGCTTGCCATCAATGGCGATGATCAGGTCGCCGGACTTGATGCCGGCGCGTGCGGCCGGGGTGTCGTCAATCGGGGCAATCACCCGCAGCGTGCCATCGGGCTGGCGCAACAGCTCGACGCCGATGCCGGCATAGGCGCCGCGCGACTGCTCGTCGAAGGATTCGGCATCGCTCTTGTCGAAATAGACGCTGTGCGGGTCGAGGTCGAACAGCAGCCCGCGGATGGCCGAATGCATCAGCTTGGCGTCGTCGATGGGTTCGACGTAGGCCTGCTTGACGGCGTTGTAGACGGCCACGTAACGGCGGATCTCATCTAGCGGCACGCGGGAATCGGGATTTTCACCGACATCCCTGGCCGAAGGCTTGGCCGGTGCCTCGACAGGCACGGGTGCGGGCGCTGGTTGCGCCTGCTGCGCGAAGGCGGGCCCCAGCAGCGAGGCGAACACCAACGCAAGCGGGACGAGACGACGTAAGGGCATGCGCATACTCCGGAGGCAATCAGGCAACAGGTTTCGACCACATCGCACGACGCGGGTTCGCGACCCGTCATGGAAGGTGCCGCCAAGGTAGGCAGCGACACCGGAAGCTTGTGTTAAGGCGCGGTGGTCAATGGCGCAGCCAATTGGCGGGATTGACCGGCGCGCCATTGCGACGCAGCTCGAAATACAACGCCGGTCGCCCCTGTCCGCCCGAACTGCCGACCGTACCGAGCGATTCGCCGCGCTTGATCGCGGCGCCGACGTCCTTGAGCAAGGCATCGTTGTGCGCGTAAAGGCTCATGTAGCCATTGCCGTGATCGACGATCAGCAGCAGGCCGTAACCGGTCATCCATTCGGCATACACCACCTGGCCATCGGCGACCGCCTTCACCGGACTGCCCGCGGTGGCGCCGATCAGCAAGCCGTCGCTGTTGCGGCCGTCGGGCATGGTGCCGCCGAATCCCGCCAGTAGCGCCCCCGACGCCGGCCAGCCAAGACCGCCGACCTGGAGCGGCGTGCCAATGGCGACCTTCATAGGCGTGCGCGTGGCCGTGCGCGCCGTGGTGCCCGGCCGCTCGGTGCTCGCAGCGATACGGGCTGCCTTGGCCGCCTTGGCCGCCTTCGCCGCCGCCGCGGCCTTGCGCTGCGCCTCCCTTGCCGCGGCAACGCGCAGCTGGCGCAGCAGTTTTTCCAGCCCTTTGGCATCGCGGCCGAGAACCTTCTCGCGCGAGCTGCGATCCTGGTACCGCGCGTCGATCTGCGCGACCAGCGTCGCGCGCGCCTTGCGGTCGATCTCGAGCTGGCCGAGCTGGCTGCGCTGCTGCTGCCGCGCGCTGTCCAGCTGCGCCTGGCGCGCGCTGATCTGCGCTTCCAGCGTGTCGATCGCGCGCAGCTCCTGCGTCAATCCGGCGATTCGTCGTGCCCGGTCGCGCTGCAAGTAGCCATGGTAGGTCAGCAGGCGGTTGGCATCGGCGACGCTGTCCTGCGACAGGAAGGCCTTCAACGGCGCATTGCCGCCCCGCGCGTAGGCCGCGCGCAGCAACAGCGCGAGCTCCGAGCGGCGCGCGCGGAGGCCGGCCTGCATCTGCGCGCGCCGGTCCTGCAACTCCGCCAGCGCGGCCTGGTCGCGCGCCAGTCGCGCTTCTGTCTCGCGCAGGCCGCGATTGGACTGACCGACCTTCTCGTCGGCGTCGCGCAATTGCCGGGTCGCGTCGCCGCGCTGGCCCTCCAGATGGCGTCGCTCGGTCGCCACCGACTTGAGCTCGCTGCGGATCTTCTCCAGCTTGCTCTCGGTCTCGCGGCTGTCCTGCGCCGCCACCGGCCTGGCCAGCAACAACACCGCTACCATCGCCACGATGGAGGCGGCCGTTGCCAAGGCGCGGTGGTGCGGGAGCGTCAACGGCATCGGGTCGTCAACCCGCCGGCGGAAACAGCAGGCTGCTGCCGGTCATTTCGGCCGGTGGCGGCAGGCCGAGCAGGTCGAGCAGGGTTGGCGCGATGTCGCGCAAAGATCCTCCGCTACGCAGGGTGGCAGCGCGCGGGCCAACGTAGACCAGCGGCACGGGGCCGACCGTATGCGAGGTGTGCGCCTCGCCGGTGATGGGGTCGCGCATCATCTCCACGTTGCCGTGGTCGGCGGTCAGCAACATCGCGCCGCCGACGTCGCGGACCGCGGCAGTGATCGCCCCGATCGCCACGTCGACCGCCTCGACCGCCTTGATCGCCGCGCCGAGGATGCCGCTGTGTCCGACCATGTCGGGGTTGGCGATGTTGCAGATGACGACATCGATGCCACCCGAGCGGAGCGCCTCGACCAGCCTGGCGGTGACCTCCGGGCAGCTCATCTCGGGCTGCAGGTCATAGGTGGCGACGTTGGGACTCGGCACCAGGATGCGGGTCTCGCCCGGATACGGATCCTCGCGGCCACCGCTGAAGAAGAACGTCACGTGGGCGTACTTTTCGGTCTCGGCGATGCGCAGTTGGGTCAGGCCGTGCTTCGCCAGCACCTCGCCCAACGTATGGCGAAGGTCGTCGGGTGCGAACGCCACCGGGGCCGGCAGGCGCGCGTCGTATTGGGTGAGGCAGACGAACCGCGAGAGTTGCGGGCGGCGCGCGTCGAAGCCGGCGACGCCATTGACGCCGAAGCCGGGCGCCACGAACGCCGCGGCCAGTTGGCGGGCGCGGTCGGCGCGGAAATTCATGAACACGACGGCATCGCCATCGTGCATCGGCGTGCTGCCGCGCAACACGGTTGGCGCGACGAACTCGTCGTTCTCGCCGCGCGCATAGGCCTTGTCCAATGCGGACAAGGCGTCGTCGGCGACGTGCTCGCTGCTGGCTTCGACAATCGCATCCCAGGCACGGCGCTGGCGGTCCCAACGCTGGTCGCGATCCATCGCGAAGTAGCGCCCGCAGACGCTGGCAATACGCGCATTGCCCCAACGCGCGCACGCGGCTTGCAGCAACTCCAGGCTTTCGCGCGCCGACCGCGGTGGCATGTCGCGGCCGTCGAGGAAAGCGTGCACCTCCACGCGGGCAACGCCTTCGCGGTGCGCCAGTTCCAGCATTGCGAGGATGTGCTGCTCATGGCTGTGGACGCCGCCGGGCGACAGCAGCCCCATCACGTGCAGTCTTCCATCGGCCGCCTTGGCCGCAGCGCACGCCGCGCGCAGTTCGGCATTGGTGAAGAAGCTGCCGTCGTCGATCGCGGCGTCGATGCGGGTCAGGTCCTGGTAGACGATGCGGCCCGCGCCGATATTCATGTGACCGACCTCGGAATTGCCCATCTGCCCATCGGGCAAGCCCACGAATCGACCCTCGGTGTGGATCAAGGTGTGCGGGTATCGCGCCAGCAGTGCCCGCCAATTGGGCAGGTTCGCCTGCGCCAGGGCATTGTCCTGGCGATCCTCGCGGTGACCCCAGCCGTCCAGGATGAGCAGCAACACCGGCGAAATGGCAGGCTTTGAACGCGCGGCGGGGGCAGACATGTCGTGTGATCCAGTGACTTCAGACAGGTGCGGATTGTAACGAAGCGGGTTAAACCTAGCCCGACCACGCCGCATCCGTGTTGTACACGTTCGCCAATGGACCGCCCCGAAGATGGAAGCCACCCTGATGAATTTCGATCCAACCAACGCCGCCACGCCCATGTCCGCGCCCATGTCCGCGCCGATGCCAGTCCGGCGCATTCGCGCTCGGTGCCTGCTCGCCCTGTCGCTGGCGCTGGCCCTGTCGGCGACGACCGCATTCGCCGCCGACCGCGACATCAGCAAGGTCAATGGCAGCATCACCGTCGACGCCGGACAGCAAGCCGGTGACCTCGGGACCGTCAACGGCAGTATCGTCATCGGCGCCGGCGCCCGGGTGTCCGCTGCCGAGACCGTCAACGGCAGCATCCGCGTGTCGGAAGACGTCAATGCCAGGGGCTTGTCCACGGTCAACGGCAGCATTCGCATCGCCACCAAAGTCGTGGTCGGCAGCGACGTCAGCACGGTGAACGGCAGCATCTTCGTTGACCGTGGCGGCCGCATCGGCGGCGGCATCGAGACCGTCAACGGCGCAATCGGCCTGATCGACACCGAGGTGGGCGGCGGCATCCAGACGGTCAGCGGCGACCTCACGGTGGGCGTCGGGTCGCATGTCAGTGGCGGCATCCATTACGCGAAGCCGGGCAAGCGATGGATTTCCATCGGCAAGCCCAAGCCGCCGCGCGTGGTCATCGGCCCCAACGCGCGGGTCGATGGTCCGTTGCTGTTCGAACGCGAGGTCGAACTGTACGTGCACGGCACGGCCAAAATTGGCGCCATCACCGGCGCAACCGCGATCCGTTATGACGGCCCCACGCCTCCGGCACGCTGACGCCACGACGCAGGACTGCTGCCCCGCGCCGCGCGACCCGCTGCGGCGCGGGGGATGACTCCCGGCCCGGCTCGCCACAGCCACAGCCACAGCCACGGCATTGCCCACCGCAAAGGCTCTGGCAATGCTGGCGTCAGGACGGCCCCGTAGTCGCGAAGTCCGCTCGCACGCCAGGGCCAACAGGACGGCCGCTTTCCGCTAGTCTTGCCGCTGCCAACCAACCGGGATATGACGATGACGCTTGCGACTGCGTACTGGTGCGTGCTGATCGCGGCGCTGATGCCATACCTGTGGATCACCATTGCCAAGGCCGGCGGGCGGCGCTACGACAATCGCGACCCGCGTGGCTGGATGGCCGCCCAGGACAATACGCGCTCGATACGCGGCAATGCCGCACAACTGAACGCATTTGAAGCGTTCGCGCCGTTCGCGGCCGGGGTGATCATCGCGCAACTCGCCGGCGTGCCGGCCGACAGGATCGCGTTGCTGGCAATCGCCTTTGTCGTCCTGCGCATCCTGCACGGCGTGTTCTACCTCACCAATGTCCACGCATTGCGCAGCCTGGTGTGGTTTGGCGGATTGATCTGCGTGGTCACGTTGTTGGTCCAGGCGGCCCTCACGGTCGGGGGCAACGTGGCGGCGTGAGCACTGGACGCTTTTTCCGGGGTGGCGGATTGCCCGACCGGGACGGGGGGCAGACCGCCGCCGATCTGCTCGGCACGCTGCGGCGCGAGGGATTCAGCTTCGTACCCGGCGCCGACATGCGGGTGTTGCTGGAGCAACACCGGCCACTGCTCGATTGGGATCGGTTCGCCGCCAGTTGGGACACACTGGGAGACGACACCTACCTGGCGAGCAAGGGGCGCCGACGAAAACGGCGCCATGCAGTGTTCACCGCGGCGCGGACCGGACCGGTTCAGCGCGGCCCCCACCGTCCGCATTACCAAGCCCTTGAGCACAACCCATTGCAGGGAGATGTCGAGCGCTGGTTCGAGCCGGTCTCGCCTGAGGCTGCGACATCCGATACTCTCCAGGCAATCCTCGAATTCGGCCGCGATTTTTTCAATGCGCTCGCGCCTGGTGTTCCAGCCTGGCAAATCGAATTGCACCAGTTCCGCATCGAGGCCCGCGGCGGCGAACCGGGCGAACCCACCCCGGAAGGCGTCCACCGCGACGGCGTCGATTATGTGCTCGTGCTGCTGGTCACCCGCCGCAACATCGCCCAGGGAACTACGACGATCCATGCCGGCGACGGCTGCGAGATCGGCCACTTCACGCTTGCCACGCCACTGGACGCTGCACTGGTGGACGATGCCAGGGTGCTGCACGGGGTGACGGCAGTAGTGCCGGTCGATGCCACACAACCGGCGTACCGGGACGTGCTGGTACTGACGTTCCGCGCGGAAAGTAAGTTTTCCTGACCAACGATTCGGTCGGAACCAACGACGAACTGGTCGATGCGGCCGCACGGCAGCAGCGCAAAGTCGCTGTCACCTGGCGCGCCTGAGCAGCGACGCGCCACGGACGCTGTTAATGGGGTGGTCCCTGCTCACGTCGGCAAAGGAGTTGGGAGCCCATCGCGGTCGTTTCCCGGCGGTCGGAACCAACGACCAAAGGATCGTCGAAGCCGATGCCACCGTCTTGTCCCAGCAGGGGTGCGCCGCATCGGGGCAGTTTGAGCGGCAATCTCATGGCCCCCTGTCCCCTGCGGGGACTGCGGCGACTGCGGCGACTGCGGCGAGATTCGCGCCGCGCCAGCGTCCTTACCGCCGAATTGGTAATTTTCCGGCATTATCGCCACGCAAAAAGAAACCCCAGCCTTTTGGGCTGGGGTTTCGGGGTAAAGCCCCTGGCGATGACCTACTCTTGCATGGCTTAGGCCACACTACCATCGGCGCGTGTGCGTTTCACTTCCGAGTTCGGAAAGGGATCGGGTGGTTCCACACAGCTATGATCACCAGGGAGAGGGTGGAGGGTCGCATTACCCGGTGGGGCTCTGCGCGCACGCTCTCGCTCTGTTGCCGCGGAACAAACCATGGATCTGGTCTGCCGTTGGCGAATAAGTTGGGACGTAGCGAACTTTTTTGTTTCGAATGTCGTTCAACGTGTCGTTGAGACCAAAGCAACTTGAGGTTATATGGTCAAGCCTCACGGATCATTAGTACAGGTTAGCTCAATACATTGCTGCACTTACACACCCTGCCTATCAACCACCTAGTCTTGATGGTTCCTTTAGGGGACTTAAAGTCCCGGGAGATCTCATCTTGAGGCGCGCTTCCCGCTTAGATGCTTTCAGCGGTTATCGCTTCCGAACATAGCTACCCGGCAATGCCACTGGCGTGACAACCGGAACACCAGAGGTTCGTCCACTCCGGTCCTCTCGTACTAGGAGCAGCCCCTCTCAAATCTCCAACGCCCATGGCAGATAGGTACCGAACTGTCTCACGACGTTCTGAACCCAGCTCGCGTAC
>JBBRWW010000100.1:0-10658 GCA_038248955.1 Lysobacterales bacterium
CCACCCGGCGGGGCGGCGGGGCGGCGGGGCGGCGGGGCGTTGGGGAGTTGGGGAGTTGGGGAGTTGGGGAGTCGGGGAGTCGGGGAGTCGGGGAGTTGGGGAGTTGGGGAGTTGGGGAGTTGGGGAGTTGGGGAGTTGGGGAGTTGGGGCGGGGCACCACGATGGCGAGGGCGCCGGCGGGCACTGCGCGCCGCTGGCCTATCATGGGCGCATGTCGAACCCGGCCCCCGCCGTCCGCATCCACGTCGCCCGGGTCAGCGCCTCGCTGGCACCGGCGGTGCGCGCCTTGCGGGTGACACCGGCGCAGGTCGCGTACGTGGGCGAGGTCGCATTCAACCTGGACGATGCGCTGCGCGACCGGCTCAGCGATGCGATGGCGGTGCTCGCCGACGAGCAGGTTGTGGGCTTTTATCGGCTCGATCGCGCGCCCAACACCATCACCGGCCGCGGCCTGGGTGAACCGGCCTTGGGCCTGCGCGGGATGCTGATCGACCGCGACTGGCAGGGCCGCGGCCATGGCACGCAGGCACTGCTGGCGTGCTGCGAGGATGCCGGCAGGCGCCACCCCGATCGCCGCCTGCTGGCGCTTGCGGTTCACTGCGACAACCACGCCGCGATCGCCGCCTACGCGCGCGCCGGCTTCCAGGACAACGGCGAACGCCTGCCTGGTGGCGCGGCCGGCTCGCAGCAGGTGATGCTGCGTCATCTGGCGCCCGACGCATGGACCACCACCGCCCTCCCACCGAGCCCATCGAAAACTCCATGAACGCAATGCCCGACGCTCCCCCGGACCCGCGCTCGGCCGACGCGATGGCCGATCACCGCACCCGTTTCCTGCAGTTGGCGCTGCGCGCCCAGGCGCTGCGTTTCGGCGATTTCACCCTCAAGTCCGGCCGCAACAGCCCGTATTTCTTCAATGCCGGTCGCTTCGACTCGGGCGCCGCGCTGGTCGAACTGGCCACCTGCTATGCCGATGCGATCGATGCGCACTGGGTTGCCGGCGCGCTTCCCGCGTTCGACCTGGTGTTCGGCCCGGCGTACAAGGGCATCCCGCTGGCGACCGCGCTGGCCTGCGAATACGCCCGCCGCGGCCGCGACCTGCCGCTGGCCTTCAACCGCAAGGAGGCCAAGTCCCACGGCGAGGGCGGCAGCCTGATCGGCGCGCCCCTGGCAGGCCGCCGCGTGCTGATCGTCGACGACGTGATCACCGCCGGCACCGCGATCCGCGAGGCGCTGGACATCATCGTCGCGGCCGGAGGCACGGTCGCCGGAATCGCCATTGCCCTGGACCGGCAGGAGGTAGCCGGCGGCACGCAGACCGACGCGTCGACGTCACGACGTTCGGCGGCAGAAACTGTCGCGCACGAACACGCATTGCCGGTGATCGCGGTCGCCAGTCTCGACGACCTGCTCGCCTTCGTCGGCACCCAGTCCGCGCTGGCCGGCCAGCGCGATCGCCTGCTGGCATACCGTGAGGCCTACGGTTGCGCTGCCCGATCCTGACGTGCGGCAATCCGCACCCGGGGAGATTCGCTCCCGCTGGCGGCCCGCCCGGATCACGCACCGTTCGACAGTGAGGTTGGCGCGAGTCTTGCGTAAATCTTGCGTGAAAGTAGAAATGGGGGTGGTGTCGACCCGCCGGCTGCTTTCACCCGACGATTGCACTGACCAGCCATGTTCCGATTGCACGGACGTGGTGAAGGCAAGGAACCAGGATGACCAAGATCCACCTGCTCACGGCAACGCTGCTGCTGGCCCTGGCGCCGTTGGCGCTGGCACAGAATGCCAATGCGCCCGGGAAGAAACTCTTTTGCTGGACCGAAAACGGCCGGAAGGTCTGCGGCGACGCCCTGCCGTCGACGGCGGTCGACAGCGCGCGCACCGAAATCAGCGCCCGCAGCGGCCTGCCCACGCGCCATCTGGATCGCGCCCCCAGCATGGATGAACGCGCCGCGGCCGCGGTCGAGGCAGAGGCGGATCGGCAAGGCGCACTGGCCTCGGAGGCACGCCAGCGCCGGGAAATGGCGATGGTCGAATCCTATGCCAGCGAAGCCGACCTGCGCCGCGCCTATGAAAATCGAATCTCCCTGAGCGTGGGCACGGTAAAGGCGTCGCGCATGAGCGTCGCCAGCCTGCGCCACAGCCTCCTGACCCTGCTCCAGCGCGCCGGCGATGCCGAACTTTCGGCCAAGCCGGTACCGAAACGATTGGCCAGCAACATTCACCAGCAGCATGGCGAACTGCTGCGGCAGCAGAACATGCTGGCCCAGCAGCAACGCGATGCGAGCACGATCGAGGGCGAATTCGTCGATTCGCTGGCCCGCTACCGCGCCCTGAAGGCGCCGGCGGCTGCGGCCACCAAGCTGGCCAGCGACGGTTGACAGGGCGCGGCGAACGGGTGCCGCCCGGCCACTGGCCAGACGCATCACACCCATGAACTAGGGGCCTTTCGGCCTCTTTTTCATGTGTGTGGCCTCCCTGCCCGGCCTGCGACTCAGAACGGCAGCACCAGATCCGGCTTCAGCGCCAGCAACTGGCCACGGAATTCCCCCTGGATGCGCGCCAGCGCCTCGCGGCTATCGGCGTCGAAACGCATCACCAGCACCGGCGTGGTGTTGGATGCGCGCACCAGGCCCCAGCCGTCGTCGAAGTCCACGCGCAGGCCGTCGATGGTCGACAGCCGCCCGCCGTCGAACCTGGCGGCGTTGCGGAACCGCTCGACGAAGCTGTGCGGGTCGCCGTCCGGGGCATCGACCTTGATCTCCGCGGTCGACACGCCGTCGGGCAGCGCGTTGAGGGTGTCGGTCGCGGTACCGGGCTGCGCAGCGAGGATCTCCAGCAGGCGCGCGGCGGCATAGATGCCGTCGTCGAAGCCGTACCAGCGCTCCTTGAAGAAGAAGTGCCCGCTCATCTCGCCGGCCAGCTCGGCGTCGGTCTCGCGCATCTTGGCCTTGATCAGCGAGTGCCCGGTCTTCCACATCAGCGGACTGCCGCCGTGGCGCAGGATGTAGCCCGGCAGGCGGCCGGTGCACTTGACGTCGTAGATCACCAGCGCGCCCGGGTTGCGCTCCAGCACGTCGGCCGCGAACAGCATCAGCAGGCGGTCGGGAAAGATGTTCTGGCCGTCGCGGGTGACGACGCCGAGGCGGTCGCCGTCGCCGTCGAAGGCGATGCCCAGGTCGGCATCGAGGCGCTCCACCATCTGGATCAGGTCGACGAGGTTGTGCGCTTCACTGGGATCGGGGTGATGGTTCGGGAACGTGCCGTCGATCTCGCAGTACAGCGGCGTGACCTCGGCGCCGATCGCGGCCAGCACGCGCGGACCGAGTTCGCCGGCAACGCCATTGCCGGCGTCGACCACCACCTTCAGCGGGCGGTCGAGCTGCACGTCCGACGAGACGCGCTGCAGGTAATCCTCATTGATGTCGCGTTGGTCGAGCGTGCCCGGGCTGTCGGCGGTGTACAGCCGGTCCTCGGCGATGCGCGCGTACAGGTCGGTGATGGCGTCGCCCGACAGCGTCTCGCCGCCGACCACGATCTTGAAACCGTTGTAGTCCGGTGGGTTGTGGCTACCGGTCACCGAAACGCAGGAACCCGCGCGCAGGTGGAAGGCGCCGAAATACACCAGCGGCGTCGGCGCCAGGCCGATGTCGATGACATTGGCACCGGCCTTGCGCAGGCCGGCGATCAGGCCCTCGCTGAGGATCGGGCCGGACAGGCGTCCGTCGCGCCCGACCACGATGTCGCGCAGGCCCTGCTGGTGCAGCAGCGAGCCGACCGCATGGCCGATCTGTTCGGCGACCCCGGCGTCCAGGGTCTGGCCGACGATGCCGCGGATGTCGTAGGCGCGGAAGATGCCACGGTCGAGCCCGACCATGGCAGTGTTGGCGGCCTCCGCGCGGGGATCGATCACCGTCGGCGGTGCCGGCGGGCGATCCGCTTCACCCATGGCTTCGGCCAGGGTTTGCGCCGGCGCCTCGTCCGCTCCGTCGTTGCTGACCCGACGGCGCAGCAGGGCCGGACCGCGCCAGGCGGCCAATGCAAGCAACGCGGACAGCAACGCCGCGATCGCACAACCCAATGGGCCAAGGCCGAGCGGGCCACCGGCCATGTCGGGCACGGCCGCGGCGACGCGCAGGTCGCTGCCCGCGATCGGCGCGGCGAGCGATTCGGCCGCGACGGCGAGCGCGGGGTCGCCACGTTCGACCACGCTGGCACTGCCCTGGCGCAGGGCGAGATAGGTGTCCTCGGGCACGTTCGCGCCCTGCAGCCCGGTGGTGATCCTCTGCAACGGCATTTGCACGCTGGCTACGCCGACCAGACTGCCGGCGTGGCGAGCGGGCGCCGCCAGTACCAGACTGGTGGTGGCGCCCTCCCGGACCACCCAGGCCACCGGCCGGTCCGCTACCAGCGCCGCTTCCAGCGCGGCCAGGCGACCGTAGCCGCCGGCGCTGGCGCCGGCCTGGTCGAGCGCCGCATAGGCCGGCTGCAGGTCGGGCGGCAACACGACGCCGGCCTTGGCGCTCGGCCACCCTTGCGTGAGTTCGAACCCGGCGCCCGTCAGGTCAGCCACCTCCAGCGCCCGTTGCACGCCAGCGCTGGCAAGTTGCTGGCTGAAGCGCTTGTGCTCGGTCGCCAGCGCACGTTGCGCCGCCTGCACGGCCTCGTCGCGCGCGCGCGTCAGCGTTTCGCGGCGCGCGCCGTCGCGCTGCAGCTCCCACGCGTTCCACGCAAACCACACCGCCAGCAGCGAACCGACCACGATCGCCGCCGTCAGCAACGGCTTGAGCTGCGCCGCCGACAACTGGGGACGCTCCATTTTGAAATCCACCATGCCCGCTTCCCCTGTCAGCGCACGCCAGTGTGGCCGAAGCCCCCGGTCCCGCGTGCACTGGTTTCGAAATCATCCACGACCTGCAATGTAGCCCGCACGATCGGCAAAACCACCAATTGCGCGATGCGATCCCCGGGCTCCATCGTAAAAGCCTCGCGGCCGCGATTCCACACGCTGATCAACAGCGGCCCCTGGTAGTCGGCATCGATCAGCCCGGTACCGTTGCCCAGCACGATGCCATGCCTGTGGCCCAATCCGGAGCGCGGCAGGATCACCGCGCACAGGCCCGGGTCGCCAAGGTGGATCGCCAGCCCCGACGGCACCAGCGCGGTATCGCCCGGCGCCAGCCGCAGCGGCGCTTCCAGTGCGGCGCGCAGGTCGAGGCCGGCGCTGGCGGCGGTCGCGTAGGCCGGCAGCGGCCATTGCGCGCCGAAGCGGGGGTCGAGCACCTTGATTTCGAGCACGTGCTGCATGGGTGTTCCTGTGTTTGCCGGAGTGTCGCGCGCAGGGGGGACAGGAGTGTTGCCCGACGCGTTCACCGTAGTCGCGCCGCGATCAGGTCGAGCAGTTGCCCGGCCAGTTCGGTCTTGGGCGCCGGGCCCAGCGCGAGCGCGCCTCCGGGCCAGTAGACCTCGAGGGCATTGTCGTCGCTCTCGAAGCCGCTGCCGAGGAGGCCGACGCGGTTGGCGGCGATCAGGTCGACCTTTTTTTTCTCCAGCTTGCCGCGCGCGTAGGCCTCGAGGTTGTCGGTCTCGGCGGCGAAGCCCACCACCAGCCGCGGACGCATCGCGTGGACGGCGACCTCGGCGAGGATGTCGGCGGTCGGCACCAACTCGAGTGTGAGGTGGCCGGCACGCTTCTTGATCTTGGACGCGGCAACGTGGGCGGGCGTGTAGTCGGCGATCGCGGCGGCGCCGATGTAGGCGTCGGCCGGCAACGCGGCCAGTACCGCGGCGTGCATCTGCGTGGCCGAGCGTACGTCGACGCGCTCCACCCCCGCTGGCGTCGCCAGCGCCACGGGGCCGGCGACCAGCACCACGTGTGCGCCACGCCGTGCGGCAGCCGCGGCGATCGCGAAGCCCATCTTGCCGCTGCTGCGATTGCCGATGAAGCGCACCGGGTCGATGTCCTCGAACGTCGGTCCGGCGCTCACCACGAGGCGCTGACCGGCCATCGAAGCGGCAGGATTCATGGCGCGTTGCGGCCCAACAACGTCGCGAGCGCAGCGGTGATCTCGTCGGGTTCGAGCAGCCTGCCCTCGCCGACCTCGCCGCAGGCCTGCCCGCCGGACCCCGGGCCGAGGATCGCGAAGCCGCGCGAACGCAGCGTGGCGACGTTCGCCTGGGTCGCTGCGTTCGTCCACATCAGCCGGTTCATTGCCGGCGCGACCGCGATCGGCGCGTCGCTGGCCAGGCACAGGGTGCTCACCAGGTCATCGGCGAAACCGTGTGCGAGCTTGGCGAGCATGTTGGCGGTCGCCGGGGCAACCAGGATGCGGGTGGGCCAGCGCGCCAGTTCGATGTGGCCCATCGCCGCCTCGGCGGCCTCGTCCCACAGCGAGTTGCGCACCGGTCGGCCGGACAGCGCCTGGAAGGTCGCGGCGCCGACGAAGCGCGCGGCGTTGTCGGTCATCGCCACCTGCACCTGCGCCCCGGCCTCGATGAGGCGGCGCACGAGCTCGGCCGCCTTGTAGGCGGCGATGCCACCACACACGCACAGCACGATGCGTTGCCCTTGCAGTGAACCGGCCATCGATCGGGGATTTCCTACCGCAGACGCGGTGGCTAGCTTACCCGATGGCCCTGCATCGCCCGATGCCATCGCGCGGCGCAGGGCATCAAGCTGTGGCCATGCATATCCGGGACTGGCCCGCGGCCGAACGGCCACGCGAAAAACTCCTCGCCCGCGGCGCGGCGGCGCTTTCCGACGCCGAGCTGCTGGCGATCTTCCTCGGCTCCGGCCTGCGCGGCCGCGACGCGGTCGGCACCGCGCGCGAGCTGCTGACTGCGCACGGTCCGCTGCGCGCGCTGCTGGAACGCAGTCCGGCGCAACTGGCGCAGCTGCCCGGGCTCGGCCCGGCCCGCAGCTGCGCGCTGGCAGCGGCACTGGAACTGGGCCATCGCCATTTGTCGGCGGATCTGGAGCGCGGCGTGGCGCTCAGCGACCCGCAGGCCGCCGGCCGCTACTTCGCCCAGCGCCTGCGCGGTTTTCCGCATGAGGTGTTCGCGGCGATGTTCCTCGACACCCGCCACCGCGTGATCGCGTTCGAGGAGCTGTTCCGCGGCACGCTCGACGGCGCCGAGGTGCACCCGCGCGAGGTCGTGCGACGCGCATTGGCCGTGAATTCGGCGGCCGTGATCGTCGGCCACAACCATCCCAGCGGCAATCCCGAACCCAGTGCCGCCGACCGCGCGGTGACCGCGCGGTTGAAACAGGCGCTGGCGCTGGTCGACATCCGCCTGCTCGATCACTTCGTGATCGCCGACGGGCCGCCGGTATCGCTGGCGGCGCGAGGATGGGTGTGAGCCCGCGGGCGGCGGCAGTGCTGGCACGATGTGAACTTCGATTCGCGTGAGCTGGGGCGACTTCCGCAGGCACCCGGCTGTGCATCCCGACGTGGCGGTGGACGGCGCGTCGGGGGGCCAGCACACCGCGTCCCCGCTCATTGCACCCCGGTGGGGGGCTGCAGCACCCGATTGACGGGACCGGCGCGGCCGCCGGCGGCACAGCCGAAACCCTCGCGTACAATGTCGGGCCTCGCAATACCTCGCAGAATCCCCGTGAAAGCCACTCTCCGCGCGCTGGTCGCGCAGGCCATCGATGCGTTGCGCGCCGCCGGCACCCTGGCCGCCAATGCGCCCGCGCCCGACTTCGTGATCGAACGTCCCAAGACCCGCGCCCAGGGCGACTTTTCGACCAATGCCGCGATGTTGCTGGCCAAGGCGGCGAAGTCCAACCCGCGCGCCATCGCCCAGGCGCTGGTCGATGCGCTGCCCGTCAGTGCCGACATCGCCCGCGTCGAGATCGCCGGGCCGGGCTTCATCAACTTCCATCTCGCCGAAGCGGCGTGGCGGCAGCAGGTCGGCGCGGTACTGGTGCACGGCGCGCAGTACGGCCGCAATGCGTCCGGTCGCGGCCATCGCGCCGGCGTCGAATACGTGTCGGCCAATCCGACCGGACCGCTGCACGTCGGCCACGGCCGCGCCGCGGTGATCGGCGACTGCATCGCGCGGGTGCTTGATGCCAACGGCTGGAACGTGGCGCGCGAGTACTACTACAACGATGCCGGCGTGCAGATCAACAACCTCGCCATCTCGGTGCAGGCGCGCGCGCGGGGCATCACGCCCGACGACGCGCGCTGGCCCGCGGACGGCTACCGCGGCGACTACATCGATGACGTCGCCCAGGCCTACCTGCGCGGCGATACCGTCACGTTCGAAGACCACGTCGTGGTCGCCGGCGGCGATGCGGCCGATCTCGACGCGATCCGCCGCTTTGCGGTGGCCTACCTGCGCAACGAGCAGACCGGCGACCTCGCCGCGTATGGGGTCGGCTTCGATGTGTATTTCCTCGAAAGCGCCCTGTACGACGACGGCAAGGTCGAGGAAACCGTGCGCGGGTTGATCGCCCACGGGCATACCTACGAGGACGGCGGCGCGCTGTGGCTGCGCAGCACCGACTTCGGCGACGACAAGGACCGCGTGATGCGCAAGTCCGACGGCACGTACACGTACTTCGTGCCCGACGTCGCCTACCACCTCAGCAAGTGGCAGCGAGGTTACGAGCGCGCGATCACCGAACTGGGCGCGGACCACCACGGCAGCCTCGCCCGGGTCAGGGCTGGCCTGCAGGCGCTCGACGTCGGTATCCCGCCGGGCTGGCCGGAATACGTGCTGCACCAGATGGTCACGGTGATGCGCGGCGGCGAGGAAGTGAAGCTGTCCAAGCGCGCCGGCAGTTACCTGACCCTGCGTGACCTCATCGACGAGGCCGGGCGCGATGCGACCCGCTGGTTCCTGGTCGCGCGCAAGCCCGATTCGCAGATCACGTTCGACATCGACCTCGCCCGTTCGCAGTCGCTCGACAATCCGGTGTACTACGTGCAGCTGTCGCACGCGCGCATCTGCGGGCTGTTCCGGCAGGCGGCCGAGCGCGGCATCGCGTTCGATCCCGACCATGGCCTGCGCCAACCACTCGATCTTGCCGACGACCCGGCGCACGAGCTGGTCACCACGCTGCTGCGCTACCCCGACGTGGTGGCCGTGGCCGGCGAGCACCTCGAGCCGCACCAGGTGGCCGGCTACCTGCTGGAACTGGCGCAGACGTTCCAGACCTATTACAACGACCACCAGTTCCTGGTCGACGACGCCAATGTGCGCGATGCCCGGCTGGTGCTGGCGGCGGCGACGCGCCAGGTGCTCGCCAACGGTCTCGAACTGCTGGGCATCCATGCCCCCGAGGTGATGTAAATGGCAGCACGACGCGGAAAGACGCAGGCGCGACGCAACCATGGCAATGGCGGCGGACTGCCGGGCTGGGCCTGGGGCATGATCGGGTTGCTGCTCGGGGTGGCCTTGATCCTGTTCGCGCCGCGGCTGCTCAAGTCCGATGGCGACGGTTTCTTCCGGCCCCGACCGAACCCGGATGCGGAGCCCGCGCCGGTCGCGATCGACGCCGACGACGTGGTGGCGCCCGACGGGGCGGCGCCCGCGCGCGACGACGACGCCAAGGCGGCTGCCAAGGCCGCCGGGAAACGTGCCGACTACGACTTCTACACCCTGCTGCCCGGCAAGGAGGTCGCGCTGAGCGACGCCGAACTGGCCGCCACCGAACGCGCCGAGACCCGACGCGCCTCGCAGCAGGCGCAGGCGGCAACGACGGCAGCCGCCACTACGCCGACCGGTGCGACACCCCTTCCGACGACGGTCAGCGCCGACGATGAATCCGCGGCTGCGGCTGCGGCCACCCAGACCGCGACTGCCAAGCCGGCGGCGGCGGCCGATGACAACGCCCGCTACCTGTTGCAGGCCGGCGCGTTCCAGGCCTCGGGCCAGGCCGAGGAACTCAAGGCACGGATCGCACTGCTGGGCCTGGGCGCGCGGGTCGAGTCGGCCAGCAGCGACGGCAAGACCGTGTACCGCGTGCGCATGGGCCCTTACGGCACCGCCGGCGAACTGGCTGAAGCCAAACGCAAGCTCGCCAGTGGCGGCCTGCCGGGCATGGCGATCAAGGTCCAGTAGGCGCATGCGGAGCGGCGCTCCTGTGCGGTGACGTAGACTGCCGGCACTGGGTCGGCGGGGGGCGATGGCATGGACAAACGCATTCTGGTGGGCAGTATCGCGGCGCTGGGAGTGATGCTGGGCTTCGACCTGCTGACCAAGGCGTCGGGCGGGTCGCTGGATCTGCCGCTGCGCACCGGGATGGGCACGCTCGTGCTTGGCAACCTCGCCATCACCTTCGCCGCGATGACGCTTGGCGGCTGGATCGCCCGTCGCCGGTTCCGCTGGATCGCGGTCGCACTGAGCGCGCTGGTGTGGATCATGGCGATCGTTGCGCTGACCGTCGCCCCGCCGCCGTCTGGCGCCGGGGCGGCGCTGTCGCTGGCCGTGATTCTCAAATTCAACGCCCTCACGATCGTGCTGGAGCTGGTCGCTTCCTGGCTGGGAGCGATGCTCGGCGAACTCCTGGCAGCGCGGAAGCCCCGGCCGGTTGCCGCGTAACGGCAGCATCCGCCGCGCGCGGCAGGGCCGGCCTGGCCGGACGGCCTGATCAGCCGCCGCGTTTCAAGGTGATGAGCGCCGAGGTATCGGCGTCGCCGAGGCCG
>JBBRWW010000101.1:0-10566 GCA_038248955.1 Lysobacterales bacterium
CGGCGGCGCCGGTGGCACGCCTGGCGCCGCGGCGGTGACCATCACCTCCAGCGCGATGCCCTTGAACGCGCCACTGGCCGCATCCTTCTCCCCAATCCCGATCCCCGCCTTCCTGCCCTCGCGTACCACCAGCGTGGGCGAAGCCACCAGCTTGCCATCGCGGCTCAGCGTCGTGGCGAGGCCAATCAAGCCGTCGCCACGCGGCGAGGCGGTGCCATGCACGTCCCATTGCTGTCCCAAGTGCTCGCCGCGCATCGCGAACGGCTCGCCGGGCTTGCCGATCACCGTGCGTTGCAGCGGTTCGCCGCCATCGATGCGCATTTCCACCTGCGTCATCAGCGTGCCCGTGGGAAGGTCTGTGGCCAACACCTCGCGCCTGGGTTGCGCCGACCAGGCGGCGAAGCCGACACCGAGCGTGAGCACGACGACCAGGGTGCCGCCGCCAATCCAGCGTGCGGTTGTCGGAACGGGTTGCTTGAGCATGGCGATTCTCTCCATGAGGGGATGGTTGCGGGCCTGATAGAACACCGCCCAGTGGCAGCCCAGCGGCAGCGGCTGCGAGGCGAGCTGGGTCTTGAACATCGCCTCGCCGTAGGCGCGGCGGCCGTGCGGGTGGCGCGCGATCACGCGCTGGTCGCAGGCCAGTTCCTGGTCCTGTCGGAAGTGGCGGACGGCGTGGTGCAGCAGCGGGTTGAACCAGAACACGCTGCGCAGGCCGGCGACCAGCGCGTTGACCTGCAGGTCGCCGCTGGCGATGTGGTTGCGTTCATGGGCGTGCATGAGCTCGCGTTCGTCGACCGAATAGCGGCTGTCGAAATCCGCGGGAACCACGATCACGGGGCGCACCAGCCCCATCGCCGCCGGCAGCCCGGCCAGGGTCTCGGCCTGCTGCAGCCCGTCGGCGCGCAGCGTCAAACGCCCCAGCCCGCGCCGGAACGTCCGCTGCTGGCGACTTTGGCGCAGCGCCATGACCAGTGCGCCGGCCAGCCACGCCGCCAGCAGCCATGGCGCGGCATCGTACGGCGCGGTGACCGGCATCGTCGCCAGCGGCATCAGGCCCGCATCGGCGATGAGCAACGCCGGGGCCGGGGCCGCAACGGTCACGGTCGCCGCCGGCAGCGACACCGCGACTATCGCTGCCGGTATCAGCGCCCAGGCCGCATACGCCACGACGGCCCCGAAGGCGCGCCGCAACGGCCGGCGCAACGCCAGCACCAGCGCCAGCGCGGCGCTGCCGGCGAGCGTGGCTTGCCACAGCAGCTCGACCAGCATCGGCAGTCCTGCCAGATCAGTCGGAGTCATCGTCGATCTCCTCGAGCAGCTTGCGCAACGCGGCGATATCGGACTTGCTGAGCTTGCGGTGCTGGCTGAAGTGCGCGACCAGCGGCGCGACGCGGCCGCCGAACACCCGTTCCAGCAGGCCCTGGCTTTCGCCGTGCACCCAGTCCTCGCGCTGCAGCATCGGTGAATACAGGAACCGGCGTCCCTCCTTGGTCGCCGTGATCGCACCTTTGTTGAGCAGCCGGTTGAGCAGCGTCTTGATCGTCGCTTCCTGCCACTGCTGGGCATCGCCCAGCGCCGCCACGACGTCCTCGGCGGCGAGCGGCGCGGTCCGCCACAACACGTCCATAACGATCGCTTCGGCATCACTGATCTGCATCGTTTACATCCGTAATCTTTTCTGGAGATTACGCCTGTAATCGATACTGTCAAGCGTCGTCGCGTGCCGCCCATTCCACGAGCGCGGCGAGGCGCGCGTCCGGGCGCATGCGCCAAAGCCCGCGCGCGTGCCAGGCGCGCGGGCGTCGATCGCATCGACCTGTTGCCGCAGGCTCACCCGGCAATCGCTAGTCTGCGTGCATGACCGAGCGACCCGATCCGACCTATCTCACCACCCTGGGTGCCGCGGTTGACCTGCTGCTGGCGCGCGTCGACGGGCCGCTGCACATGGCCGCCCCGCTCGGACTGGGCAAGCCGCACCGGTTGTTGAATGCGCTGACCACGCGCATCGAGGCCGACCCGACGCGCTCGCTGCACCTCTACACGGCGCTGTCCCTCGACCCGCCGGGCGCCGGCAAGGGACTGCAGGCACGTTTCGTGGGGCCGTTTGTACAGCGCCTGTTCGGCGACGATTTCCCGCGACTGCAGTACGTCCGCGCGCTGAAGCGCAACGCCATGCCGGCGAACATCGTGGTCGAGGAGTTCTACCTGCAGTCCGGCGCGTTGCTGCATTCGCCGGCCGCGCAGCAGCGCTACGCCAGCCTCAACTACACCCACGTCGCGCGCGCGCTCGCCGACCGCGCGGTCAACGCGATCGTGCAGAAGGTCGCCCGCGACCCGAACGCCGCCGGCGACGTGGGCGCGCGGCTGTCACTGTCGTGCAATACCGACCTGACCAGGGACGCGGTCGACGCGATCGTCGCGCGCGGCCTTCCCCGGCCGCTGCTGGTCGCCGAGATTGACCCCAATCTGCCCTGGTTGGGCGGCCAGGCCGCCGTGGAGGCCGGCTATTTCGATGTCGTGGTAATGCCACCGGGGCCCTACCCGAATCTGTTCCCGCTTCCGCGCCAACCGGTCAGCGACGCCGACTACGCGATCGGCTTCCATGCCAGTGCGCTGGTGCGAGACGGCGGCACGCTGCAGATCGGCATCGGCGCGCTGGCCGACGCGCTGTGCCACGCGCTCGCGCTGCGCCACACCGACAACGCCGCCTACCGGCGGGTGCTGGCGGCGTTGGATCCGCGACTCGACCGCCATCGCGTGGTCGCCGACAGCGGCGACCTGGGGCCGTTCCAGGCCGGCCTGTACGGCTGCAGCGAGATGGTCAACGAGGGCTTCAAGCGCCTGGTCGAGGTCGGCGTGATCCGGCGCAAGGTGGTCGACGACGTCGGCGTGATGCAGCGCGATGCGGACGGCACGGCGACGACGGCCGATCGCGCCGTGCTGGAGCGCGACGGCGAATACCTGCACGGCGCGTTCTACCTCGGCTCGCCGGAGTTCTACCAGTGGCTGCGCGACCTGCCCGACGACGAGCGCCCGCACGGCATCGGCATGCGCCGCATCAGCGAGATCAACGACCTCTACAACGGCCAGGAAACACTGGAGCGACTGAAGCGTCGAGACGCGCGGTTCTTCAACAGCGCGATGATGGTCACGGCGCTCGGCGCGGCGGTATCCGACGCGCTGGAGGATGGCCGCGTGGTGTCGGGAGTCGGCGGCCAATACAACTTTGTCGCGATGGCCCATGCCCTGCCCGGCGCGCGCTCGGTGCTGATGCTGCGCGCGGTGCGCGACGCCCACGGCAGGACGACGTCGAATATCCCGTGGAACTACGGCCACACCACGATCCCGCGCCACCTGCGCGACGTCTACATCAGCGAATACGGCATCGCCGACGTGCGTGGACTGGTCGACGAGGATTGCATCATGGCGATGGCCGCGATCGCCGACGCGCGCTTCGCCGCGACGCTGGTCGACACCGCCCGCAAGGCGGGCAAGGTCGGTAGTGGATCGACGCTGGCGGCGACGGCATCGCGCAACACCCCGGCGCAGCTGCGCGCGGCCCTTGCCCCGCTGCGCGCCGATGGCACCTTGCCCGATTACCCGCTGGGCAGCGACTTCAGCGTGGTGGAGCAACGCCTGGCGAAGGCGCTCGGATGGCTTGCGTCGAATACCGCCAACACGTCGCGCAAGCTGCACACGGTGCTGCGCGCACTCGCCGACGGCCATACGGACGATGCCGAAGCGATGGCGCGGATGCGGCTGGCCTCGCCCGCCGGACCGGGCGAATGGCTCGAAGCCAGGCTGCTGGGCCTGGCCCTGCGCGAGGCCGGCAAGTGAGCCTGCCCGCCCTATACTCGGGCGATCCTGCAACGCCTGGAGAGGGGCGCACCCGATGTCCTCAGACAACGTTTACCGGCATTTCTACCGCACCCTGCGCCTGGGCGCGGCGGAGCTCAGCGACGGCGGCGGTCCGTTCGGTTTCGACATCACCACCGCGCTCGAATTCGACTACCTGATCGATCGCTACCAGTGCGACGCGATCATCGAGACCGGCTGCAACGCCGGCGATACCACCGACTACCTGGCCCGCGCCTACCCGCACCTTGCGATCGTCACCTGCGACGTGGTCGACCGCTACGTCGACCTGGTCCGGCGTCGCGTCGGCTTCATGCCGCACACGCATGTCGAGAAGCTCGACTCGCCCGACCTGATCAGCAAGTTCCGCGACCGTTTCCGCTGCCCGCTCTACTACCTCGACGCGCACTGGTACGACGCCTGGCCGCTGGAGCGCGAGCTGTCGCTGATCGGCAATGGCGTGGTCTGCGTCGACGACTTCAACATCGGCAACCCGCGTTTCGGCTTCGACAAATACGACGAGATGGAATGCGGACCGCAGATGCTGGGGCGCTTCATCGACAAGATCCCGCACTACTA
The DNA here is from genome assembly GCA_038248955.1 of Lysobacterales bacterium. Taxonomy (GTDB): domain Bacteria; phylum Pseudomonadota; class Gammaproteobacteria; order Xanthomonadales; family Xanthomonadaceae; genus Lysobacter_K. The sequence goes on from JBBRWW010000101.1 coordinate 4,438, forward strand.
CACCAACAACCCCGAGGCGCAGTACGAACTTCCATGCCTGCAGACCGGGCGCCGCGGCGGCAAGGCGTATTTCGCGGTGGGCCAGGACCACGACCACCTGCAGCACCATGGCTATTTCAAGCGTTACGAAACGCCGCGACCCGACCCCGCCGGCTGACCGAACCTGCGATGGCAAAAAAAAGCAGCGGCCCGGGCCGCTGCTTTTTTGGCGACGACGCGACGATCAGGCCAGCGCGTTGGCCGCCTGCACGATCTTTTCGACGGTGAATCCGAAGTGCGGAAGCAGCGCTTCGATCGGTGCGGAGGCGCCGAACGTGTCGATGCCGATCACCGCGCCATCGAGGCCGACGTACTTGCGCCAGAAGTCGCTGACCCCGGCCTCGATCGCGACGCGTTTGCGGCACGCATTGGGCAGCACCAATTCCCGGTAGGCCGCGTCCTGGCGGTCGAACACGTCGGTCGAGGGCATCGACACGACCCGCACCTTGAGTCCGTCGGCCGCGAGCCGGTCGGCGGCCTGGGTGGCCAGGCCCACTTCCGACCCGGTCGCGATCAGGATCACGTCGGGAACCGCGTCGCCACCGCCGCGCAGCGTGTAGCCGCCGCGGGCGATGTCCGCCACCTGCTGCGCATCGCGCGGCTGGTGGGCGAGGTTCTGGCGCGAGAACACCAGGCAGCTCGGGCCGTCGTGGCGCTCGATCGCGGCGCGCCAGCACACCGCCGACTCGACCGCGTCGCACGGGCGCCAGACATCGTTGCCGGGGATGTAGCGCAGCGAGGCCACGTGCTCGATCGGCTGGTGCGTCGGGCCGTCCTCGCCCAGGCCGATCGAATCGTGGGTGTAGACGTGGATCGCGTGGGCGCCCATCAGCGCGCTCATGCGCACCGCATTGCGGGCGTAGTCGCTGAACACCAGAAACGTCGCGTCGTAAGGGATGAAGCCGCCATGCACGGCGAGGCCGTTGCTGATCGCGGTCATCGCGAACTCGCGCACGCCGAAGTAGATGTAGTTCGCATCGGGATCGTCGCTGGCGACCGACTTGCTGCCGCTCCACAGCGTCAGGTTGGAGTGGGCCAGGTCGGCCGAGCCGCCGACCAGTTCCGGCAGGTGCGGCGCGAACGCCTCGATCGCCATCTGCGAGGCCTTGCGCGAGGCGATCACCGGGCCGTCGGCCTGCAGCTTGGCGATATAGGCGTCCGCGGCCTCGGCGAAACCGTCGGGAAGTTCGGCGTGTGAGCGGCGGATCAGCTCATCGGCCTGCTGCGGGTGGCGCGCCGAATACTGGTCGAACAGGCGGTTCCATTCGTCCTCGCGGACCAGGCCGACGTTGCCGACGCGCCAGCCGTCGTAGATGTCGTCGGCGATGTGGAACGCCTCGTGCTCCCAGGCCAGTTCGCCGCGCGTGGCGATGATTTCGTCGGGCCCAAGCGGCGCGCCATGGCTGGATTCCTTGCCGGCCTTGGCCGGAGAACCGTAGCCGATCACGGTGCGGCAGCAGACCAGGGTCGGCTTGTCATCGCTGAGCATCGCGGTGTCGATCGCGCGCTTGATCGCGTCGCTGTCGTGGCCGTCGACGCCGCGCACCACGTTCCAGCCGTAGGCCTCGAAACGCGCCGGCGTGTCGTCGGTGAACCAGCCGGCGGTGTTGCCGTCGATCGAGATGCGGTTGTCGTCCCAGAACGCCACCAGCTTGTGCAGGCCCCAGGTGCCGGCCAGCGACGCGGCCTCATGCGAGATGCCTTCCATCAGGCAGCCATCGCCCATGAACACCCAGGTGCGGTGGTCGACGATTTCCATTTCCGGGCGGTTGAAGCGCTGCGCCAGCAGCTTTTCCGCCAACGCCATGCCCACGGCATTCGCGAAGCCCTGGCCCAGCGGGCCGGTGGTGGTCTCCACGCCCGGGGTCATGAAGTTTTCCGGGTGCCCCGGCGTTTTCGACTCGAGCTGGCGGAACTGCTTCAGGTCGTCGATCGACAGGTCGTAGCCCGACAGGTGCAGCAAGGCGTACTGCAGCATCGAGCCATGGCCATTGGACAGCACGAAGCGGTCGCGGTTGAACCACTTCGGATTGCCGGGGTTATGGCTGAGGTAGTCGTTCCACAGCACTTCGGCGATGTCGGCCATGCCCATCGGCATGCCCGGGTGGCCGGAGTTGGCGGCCTGGACCGCGTCGATGGCGAGGAAACGGATGGCGTTGGCGAGATCGCGGCGGCTGGGCGTCGTCATGGCGTCGATGGGTCGTCTGGAAGCGGAGGGCGGCGCCCGCGCGATCACGGCGCGGTAGCGGCCGGACGGGCGCGGCATTGTCCCACCCGCGGGCCGCGCTGTCGCGCCGGGCCGGCAGCCATCGGCCAGCTCCCCGCCACAGCGGGGTTTCGCCTGCCTCAGGCAGTCGTTGGCGCGGCCGCGGCGGGCGAGGTCTCGCCACGCGACACCATCGCCGCGATACCGAGGTCGCCGGTCACGTTGACCGTGGTGCGGCACATGTCGAGGAAATGGTTGACGCCCAGGATCATGCCGATGCCCTCCGCGGGCACGCCCACCATCGTGCAGATCAGCGCCACCACCGGCAGCGAGCCCGAAGGTACCCCGGCGGTACCGATTCCGCCGAGGATGCACACCAGCATCACCATCACCTGCTGGCCGATGCCCAGGTCGACGCCAAAGAACTGGGCGAGGAAGATCACCGTCACGCCTTCGAACAGCGCCGTGCCGTTCTGGTTTGCGGTGGCGCCCACCGTCAGCACGAAGCGCGATACGTGGCGCGGCAGGCCGAGGCGTTCATCGGCGACGCGCAGCGCCGTGGGCAGGGTCGCGTTGCTCGACGCGGTGGAGAACGCCATCAGCATCGCCTCCTGCACGCCCCTGAAGAACGCCGCCGGCGAGTAGCCGCCAATGAACTTCAAGGCCAGCGAGTAGACGACGAACATGTGGATCGCCAGCGCCAGCACCACCACGCCGACATACGCACCCAGCCGGATCAGCAGCTCCCAGCCGAACACGACGGCCAGGTTGAACATGAAGCAGAACACCGCGTACGGCGCCAGCCGGATGACCAGGCCGATCAGGGTCATCGACACCTCGAACAGGCCCTCGATGCCGCGCTTGAGCGTCTCGATCGCCGGCGTGGCCTTGCTCATGACCAGGCCGATGCCGAACATCACCGCGAAGAACATCAGGGCGAGGATGCTGGAATTGCTGGAAGCCGCGCCGATCACGTTGTCCGGCACGATCGACATCAGCATGTCGAGACCGCGGGGTTGCGAGGCGCTGTCCTGCACGATCGCCTGGGCGCGCTCGGCGCCCTGCGTGAGCAGCTCCTGGGCAAGGGCGGGATCCACCCCGGCGCCGGGCTTGAACAGGTTCACCAGCGCCAACCCCAGCACGACTGCGATGCCGGACAGGAGGATGGTGTAGCCCAGCGTGCGCCAACCGATGCGGCCGAGCGAACGCACATCGCCCATTTCCGACACGCCCACCACCAATGCCGAAAACAGCAGCGGCACGATCAGCATGAAGATCAACGTCAGGAACAGGGTCGCAAACGGTTGCGTGAGGTACTTCGTCAGCATCGACACCCACGCCGTGTCGGCGCCGATCCCGTAGTGCACCACCATGCCGAGCACCAGGCCGGCGACAAACCCGATCGCGATCTTCCAGTGCAGCAGCATCTTGGTCCTGCCGGTGCCTTCGCGCCGCGCGTCGTGCTTCGATTCGGTCATGGTGTCGCTCCCCCGTCAATGCACCGAGCTTAGCAAACGCTCCCGCACCTCCGGCAGCCGCGGCGTGCGGCGTCGACACCAAAACGGCGTGCGCGGGTGCCGCGCGAATGGACCGTGCGGATCGCTGCGCTAGCGCCGGGGATAGAGCGGCGGCAACGATGCGGCGGCGCCCGGTGGCGAGGCTACATCGCTCCATCGCGGGCCGTGGGCAAAGGCGCTGCGCAGCGCCGAGCGCGCGGCGGGTCCGTCTCCGCCGCCCCAGCGCGCACGCTGCATCATGGCCAGCGCATCGCGTTGCAGCGGGTCGGCCAGACGCTCGATGACCTCGTCGATATCGCGCGCTGTTGGGCGCGCCAGCGCGCACAGGCTGTCGGCAACTTCGGTGAAGTCGCCGGTGTCGAGCGCGCGTTGCAGCGTCGGGGCGCCGCGCGCGTCGTTGGCCGGGGGCGTCGTCGCGGCGCGCCCCGCCGCGACGACGACGGGCCGTGCGCGATGCTGCAGCGCCCACAGCAATGTCGACAACCACAGCGCCGCGAACAGCAGGCTGACGGCGATCCAGCGTCGGTTGGGATCGCTGGATCGCGCGGTCGCGTTCGCCACGGCCGCGGCGCCATCGGGCGACGCCGGCGGGCGGGCGGCGACAGCTCCTGCGCCCGCCGCGACCTGCCACGTCAATGGCGGCAGGTTGGCCTCGCGCGCGGCGCCGGCGCGCACGTCCCACCAGTCCATGCGCACGCCGGGCAACCGCAAGGATCCCCCTCGCGAAGGCACCAGTGAAAACTTCCGCGTGACCTTCACCCGCGGGCGGCCGTTGCTGAAGGTTTCGTCGGCCTGCGCCGGCTCGGCGAACACCTGCATGCCGTCGATCGCCGGAAGTTGCAGTTCCGGCATCTGCGCGGCGGTGGCGCCGTCGGCGGTGGCCTCGATGGTGAGCGTCGCCGCGCTGCCGGCGCGCAGGTCCTGCGGCGTGGCGGCATAGCGCAACTGCAGGCCATGCAAGGGCAACCACGGCTGCGGCGCGTTCGCCGGCGCCGCCTGGACGCGCAGGATCCGCGGCGCCCCGCGCGCGCGCAGCGCGCCACCGCGGTCACCGAACAGGTCCTCGAAGAAGCCGCCGGCGCCGCGGCCCTCGAATTTCGCACCCGGGATGGTCAGGCTGCCGCTGCGCTCGGGGATCAACAGGAAGCGCCGCTCGACCACCGTGTAGCGGCGATCGCCGAACTGGCGGGTGTACTGGGCGTCGTCGCCGACGCGTTGCAGCGCGGCGCCGTCCGGCGCGGGCTGGTCGATCTGCCCGGATACCAGCGGCACCGCCGAGTACAGCCGCACCACCCAGCCAACCGCCTGCTGCACGTATGGGTCCTGGTCGTCGGCCTCGCTCTCGATGAACACATCGGCCCCGGCGCGGTTGGGCGGCGCGGCCGGCGCCGTGGTCACCAGCAGCGACAGCGGCTGGGTGCGCTCACTGCCGACCGTGAGCGACGGGATCGTCAGCAGGCCGTCGCGGCGCGGCTGCAACGCGACCGCAAACAGGGTGCGGGTGCTGCCACGGCCGTTGACCATTTCGAACTGGCGGCGGCTGCTGTTGCCGGTGACGGCGAACTCGCGCTGCAACGGCGCGTAGTCCGGAGCGGTGTTGCCAGTGGTCTCGATATTGAGCGTGACCGTTTCGCCGGCACCGATGCGATCGCGGTCGAGCCATGCGCGCGGTTGCGCGACGGCGACGAGGCTGGCCAGCAGCAGCAGCGCGCCCACGACGACGCGCATCGCTGCCGATGGCGGCGCGGAAGAGACGACTTTCGGCGACATCCTGCTCATTCTCCCTGCCCGCCCATCTGGCGGCGCTCGTATTCGATCCGGAACTTGGCGCGCAGCAGTCCGCCCGGATCGTCGGGCACGCGCTTGAGCCAGGCCTCGTTGGCAATCCGGCGTTCGCGCTGGGCAGCGGTCTCGGCCGGCGCCTGCGGCTGGCCCTTTGCGCCCTTGTCGGGCTGGCCTTGTGCCTGCTTCAGCGCGCGCTGCATGCGCTCGCGCTGGGCGGCGTCGGCTGCCTGTTGCGCCTGTGGGTCGGCGGGCTTGCCGTCCTGAAGCTTGCCGCCCGGCGATCCGGGCGCGTCGGGCGGCGGGGGTGGCTGCTGCGCATTGGAGGGCGGGGGCGACTTCGACGATGGCGGCGAACCGCCTTGGCCCTCGGGCGACGACTGGCCGTCCTGACCAGGCTGTTGCGGATCCCCGGACTGCGGATTTTTCTGGCCGGGCTGCTTGCCCGGCGGCGGCTTGCGCTTCATCGCCGCCTCGACCGCGCGCCGGTTGGCCACGGCGTCGTCCATGCGGCGGCGCTGCAGCGCGCGGTCGTACGCCGCGATCGCCTGCGGATACTGCCCGGCCTTGGCCAGGGCATTGCCA
>JBBRWW010000102.1:0-10442 GCA_038248955.1 Lysobacterales bacterium
GCCCAGTGCCGCGGCGGCCAGCTTGCGGGCGATCATGTCCGGGCCCTGGTCGCCGGCGTTGCTGTCGTTGTTCTGCAACACGACCACGCTGATGTCCGGCCCTTGCAGGTATTCGAGCATCGATTCGAAGCCGAAGATGCCACCGCTGTGGTCGAGCATCGGCCGACCCTGCACGGTGGCCAGCTCGATGCCGAAACCATACTTCGCCTCGACCGCTTTGCCGACGGGCGTGATCATCCGCGCGTAGCTGTCCTGGCGGAGCACGCGGCCCTCGTGCAGGGCGCGGTTCCAGCGCAGCAGGTCATCGACGGTGGACACCAGCGCGCCGGCGGCGTGCGGGATGGTCATGCTGATCACCCTGGCGGGCACCACGTTGCCGTCATCCAGCGAATAGCCCAGCACCTGCTGCGCCGCAAACTTCGGGTCCGCGCCGTAGCCGGTGTGGGTGAGGCCGAGAGGCTCGAACAATGCGGTGCGCAGGTAGTCGTGCCAGGGCTGCCGGCTGGCGGCCTCGATCACCGCGCCGACCAAGACGTAGCCGGAGTTGTCGTAGGCCCAGTCCTCGCCGGGAGCAAAATCCGGCGTGGCATCCTTGAAGATGGCGATCGTCTGCGCGGTGCTGAGGTCCTTGTCGATCGGACCCTGCCGCCACGCGGCGATGCTGGTGTAATTCTTTATTCCCGAGGTGTGGTTGAGCAATTCCAGGACGGTGATGTGTTCGCCGTTCGGAAAGCCGGGTACGTACTTCGACAGCGCATCGTCGAGCGATACCTTGCCGGCCTCGACCAGTTTGAGCAGGCCGGCGGCCGCGAACTGCTTGCTCACCGAACCGATCCGGAACATGGAATCCGCCGTGAGCGGCGCCCCGGTCCTGACGTCGGCCAGCCCGCGGGCGCTCCGGAACAGGACCTCGTCGCCACGCGCGACGAGAACGGCCGCGCCTGGCCCATCCTGACGGTAATTGGCCGCCATCATCCGTTCGGCGTAGTGGGTGATCCCGGCCTTGGTGGCGGGCGTTTCGGCCAGCGCCGAAGCCGGCAGGGCACCGGCAGCGGCGAGGGCGATGAACAGGAGTGATGAACGCATCGGCTGATTCCTATCTTCGGGTGGATTGCTCTCAGGGCAAGGGTCGGGTGTCGGCCGCGACACGATTTGCAGGCCAGCGGATCAACCGGGAAACACCGTAGCAACGGCCGCATGGCGACGGCGGAGGTGAGCGACGAACGCGGAGCTGGGTGGAGTCAAACCCGCAAGCAGGCGACCAAGACCGGTGGCCAGGATCCGCGCAGGTCGTCGGTCATCGCAGCAACACGCTTTCCTCGCGTCGTTCTGGCAGGCATGCTCGCTGCCATTGGCCGACCAACCCGAGCCCTTCGATCCATGCCCACCTACGCCTGCCTCCTGCGCGCCGTGAACGTTGGCGGTACCGGCAAGCTGTCCATGGCCGAGCTGCGCGCGCAGTGCGAGGTCGCGGGGTTCACCGACGTGCGGACCTACATCGCCAGCGGCAACGTCGTGCTGCGCAGCGGGTCCACGGCGCGGCAGGTGCAGGCGGCGCTGGAGGCGGCACTGGCACAGTACGCCGGCAAGCCGGTCGGCGTGCTGGTGCGCACCCTGGCCGAGATGTCTGCCATCCTCGCCGCCAGGCCGTTTCCCGGCGCGGCGCCCAATCGCCATGTCGTGATCTTCCTCGACCAGCCGCCGCCAGCGGACGCGCTCGAGTCGCTGAGCGGCCAGGACGGCGAGGAGCTCGTGCTGGGCACGCGCGAGATCCACGTGCACTACGTCAACGGCATCGGCGATTCCAAGTTGAAAATACCCGCGGCAAAAACCGGCACCGGACGCAACATCAATACGGTTGCCAAGCTCGCGGAAATGCTGCGCGGGTAGTCCCTGCCTCATGCGCAGGATCGCTCCACCATCCAGGCATTCGACATGGCATCAGACCCGGGCTTCGCCGAATACGTATGCGAACAGATCAGCGGCGCCGGCGAGGTGTCGTCGCGAAAGATGTTCGGGGAGTACGGCATCTCCTGCGACCAGAAGATGGTCGGCCTGGTCTGCGACAACCAGTTCTTCGTCAAGCCTACGGCCGCAGGGCGCGCTTACCTGGGCACGGTGCAGGAGGCGCCACCGTTCCCGGGCGCGAAGCCGTATTTCCTGATGTCAGACGAGCTCGATGACCGGGAGCAGGTCGCCGCGCTGGTGCGGATCACCGCCGCCGGCCTGCTGCTTCCGAAGCCAAAGGCCATGAAGAAACCAAAACCAAGCGCTGTCCGGAAAGGTTGATCCAATACTGTTCGATGGGGTCCTGGTGCTGGGCAAGCCACTGCAATGCATGGCTGACCACCTTGCGGTCGACGCGCGAGGACATGTGATAGCGCTCGCCAGGCAACGCGTGGTCAGCAGGCCCTGATCGATCCATGCAGCAAGCCGAACACCGGGCGCCTGCAGCGCCGTCGTCCCGCACTTTTTCCGCATTGCAGCAATTGCCGTCGTTTGGGATTTACACCGCCGGTCCGGTAACCTGAGGCGCTGGGGTTTCCTATCAAAGGGGCATCGCATGGGCTTGTTGGCGAAACTGATCCGGCACAAGACGATCGAGCAGCTGCAGGAGGAAGCCGGCAGCAACAAGGACTTCCGTCGTGTGCTGGGGATCTGGCAGCTCACCGCCATCGGGGTCGGCGCGATCGTCGGCGTCGGCATCTTCGTGCTGGCCGGCCAGCAGGCGGCGGCCAATGCCGGTCCTGCGGTGGTGTTGAGCTTCCTGATAGCCGGCATGGGCAGCGCCTGCGCGGCCATGGCCTACGCCGAGTTCGCCGGGATGATCCCGGTGACCGGCAGCGCCTATACCTACGGCTATGCGGTGCTGGGCGAGTTTTTTGCGTGGATCATCGGTTGGGATCTGCTGGTCGAATATGCGCTGATCGTGGGCGTGGTCGCCATCGGCTGGTCGGGCTACGTGCAGGCGCTGCTCGAACAGGTGACTGGATGGCAGCTGCCGCTGTGGGCACAAGGTGCCTACAATCCGTCCGAGCCAGGCAACGGCCACGTGTTCAACGTAATCGCGGCCGGCATCACCCTGCTGATCGCCTGGATGCTCACGGTCAAGACCGAGTGGGGCGTGCGGGCCAACACGTTCATCGTCGGGATCAAGGTGATTGGCGTGGCGCTGGTGATCGGTGTTGGCGCGTTCTACGTCAACACCGACAACTGGACGCCGTTCATTCCCCAGGTGACGTTTGATGCGCAGGGCCTGAGCCACTTCGGCTGGGGCGGCGTGCTGGCGGCATCGAGCATCGTGTTCTTCGCCGTATTTGGTTACGACACGCTGACCACGGCGGCGGAGGAGTCCAAGAATCCACAACGCGACCTGCCACGCGCGGTACTGCTCTCGCTCGGGATCTCGATGATCCTGTACGTGGCGGTGTCGCTGGTACTGACCGGCATGGTGCCGTACCAGACGCTCAACAGCGATGCGCCGGTCGATGCGGCATTCGCGGCGCTGGGACTGGACTGGGTGCGCGGGATCATCAACGTGGCCGCGATCGCCGGCATCACCAGCGTGATGTTCGCCTTCATGCTGGGCGCCGCGCGGATCTGGTTCGCATTGGCACGTGACGGCCTGCTGCCGAAGTGGTTCGCCAAGGTCCACCCGAAATTTGGCACGCCTTCGCGTCCGACCATCATCCTGGGCGTGTTCACGGCGCTGGTCGCCGGCCTGCTGCCGATCGGCGAGGTCGCCGAGTTGGTGAACATCGGCACGCTGTCGGCGTTCATCGTGATCTGCGCGTCGGTCCTGATCCTGAGGGTGCGACGTCCCGAAGTCGTACGGCGCTTCCGGGTCCCGGCGGTGTGGCTGGTGGCACCCGCCGGCATCGTCTTCTCGCTGTTCCTGATCATCGGCTGGCCGTGGTGGCTCAACGGGCACTTCACCCTGCTCGGCGGGCTGCCGGCGATCACGGTGTACCGCTTCATCGCCTGGATGGCGCTGGGCCTGGTGATCTATTTCTTCTACGGCATCCGGCACAGCAAATTGGCCACGGAGACCTAGGCGAAAGGCACGCGGGCAGGTTCATTTGGCCAATCGATCAACCTGCCTGTTTGCCTGGGCGACGCGCGGCGCATCAACCCCTGGGTCTGCGTGCTGCGCGCGTTGAACGTCGGCGGCACCGGCAAGCTGCCGAGGGCCGAGCTGCGCCCGCTGTGCGCGGCGGTGGGGTTCATTGACGTGCGGCACCCAGATCGCCAGCGGCAACGTGGTGCTGCGCAGCGCGTCCCGCGCCCGGCGCAAACCGGGTGAGACAGCGGCGCAGTCCACGCGATACCGCGAGAGCGGCGGCATCGTCACCCGCGGCTGCGAGCGGAAGTCCGGAACGCTGAAGCGCGGCAAAAAAACACCAGTTATCCAGACGGTCCCTGACGGGTCGGCGGGCTGACGCTCGCCTTGACGGAGACCTGCCGATGCGATTTCCGCAAGTTCCACGGCAGCGTGCTGTGACGCGGCTGGTAGTGATCGTGTGCTTGGCATGGATCGATGCCGCCTGCGCATCCGATGCATCGGGCGACGCGGGTCGGATCACGACTTTCGAACACGTATCGGTCGTCACCATGCACGACGCGCAGGTGTTGCGGGACCCGCTGGTGATGGTTCGCGACGGCCCCATCCTGGACGCGCGGCCGGCGCGCGAGATGAAAAAAGCCCGTCGAAATCCCGACGGGCTTTTTTGCTTCGTCACGATAAGGGGTGCCGTTACATACCCAGCAGCACCCGGTTCATGCGTTGCACGAACGCGGAGGGATCCGGCAGCGGGGCCCCGGCGGAAATCTCCGCCTGTTCCAGCAGCAACATCGCCAGGTCGCTGGCCTGGGCGTCGTCGGTTTCCGCCTCCACGCGCTTGAGCAAGGCGTGCTGCGGGTTGATCTCCAGGGTCGGCTTGCTCTCGGGCATGTCCTGGCCGGCCTCGCGCATCAGTCGGGCGAAATGCGGGGCCATGTCGAAATCGGCCAGCGCCAGGCACGACGGCGAGTCGGTGAGGCGCGCCGAAACGCGGACGTCGCTCACGCGATCGCCTAGCAGGCTCTTGAGCCTCGCCAGCAGCGGGCCGGCGGCCTGGGTCGCTTCGTCCTGCTTGAGCTTGTCGGCCTCGTCCAGTGGCAGCTCGCCCTTGGCGACGTTCTGCAGCCGCTTGCCGTCGAACTCGTGCAGTGAGCCGAGCATCCACTCATCGATGCGGTCGAACATCAGCAGCACCTCGATGTCCTTGGCCTTGAATGCCTCCAGCTGCGGGCTGCCGAACGCGGCGGCAAAGCTGTCCGCGGTGATGTACCAGATCGTTTCCTGGCCCGCGGCCATGCGCCCGATATAGTCGTCGAACGACACCGTCTGCTTCGCGCCGTCGCCCTTGGTGGACGCGAAGCGCAGCAGCTTGGCGATGCGTTCGCGGTTGCCCGCGTCCTCGCCGATGCCTTCCTTGAGCGTGTTGCCGAACGCCTTGTAGAACGTGGCGAACTTCTCCGGTTCGTCGCGGGCGAGTTTCTCGATCAGGTCGAGCACGCGCTTGACGCAGGCGCTCTTGATGCGGTCCAGCTGGCGGTTGTGCTGCAGCAGTTCGCGGCTGACATTGAGCGGCAGGTCGTCGGCGTCGATCACCCCGCGCACGAAGCGCAGGTAGTTGGGCAGCAGCTCCTCTGCGGCGTCCATCACGAACACGCGCTTGATGTAAAGCTTCAGTCCCTTGCGTTCGTCGCGGCCGCCCATCATCAGGTCGAACGGCGCCTGCGCCGGCAGGTACAGCAACGTGGTGAAGCTCTGGTTGCCCTCGACGCGGTTGTGCGACCACGCCAGCGCATCGTTGAAGTCGTGGCCCAGCGACTTGTAGAAGCCCTGGTAATCCTCGTCGGAGATCGTGGATTTAGGCTTGGTCCACAGCGCCGAGGCGGCGTTGACGGTTTCCCATTCGCCGGTCGGCGCTTTGGCGTCGTCCTGGCCGACGGCTTCCTTCGGCATGCGGATCGAAAAGGCGACGTGCTCGGAGTAGCGGTGGATCAGCGAGCGCAGCTGCCAGGCGGCGAGGAACTCGTCCTCGTCGGGCTTGAGGTGCAGCACCACGGTGGTGCCGCGCTCGGCCAGTTCGGCCGGCGCAAGGGTGTACTCGCCGCGGCCGTCGCTTTCCCACTTCACGCCTTCGCTGGCCGGTGCATCGGCATGGCGGGTAAGCACGCTGACCCGGTCGGCGACCACGAACGACGAGTAGAAGCCCACCCCGAACTGGCCGATCAGGCGCGCGTCGGCCTTGTGTTCCGTTCCCATCGCTTCGAGAAAGCGGCGCGTGCCGGAACTGGCGATCGTGCCGATGTTGGCCACGACCTCGTCGCGGTGCATGCCGATGCCGTTGTCGCGCACGGTCACGGTGCGGGCGTCCTTGTCCCAGCTGACGTCGATATGCAGCTCGCTGTCGCCGGCCATCAGCCCGGGATTGCCGATCGCCTCGAAGCGCAGTTTGTCGCAGGCGTCGGAGGCATTGGAGATCAGCTCGCGCAGGAAGATCTCCTTGTGCGAGTACAGCGAGTGCGTGACCAGGTGCAGGACCTGGGCGACCTCGGCTTCGAACTGGCGGGTTTCAGTCGGTGCATTCATGGATGAGCCTGGTGCCGCGAGGGCGGTGGGAAGTTGCCGTGGATATGGGTTTGCCCAGGCGCGAACTCAACCCGCAGGCTCTCGCGGGGTTGCCTGACCGCGGCAAACGCGCCCATGCACGCCGCGGTTCCCGGGTTGTTGCTACCCTCGACCGTCCGGCCGGATGGCTGGATTGCTTTCCCCGGGAGTACCGCCATGATCCGTGCCTTCACGATCGCCCTGCTGCTCGCCGTCGCCCCTGCCTGGGCGGCCGATGACGCGGCCAAGCCGACACCTCCACCGCTGGTGTTCCCGCGCATCGCCTCGGCCGGCGGCGTGTTCGCGCTGGCCGACGGCGTCGAGATGCCCGCGCCCACGGCCGTACACCGGTTGCTGATCGATGCGACGGGCGGGGAGACGACGGCTTCGGGCGTCAACGTCGGGCTAGAGGCCGCCGCCCGCGCGCTGAACCTGTACGCGCTGGCAGGCGTGCCGCCGGAAAACGTCAAGGTGGCCGTGGTCGTGCACGGCAAGGCGACGTCGCTGGTGCTGTCGGCGGCGGCGTACCAGCGGCGCTTCGGCAAACCCAGCCCCGATGCCGCGCTGATTGCCGCGCTGCACGATGCCGGCGTGGCGATCTACGTCTGTGGCCAGGCGCTGACCCACCAGGGCTACGTCCCGGCCGACGTCCATCCGGATGTCGTCGTGGCGCTGTCGGCCATGACCAAGCTCGTGGATCTGCAAGCGCAAGGCTATGGCCTGATTCCCTGACCAGACGGCATGGTGGTCGACGCGCTGTCGCTGCGAATGTGCACGCAGGCAGCGGCACGAGGTTTGGTCCGCCCGCGTATTCGAGGTTATTCCGACCGTGACTCACCCGGCTTGCACGCATCCACTTCCGGCGGGGACGGCAAGCTTGCCGATGCCGGCGGCAACGCTCCGGCATCGACCCGACCGAGGTAGCCCCTTTGTGAACACGTCCACCGAACAAGCGTTGAGCAAGGTTCCAGAACTGACCTTGCTGTTCTGGATCATCAAGATTGCCGCCACCACGCTGGGCGAGACCGGCGGCGATGCGGTGTCGATGTCGATGGGCCTGGGCTACCTGGTCGGCACCGCGATCTTCGCCACGATCTTCGTGGCCGCCGTGTATTGGCAGATCGCCGCGAAGCGCTTCCATCCGTCGTTGTACTGGTTGACGATCATCGCTTCGACGACGGTCGGGACCACGTTGGCGGACTATGCCGACCGCTCGCTCGGCATCGGTTATCCGGGAGGCACCGCGCTGCTGGCGGCATTGCTGGCCACGACGCTGTTTGTCTGGCATCGAACGCTGGGCGCCGTCTCGGTGGATACCGTCAGTACGCCGAAGGCCGAGATGTTCTACTGGCTGACCATCATGTTTTCGCAGACGCTCGGCACCGCGCTCGGCGACTGGACCGCCGACACCGCCGGTCTTGGCTATCTCGGTGCCGCCGCGATCTTCGGCACGGCGCTAGCGGTGGTGGTGGCGTTGTACCTGTGGACACGCGTCTCGCGCACGCTGCTGTTCTGGGCCGCGTTCGTGTTGACCCGCCCGCTCGGCGCGGTCGTCGGCGACTACCTCGACAAGCCCGCCAGTGCGGGCGGACTGGAGTTGAGCCGCTACGTCGCCAGCGCGGTGCTGCTGGGTTTCATCGTGGCCTGCATCGCCTTGTTTCCGCAGCGGGCCGGCGCGAAAGCGCATTGAGCGTGCACCGCCTGCACCGCGCCCACGGTTGGACGTAGGGCTTGATACCCGCCCCAGAACATCCGCTTGGCGTGGTCGTCGAGCCGGTAGCTGCGCTCAACGCCCGCCACCCCCACCCCCGCCGCCGCCGCCTCCGGACGAGCCGCCTCCGCCGCCGCCCGAGGAGCTGCCCGGTGGGGTCGAGGATGACGAGATCTGCGAATTGAGGCTGCTGCCGATCGTGCGCGCGAAGCTGCCGATGTCACTGCCGCCGCCGTGGTACCAGGTGATTGCCGACGTCGTCGCTGCCGCGGCTGCGGCGCCGACGGCGAGCGTGAATTTCTTTGTCCAGGCGTCCTCGACCTCCAACGCGACGGCGTACGGCAGCAGCCGTTCGTAGCGACGCGCATCGAGCGTAGGGGGTGCATCCGGGCCGGACAGACTGGCGAGCTCATCACGGTCGGCCACTTCGAGATAGCGCTTGAGGCCGGCGATCTCGTCCATCAGCCGCCGGCCGTCGCGCGTGGGCGCCTTGATCAGGTTCGCGAACACCACCAGCACCACCGCCATGGCCGCCAGCACCGCGATGATCAGCACGATGCCGGCGCCCCCGGCGAGGATCAACGCGCCTGCCGCGGTCAGCACGGCGATGACCGCCGCAACTCCGATGCTGCCGCCGTTGCGATCGAACAAGGCCGGCTGGAATCGCTTCGCCAGCGCCTGGGAATGCTGCGCAATCGCCGCCTGCATCGTCGCGGCGTTGGCATTGCCGAGCTCCAGCGTGGTGGCCCCGCGGGCGAACAACCGCTGCAGCAGCGCGCGCTGCTCAGCGGTCGCAACCGCGCCATCGCCGCCGGTGCTGGAAAGGCGCCAGGCATCCTTCAACAGGTGCTTGTCGCGATGGATCTCCAAGGCGCCGTCCACTGCCGACGCGAGCAGGTCGGCGGAGAAGCAGCGCGTGTCGTAGGCCATGCGCGTCATGTAGCGCAACCCGGCCGGGGAATAACCCGTCGGCGGGTCGTAGCGCACGATGATCGTCCCAGCCGGCGGATCACGGCCGAGCTGGCGCCAGCGCCGGATGCAGAAGGCCAGCAGCCCGGCCAGCCCGGCCAGCGCGATCAGTACGCCGCGGTTGTCCTGGAGCAGCCACCACAAGCGCTGCTGGCGACTGGGGGCGGCAACGAGCCCCTTGGGGAACGACAGGACGACGGTCAATCCCTCCTGCGGCTGCAGCGGCCGGCGTAGCTGCCAGCGCGCGATGCCCGGCGCGGGCAGGGTGCTGGTGAAGTCGCGGCCACGGGCGCCGAACATGCCGCTGTAGCCCTCGGCGGACATCGCGGCGATCGGCAGCGGGCGTGGCAGTCGCACCTCGACGCTGCCGGCGTCGATCGGGAACATCCAGCCGTGGCCGATCGCGTTCCAGTACAGCTCGTCGTGGTCGGCGAAGAAGCCCAGCTGGCGCGTGGTGCGGTAGCGCAGGGTGTAGGTGTATTCGGCCGGCACCGGCAGGAAGTCATCGCCGCCGGTGTTCACGCGCACGCCGTTGGCGACGTGCTCGGTGAACCACGGCTCGGTGCGGCCGTCGCGCTGCACGCCGCCGACTTCGAAGCCGACGACGACGCGGTTGCCGCGCCGGTCCTTGTAGCGGGTAGGGAAGTCGCGGTGGATGCCGCGGCGGATGTTGCTGCCTTCGGCGCGGACGCGGATGCGCTCGACGACGTCGAGGCTGCCGTCGGCGCGGACGTCGACCTGGCTGTCATAGGACAGAATGCGCTCGTCGGCGAACGCGAGGACGGGAACCAGCAGCGCCAGCAGCACTGGCAGCGCCACGCCGAGCAGGCGCCAGGTCACGGTCGCAGCGCCACCACCGGCGCCACGCGTTGCGCCGCGCCGGTCTGGAAGAACTCCGCATCGCCGAACCCCAGTGCGCGCGCGACCACCAGGTCCGGAATGCGCTGCACGGTGTCGTTGAAATCGCGCACCGCGCCGTTGTAGAAGCGCCGCGCGTATTGCAGCTGCTCCTCGACGGTGACCAGGTCGCGCTGCAACTGGGCAAAGTTGTCGCTGGCCTTGAGGTCGGGGTAGGCCTCCTTGAGCGCGACCAGGCGACCCAGC
>JBBRWW010000103.1:0-10294 GCA_038248955.1 Lysobacterales bacterium
CCGCAGGGCGGCACGCGGTTCGCGCCAGCGGGAGATAGCCGATGTTCGATGTAATCCTGTTCGAGCCGGAGATCCCGCCCAACACCGGCAATGTTATCCGCCTGTGCGCCAACACCGGCGCGCGCCTGCACCTGGTGGAGCCGCTCGGCTTTTCCCTGGAGGACAAGCAGCTGCGGCGCGCCGGACTCGATTACCACGAGTACGCGACGCTGCAGGTGCATCCCGACCTCGGCACTGCGCTGGCGCTGATCGAGCGCGCCAACGGGGTTGCCCCGCGCGTGTTCGCCCTGAGCACACGCGGCGCGGTGCGCCACGACCAGCCCGCCTATGCGGCCGGCGACGCGTTCCTGTTCGGCCCGGAGACGCGCGGCCTGCCGGCGGCGGTGCTCGACGCGGTGCCGGCCGCGCAGCGCCTGCGGTTGCCGATGCGGCCCAACAACCGCAGCCTCAACCTGTCGAACGCGGTGGCGGTCGTGGTGTTCGAGGCGTGGCGGCAGCACGATTTCGCGGGCGGCGGATGAGCGTGGGAACCAGCGAAAGCGCCTTCAATACGTGCCGCGAGGGTCGCGGCGAATAACGCGCTCGCCGGTTCCCGACCGTGGCGAACCGGAATGGTTCCTGTACTGCCTGGTTCATAATTCAGGAACCGTTAGGGCCGGTTGCGGATACTGCGCTGCACCGGTGCCGGAGCGTCCCCCGACCTTCCGCCGGCCCCCGAAACCAAAAATATAAAAGAGGCCCAGACCTTATGAAGCGTTCCCTGCTCGCCCTGACCTTGCTTGCCGCCCTTCCGCTCGCCGCGTCCGCGGCTGAAGGCATTTCCTACAATTACGTCGAGGCCGGCTATGTCGGCACCAACACCGATGGCGGCGACGCCGACGGTTGGGCCATCAATGGCTCCGGCGCGATCGCGCCGAATTTCAGCATCTTCGGCGGCTACAGCGGCCAGAAGACCGACGACTTCACCGTCGCCGGCGTTCCGTTCAAGGGCGTCGACGTCGACCAGTGGCGCGCCGGCCTCGGTTACAACCACGAGATTTCGCGCAGTGCCGACCTGGTGACGCGCGTTGCCTACGAGAAGACCGATATCCAGGGTGGCGGCAGCGCCGACGGCTACAGCGTCGAAGCCGGCGTGCGTGGCGCGCTGATGCCGAATTTCGAGGGTTACGCCCTGGCTGGGTACGAGAACGGCAGCAAGTACGACGGCGACTTCTACGGCCGCGTCGGGGCGCAGGTGAAGTTCAACCCGACCTGGGGCATCAGCGGCGACGTCAAGTTCTCCAACGGCGACACCCAGTTCTTCGTCGGCCCGCGCATGACGTTCTGATCCAGGCAACCACGCAATACCCATCGCGATCTCTCTCTCCCCCGAATCATCGCGATGCAAGCCCGGCTCCGGCCGGGCTTTTTTTGTGGTTTTCGTGCTGGCCGCCCCTGCAACGTCGTGGTCGAGTCCAGCAGGTTCCCCGCACGCGCGAACGCCGCGGCATTGGTTGACGCGAACGCAGGCCGGGTCAGCCTCAGCCAGCGTGATCACATGGCCGAGTGCGTTGAAACGTGACTCAAGACCGGCCATGTGGATGGCGACTTCGATGGCGTCTTTGCCGGGGCGCCCGGTGGCCGGTTCACGTTCAACCATGCCTGGGCCGGGTCGGCAAGGTTGAAGCGATCAAGGGCCGCACGCGCGATCCTGCCGGCCTCCGCGCCAGCCTCTGATCCCAGGCGTCGGGAAACAAAAAAAGCCCGGCATGTGCCGGGCCTTTTTCGTGGTCGGTGGTGGGGTCGGATCAGCAGAACATGTCGTACGTGTACTCGGCCTTCTGTTCCCGCCCGAGCAACTGGCCCAGTGCGTCGGCCGGGGTGAGCGTGCCGTGCAACACGGCCTGTACCGCGCGCGAAATCGGCAGTTCGAGGCCGTGCTTGTCGGCCTGGCGGATCACCTCGTCGGCGGTCTGCACCGATTCGACCACTTGGCCGATGTCGCGCACCGCATCGGCCAGCGACTGCCCGCGGCCGAGCGCCAGACCGAGGCGGCGATTTCGCGAGAGGTCGCCCGTGCACGTCAGCACCAGGTCGCCCAGGCCGGCCAGGCCCATCAACGTCGCCGGCTGCCCGCCGATGGCCTGGTTGAGGCGAAGCATCTCGTTGAGACCGCGGGTGATAAGGCCGGTGCGGGCGTTGAGTCCCAGTTGCATGCCGTCGGCCGCGCCGGTGGCGACCGCGAGCACGTTCTTCATGGCGCCGCCCAACTCCGCGCCGAGCATGTCGTCGCCCGTGTAGGCGCGAAACGATGGGCCGTGCAGCACATCGGCGACCCGCTGGGCGAAAGCGTGATCCTCGGAATGCACGGTCAGCGCCGTCGGCAGGCCGGCAGCGACTTCCTTGGCGAACGAAGGCCCGGTTACCACCGCCAGTGGCACGTCGGGTCCCAGTACCTCCGCCGCCACCTCGTGCAGGAATCGGCCACTGCCGGGCTCGAATCCCTTGGTGGCCCAGGCCACGCCGGCCTGCGCCGGACGAAACGGGGCGAGCGCCCGCAACGTCTCGGCAAACGCGTGCGACGGCACCACGACCAGCACGAGGTCGGCGCCTTGAAGCGCACCGGCAAGGTCGGTGGTGGCAGTCAATGCACCGGGCAATGCGATCCCGGGCAGGTAGCGCGGGTTCTCGTGGCCTTGCGTGATCGCCGCGGCGGTGGCCGCATCACGGCCCCACAGCGTGGTCGGATGGCCGTGGCGGGCAATCAGCGCGGCGAGCGCGGTGCCCCAGGAACCGGCCCCCAGCACCGCGACCGTGGTGGTGGCAGCGGGCCTATTGGCTGCGTTATCCGTGGTCAACGGCACGCGAGGGGCTCAGGCGTTGCCGGCGGTCTCGGCGTCGGCCAGGCCGCCTTCCACCTGCGGCGCTGCCGCGCGCTGGCGCTGGCCTTCGGCGTACAGGGCATCGAAGTTGATCGGCTGCAGGAAGAACGGCGGGAAGCCGCCGGCCTGGATCAGCTCGCTCATCAGCTGGCGTGCGTACGGGTAGAGCACGTTCGGGCAATGGGTACCGAGCATGCCGTCCAGCGTCGCGGCGTCAAAACCGTTGAGGCCGAACACGCCGGCCTGCTTCACCTCGACCAGGTACATCAACTTGTCATCGGCGTTGCAGGTCAGGGTGATGCCGAGCACGACCTCGTAGGCGTCGTCATTGAGGCGCTGCACGCTCTGGTTGAGGTTCATCTGCAGCTGCGGCTGGGCCTGCTCGTTGAACACGCCCGGGGTGCCCGGCGCTTCGAATGACACGTCCTTCACGTACAGCTTCTCGACGGTAAATGCCGGGCCGGCGGCCGCGGTGGCTTCGGCCGGCGCGATCGCGCCGTTGGTGGTTTCGTCGGACATGGCTTACTCCAGCAAGGTCGTAAAAAAAGAGGGCGATTATGACACGCAGGGTTCGGGCGGCCTGTGCTTGTACTGGGGGCGTCCGCCCGGGTCGCAAGGTCCGGGCGACGGCGACAGGGCCGGATCAGACCGCCAGGGCCGGTGCGGCGAGTGCTTGCGCCGCCTGCACGCGTCGCTGGTCGCCAGCGGTCAGTTGCGGCCCTTGACCAGCGGCAAGTCCGCCTGCTGCCACGCCTGCACCCCGCCATCGAGCCAATAGACCTTTTCGAAGCCGGCCTTCTTCAGGCGTTTGGCGGCGTCGCCCGAGGCCTGGCCGGTGCGGCACACGACCACCACGGGCAATTCACGGGCCTTGGCCAGCAGCTTGTTTTCGGGGTCGAACTGGCTCGGCGCCACCGATCGGCTGCCGGCGATATGGCCCTTCTCGAAGTCGCCGCTGGGCGACAGATCGATCACCAGTGCGTTGTCGCGGTTGATCAGGCTGGTCAGTTCAGCCGGTCGCAGCGCGGTATAGCCGCGGAACAGGCGGGCAAGTTCGGTGTACAGCAGGGCGACGGTCAGGCCGGCCAGCGCCATCGACAGGTATAGGTTGCGGCCGGCGAAGGCCAGCAGTTCTTCAAGGGTCACGGGGTCACGGCAGGGAAACTGGTCAACACCAGGGGCGGCGATTGTCGCCCAGCGCCCGCGACGGCGCAAAAAATCCGTACCGGCGGGCTACTGCCCCGACCACAGGTCCGGCAGGCCGGTGGTCAGCCACCAGGTCTTCGCCGCGGGATCCCAGCGCCATTGCTCGCGGTAGCGCACGCGGCGCTCGGACTGGGTGTGGCGGTTGATCACGCCGATCTCGATGTCACGGGTCGCGGTGCCGGCCTTGAGGTCGGCGCTGGCGCCGAGGTCGCGGTAGGCCGAGATCTGCACCTGCTTGTAGCGCTCCAGTTCCATTGAGGTCGGTGGGTGCTCGCCGCGCAGCTTGGGATCGACCAGGTTCATCGCGCCTTCGAAGTCTCCCCAGCGGATGGCGCCGGACCAGGCGTACTGCGCCGTGTCGAGCAGGTTCCCTTCGTTGCCCATGCTGGCGCAGCCGGCGACGCCTAGCAGCGCGGCGGACAGGAACATCTTCAATGCGCGCATGGCAGGCTCCGCGGAGGACAGGAGCGGCATCGTAGCCCGCGCCGTCAGGGTTTCGCGATGGCGACGTAGCGGGCGGTGAACGCGGTCGCAATTCCGCCACCAGCCAGGCCCGCGCGCGCGACCACCGCCACGCGGGCGCGACCCCGATCGCGCAGCGTGGCAAGGAACGTGTCCCAGTCCGCGTCCGGCGCCAGTTCGGCCTCCACGTCGAGATCGGCGAACAGGGGCGCGAGGTAGCGCACCTGGCTGTCGGCGACGAACACGTCGGCATCCAGGCCGGCCGCTTCGACGCGCAGCGAGACCAGGCCCCACGACGCCAGCGTCATCATCGACGCAAGGCTGCCGCCAAACGCGCAGCCCTTGTCGTTGACGTGCACGGCGAGCGGCGCGTGCAACTGCAGGCGCAGGCCGTCGTAGGCGGTGATGGCCAGTTGCATCGTGGCGACCGGGGGCATCGCCTGGTAGTGGGCGAGGAGGCGTTGCAGGGCGGGGTCTTGGTTCATGGCGATCCGGAAGGCAATGGACGACGAAGCGCAATGGCCGGCTGTGCCAAGCTGCGGGCATGCCCGATCGCACGTCATCCACGCCACCGGCCAGCAAATCCGCCAACGCGGTCGCATGGTACGTGATCTCGTTGCGGCCACGCGGCGGCCATGCGGGCTTGCGACGCGCGGCGGCGCGCCGCGGCGGCGGCCTGATCGCGCTGTCACCGTGGCTGCTGCGCGACCGCGACGACGACGCCAGCCGCGAATCCCTGCGGCTGGCGCTGGCGGCGCCGCGGGTGGTCGTGACCAGTCCGGCCGCCGTGCGCGCGGCGGCGCGTTTGCAGCCGTTACGCACGATCCCGGGCCAGGCGTGGTTCGCGGTCGGCACCGGCAGCGCGGCGGCCTTGCGGCGCGCCGGCATCGCCCCCGTGCAGGCGCCGGCACGCATGGACAGCGAGGGGCTGCTGGACCTGCCCGGCCTGCAACACGTCGATGGCAGCGCGCTGGGCCTGCTCACGGCGCCCGGCGGCCGCGGCACGCTCGTTCCCGCGCTACAGGCGCGCGGCGCGCGGGTGCTGCGCGCCGATGTCTACGAACGCGTGCCGGTCGCGCCATCACCACGCGCCATCGCCGCGATCCGGGCCTCGGCCACGCGGGCGGTGCTCGCGTTGTCCAGCGGCGAGGCGTTGCAGCGGGTGCTGGCAGACCTGCCCAGCGATGTCGGCGCCACGCTGCGGGCCGCCGACGTGGTCGCCGCCAGCGAACGCCTGGCTGCCATTGCGCGTTCGCACGGCTTCCACGGCCGGATCGCGATTGCCGGCGGACCGCGTCCGGCCCAGCTGCTGGCCGCGCTCGATGCATCGTCGTCATCCTATGGTGAACGTGCCATCCGGTAGCATGGCGGCTCCCCCATCCCCCGCATTCAGCCGTGTCCACCACTCCCGCCCCACCATCGTCTTCGCCCCGCCGAGATACCCGCGCCTGGCCGTGGCTGCTGGTGGTGTTCGTGCTCGGGGCGGCGGGCATCCTGGGCTGGCGCGCATGGCAGGCGCGGATGGTCCGCGAGCAGGCGCAGGTGGTGGATGCCGGCTTGCGGCTGGACGCGCTCGACCAGCGTTTCGAGACCATTCGCCGCGACCAGCGCGCGCAGAACCAGCACCTGCAGCAGGCCGATGCGACCAACCGCCTGATGCGTGACGAACTGCTCGGCATCGGCCAGCGCGCCGCGCTGCTCGAGGAGAGCGTGTCCAGGCTGGCCGACCCCGACCGCCACGGCGCCCAGGCGTTGCGCCTGGACGAGGCGGAACTGCTGTTGGTGATGGGCCAGCGCCGACTGGCAATCGCTGGCGACCTCGATGGCGCACGCCGCGCCTACGCGCTGGCGGCGGGCGTTCTCGAAGGCATCGACGATCCGGCCTACCTCAGCCTGCGCCAGAGCCTGCAGCAGGAGCGCGCCGCGCTGGACGCGCCGGGGGTCGAACCGCGGGCACTGGCGATGCGGACACTCGATGCCGTCGCCGCGACCCTGGATGCCGCGCCACCGGGCGGGCGCCCTGCCGATGAGGCGCGCCGGCCGTGGTGGCGCCGCGCGTTCGCCAGCATCGTCGAGGTGCAACCCAGCAGCAGCCGGATCGCGGTGCAGCCATCCGATCGACTCGCTGCGCAGGCCGGCCTGCAACTGGAACTGTCGCTGGCGCGCGCCGCCGCCGAACGCCGCGACGTCGCCGGCTTCCGCGCCGCGCTCGCACGCGTCGGGGCCTGGCTGGCGAGGTTGTGGCCGCCATCGCCGACGTTGCAACGCCAGCAGGCGCAGCTTCGCGCGCTCGCCGCGCTGCCCCTTTCACCCGCCATCCCGACCCTGGGCACCACACTGGCGCAACTGCGGCAGATGCGCGCATCGCCCTAGCAGTTCCCCACGAACCTGGAGTCGCCATGAATCTCTTCCGCAACCTGCTGTTCTGGATCGTGCTGGCGCTGGTCGGCGCCCTGGTCGCGCAACTGCTGGTGCAGGAACCGGGCTACGTGCTGGTGCGCTACCGCGGCAACGACTACACCACCACCGTGGCGGCGGCGTTGCTGGGCGGCATTGCGGTGCTCGTGGCCGCTTGGCTGGTCTGGAAAGCCCTGACGGCGCCGTTTGCGGCACTGCGCCGGCGCCGCGAAAAGGCCGCGCGCGCGCACCTGACCGACGGCCTTGACGCCCTCCACCAGGGCCATTGGAGCCGTGCCGAGAAACTGCTGGCACAGGCCGCCGAACAGGATGACGTTGCCGCGACCGCGCGGATCGGCGCCGCGCGCGCCGCAGCCGCCCGCGGCGACGCCGCAGGCGCGGCCCAGCACCTCGATGCGCTGGCCGTACCACACCCGGGGATGCGCGCCGTAGCGGCTGCCGAACTGGCGTTGGACGCAGGGCGTGCCAGCGAGGCGCTGCTCGCCCTCGATGCGCCCAATGCGCAACCGCTGCCACCGCGCGGCGTGGCATTGCGCGCCGAGGCGCTGTCCGCGCTGGGCCGCAATGCCGACGCCTATGGCCTGATCGGCGCGATGCGCCAGCAGCAGGCCTTGCCGGCCGAACGCCTGGCGGAGTTCGAGGCGCAATGGTCGGCCGACGCGGTGCGCGACGCGGCCGACGCCAACGAACTCGCCGACCGCTGGGAAGCGCTGCCCACCACGCTCAAGAGCGACCCCGCCGCCGTCGCCGCCTACGCCGAACGTGCCGCCGCGCTGCGCTGGGACGAGGCCGCCGCCAGGAGCCTCGAACAGGCGCTCGACCACCGCTGGGATGAGTCGCTGGCGACGCTGTACGGTCGCCTGTCGATCGGCCGTCTCGACGAGCGCCGCGTCCACGCCGAGCGCTGGCTGCAGGCGCATCCCGCCAGCCCGGGCGTGCTGCTGACACTTGCCCGGCTCAGCCAGGCGCAGGGCCAGTGGCCGCAGGCCGAGGCGTACCTGCACCGCGCGATCGCGCAGGGCGCCGGCGGCGAAGCGTGGGAGGAACTGGGCAACGGGTTCGCCACGGCCGGCGATGAATCGCGTTCGCGGCTGAGCTTCGCCAACGCCCTGCGCGCCGCGCGCGGCGACGCGATCACCGCGTTGCCAGGCCGCGACCTGCGCCAGCAGATCCACGACCAGGCGGTCGTCGAGGAACGCGACGTGCACGGCGTGCCGCGGTTGCGCCAGTAGTCGCGCACCCTTCGCGTCGCAGCGCCTGACGGGGTCAGGCGGGGTGCTGGGTAACGACCTGCCATGTCCCCGGTGCGAGCCCCGTGACGCGATGCTCTCCGATCGCCACCCGCACCAGCCGCAGTGTCGGCAAGCCCACCGCCGCGGTCATGCGCCGCACCTGGCGGTTGCGGCCTTCGCCGATCGTCAGTTCAAGCCAGGCATCGGCGACCGTCTTGCGGAAGCGCACGGGGGGATCGCGAGGCCACAGCGCCGGCGGTTGGATCCGCATCGCCCGCGCCGGCAGGGTGATGCCGTCGTTGAGTTCGACGCCCGCGCGCAAGGTCGCGAGCTGGGTGTCGCTCGGTGTGCCTTCCACCTGCACCCAATAGGACTTCGGCTGCTTGTGGCGCGGGTCAGTGAGGCGGTGGGCCAGCGCGCCGTCATCGGTCAGCAGCAGCAGGCCTTCGCTGTCGAAGTCGAGCCTGCCGGCGGCGTACACGCCCGCAGGCAGGCCGAAGCCGGCCAGCGTCGGCCGCGGTGGCGTGCTGCGGGCCGCTTCTGCGCGTCCTGCGCGCGCCGCATTTGCCCGTCCATGGGCTGCGTCGGTGAACTGGCACAGCACGCCATAGGGTTTGTTGAACGCGACCAGCACGCGGCCGTGGAGTCCGTGGTTGCCGTGGTTGCCGTGGGCCGGGTACGTCAGCGCAGCGGCTTCTTGAACCGCAAGGTCATCCGGTCGCTCTCGCCAATCGCCTGGTATTTGGCATCGTCGGCGGCGTCGTGGCTGTTCACCGGCGGCAGCGTCCAGACCCCGTTGGGGTGGTCGCCGGTGTCAGCCGGATTGGCGTTGGCCTCGCTGCTGCCGTCGCGCACGAAACCGGCCGCCTGCGCGTAGCCGATCACCAGCTGCTCGGTCAGGTAGCCGGAAGTCTTCATGGTTTCCAGGTCGGTGCCGGCCTTGGCGCGATGATCGACCACGCCGAGCGTTCCACCGGGCTTGAGCACGCCGAAAAACGCCTTGAAATGCGCTTCGGCGGTGCCGGCGGCGACCCAGTTGTGGGCATTGCGGAACGTCAGCACGACATCGGCCGACGCGGCCGGGCCGAAGTCCGGTGCCTTGGGATCGAAGCCGCGAACTTCCGGGCTGCCGTAGACCGCCGGATTGGCTGCAAACCTGGCGCGAAGGGTCGCATTGTTCGCGTACGTGTACCTGGGCAGGCCGGCGATCGCGTCGTCGGTGACCGCAGCGATGTAGTGGCCGTCGTCGCGCAGGTACGGGGCGAGGATCTCGCTGTACCAGCCGGTACCGGGGGTGATCTCGATGACCGTCTGGCTGGGCTGCACCAGGAAGTGGCTGAGCGTCGCCTTCGGGTGGCGGTAGCGGTCGCGAGCGACATCGGCGGGGGTTCGCCAGCTGCCGGCAATGACCCCGTCGAGCGCGACGCCGGTAGGGTTGCTGACCATCGGGGCCGATGCGGCGGCGGGCGGGCGGTCCGTCGCCGCGGTCGATGCGCAGGCGCAGAGCAGGGTCGGGAGCAACGCGGCGATCAACAGGCGGTTCATGCGGCGACCTCGGACCAAAGGGGCTGCCAGCCTACCGCAGCGACCCCGCCCGGACCTATCGCTCGGCTTCGGCGCGATGCCGCGAAGCTACGTCCAGCGCAACCGCTCCGAGTCGGGATAAGGCGGCACATCGAGGTATTCACCGGCGCGCAGGCGCTGCTGCAAGCCGACCCACCATTGCGGATCGAACAGCTCGCCATGCGCGCGCCGCAGCGCCTCGCGCAGCGCGGCCGGTACGCCCAGGTACTGCGGGAACAGCTCCGGGAACACGTCGTTGGGCGCGGCATACAGCCACTCGTCCAGTGGCC
Organism: Lysobacterales bacterium; assembly: GCA_038248955.1. Taxonomy (GTDB): domain Bacteria; phylum Pseudomonadota; class Gammaproteobacteria; order Xanthomonadales; family Xanthomonadaceae; genus Lysobacter_K. The sequence goes on from JBBRWW010000103.1 coordinate 10,033, forward strand.
GCGTCTCGTCCTCCTCGCGCACCGGCGGCACCGCGCGGAAGTGGCACTGTTCGAGCAGGCACAACTCGTCGAAGTCGTAGAACAGCGCGCGGCCATGGCGCGACACGCCGAAGTTCTTCAACAGCAGGTCGCCGACGAAGATGTTGCTGCGCGCGAGGTCCTTGATCGCCTGGCCGTAGTCGAGCAGCGCGCGTTCGGCGGCCTCCGGCGACGCCTCGCGCACATACAGGTCCAGCGGGCGCAGGCGGCGCTCGACATAGCA
>JBBRWW010000104.1:0-10152 GCA_038248955.1 Lysobacterales bacterium
GCCAGCAGCGTGCTCTTGCCCGAACCCGACGCGCCGACGATCGCCACCGTGTCGCCGCGCGCGATCGCAAAACCGACTCCGTCGAGGATCGTCAGTTCGCCCGATGGCAACGGCACGCGCTTGCCCAGGCCGCTGACCTGCAGCGCGATGGGGGCGGTGTTCGGCGACGGCGACGCGGAGCGCGGGCCGGCATGCGGCGCGGCGAGCGGGACAGCGGTGGGGGCCATGGTCATCGTGGGCAAGCCTTGATCGGGGCGCGGGGGAGGCGACATCGCGAGCTGCTTTCATCGCATGCTCTTCATCACATGTTCGACGTCAACGCGGCATGGTGGACGCACGTCAGGAGAGACTGCATGAATCCACGATATGAGGCGGTGACACGCTGGCTTCAATGGGCGGCGCCCGCCGCGCCAACGCGGCGCCCGCAAACGGTCGCGTCCGCCGTGCCACGCCGCCGGCTGCCATCCGTGATGGTCGCGGCGATGATGTTCGGGCTGTTCGGCCTGCTGTCGCAGGCGCAGGCCGGGGCGATCCCAGCGGCCGCGGGCCTGCCCGCGCCGGCGCAAACGGTGCTGGTGATGGGCGATTCGCTGTCGGCGGCGTACGGCCTCGCCCCGGAGCAGGGCTGGGTGGCGCTGACCGCCGATCGCGTCGCCGGCACCCATCCGGGCTGGCGGGTGGTCAACGCCAGCATCAGCGGCGAGACCACCGCCGGCGGCGCCGCGCGCGTCGTGCGCGAGGTCGCGTTGCACCGCCCGGCGGTGGTGGTGGTGGTGCTGGGCGCCAACGACGGCCTGCGCGGGCTGCCGTTGCGGCAGACGCGCATCAACCTGGCGCGCATGATCGGCGCTGCGCAGGGCGTGGGCGCCAGGGTGCTGCTGGTCGGCATGCGCATGCCGCCAAACTATGGGGCGGCGTACACGCGCGACTTCGAGCGCATCTACCCGGACCTGGCGCAGCTGTTCGACACCGCGCTGGTGCCGTTCCTGCTGGCGCCGATCGCCACCGATCGCGCCGCGTTCCAGGCCGACAACCTGCACCCGGTGGCCAGCGCGGAACCGAAACTGCGCGACCACGTGTGGCCGGCGCTGGAGCCGCTGCTGAAATAGCCGGCGACGGCCGGCACCTGCCGCAGGCGCAAATCCAGCCCGGACCCGCGGCGTTGACACGCGATGGACGGGTCTAGGAATTATTCCGAGACCAACCCGCATCCCTACCGGGTTGGAAACTTTCATGGTTCCCTTGCCGCTCCTAACCGGTTCGCACTTCGCGGCTCGGCTGGATCCAGGCGCACCGCTGGTCCCGGCACAGCATGGGGCCAGCGTCCGCCACCACCATGCAAAGGATTGGAATGAAAGTTCGTTTGATCGCCGCCACCGTGTTGCTGTCCGTCGTCGCCGCCGGCACCGTCCACGCCGCCACGCGCGTGGACGCGCCCGCGTACCGCACCATGACCCCGCCCGAGGCGGCCAGTGCCCTGCTGCAAAAGGCCCTCACCGAGGCCGGCAAGGGCAGCTGGGAGCGCATCGCCGCTGGCCGCGTGTACTACCTCGGTGGCATGAAGAGCGAAGGCCAGGCGATCTTCGATGCCGTCCTTGCCAACGATCCCGATCCCAGCGACCTGTTCCGGGTCGCGCGCGTGTATCGCGAAGCTGGCGAATGGCCGCGTGCGAAAGACCTGTTCGACAAGTCGATCGAAATGAATCCAAAAGACGAGAAGGGGTTGGCGGAGGTCGGGGCGTACTACCTGGCCAACGGCGACCGCGCGACGGCCGAGGCACTGTTCGACCGCTCGTTCAAGATCAAGTCCGAGATCTGGGCCACCGTCGCGGCCGCGGGCGCCTATGTCGGCGTGACGCCACAGGAGTAGCTCGCCGGCGTACATCGCCGCGATGCGGTCGATGCCGCACACAATGAAAAGGGCCCGCGAGGGCCCTTTTCCGATGCGGCCGCCCGGAGCATCCGGGCGGCCGCGGCTTTTCCCGGAGGCTTACGCCTACGCCGGCGTCGCGGCGGCCGCCGGCACGTGCGAGCTGCGGTCGAAACGCGACGACAGCATCCGCCGCAGGCCTTCCAGCCCTTCGCCCTTGCCGGCGATCTTCAGGAACGCATAGCCCTCCAGCGCGGCCGACATCACGTCGCTGCCAAGCGCGACGTCGGTGTCGCTGGCTTTCTCGTACAACCGGCCCAGGCGCATCAATCGCGGCTGCAGCGCGTCGTGCATCGCCAGGTCGCGGCGCACCTCGGCCAGGTCGAACTTGGCCGGCAGCACGCCGGGGCTCTGGCCCATCACGTCCACCGCCTGCCGGCAGAACGCCTCGGACTTGTCGCCCATCTTCACCAGCCGGCTGCGTTGCATCGGCGTCAACGACAGCAGCCCGCCCAGGGTGCGTTCGAGCGTGGCCAATGCCGCGTCGGTCTCCGCCCACTGTGCGGCGGTGAGGCCCATCGAAATCAGGTTCTGACTCATTCGTCCTTGCTCCGTGTCTATCGAATACCGGCCCGCTTGGCCGGCGCGCCGAGCTTAGCGCGTCGCCCGCCGGCGCTGGTAGCCCGCGCGTGGCAACGCCCGCGAGACGCTGGTCATGGCGCGCCGGCCGTGGCGCGGCGCCCGCGAGCCATCTACTGCGACGCCCCGACCACCTCCGGGCGCGCGCAAGCCGCGCAGCGCCGACCGCGCCCCCTGGCGCTTGCCTGCAAGGCGGGCTGCGCTGCGATCGCAAGCCAGAAACCCTCGCGTTGCGCCCACCGCGCGACGCGCGCAAGCCGACCAGCGCCGCGCCCCGGGCAAGGAGCTCCGCCGCCGGCCGGCGAGGCTTGCGATCGCGAAGCGGTTTGCCTTGCGGCCCGCGCCCGGCGCGTGGCGGGCGAGGGTGGGAAGGTGGCGGGTGCGGGTCGCGGCGCGGTGCGCGCGGGAGCGCGGGTGGGGGGCGCCAGTCGCTGGCCCGCGCGTGTCGCGTCAGGCCTGAGAATTGCAGCTGGCGGGGTTGCCGGGCGCGGGAGACGTGTCCCGTCTAGGAACAATTCTCGGAATCTCCGTGAAAGCCACGCAATCACCCAAGCAACCAGCCCCGTACCCCCGTTGCAATCGCGGAACCGCACGCGTCGCCCACCCCCATCGGGTAGCCTTCGCACGTGAATACAACGGAGCACAACGTGGCAGACACCGGGCGCGATAGGACCGAGGCGTTCATCGCCAAGTGGCAGGGCGTGACGGCCTCGGAGCTGTCCACCTCACAGAGCTTCCTATCCGATCTGTGCCGGCTGCTGGACGTCGAAACGCCGCACCCGGATGCCGAGCGGTCCTACATGTTCGAGCGCCCGATCACGTTCGCCCATGGCGACGGCAGCAGCAGCGCCGGCCGCATCGACCTGTACAAGCGTGGCGCGTTCGTCCTCGAATCCAAGAAGCTCAAGGCTGCGATCCACAACACCAAGGGTTTTGACGACGCGTTGCTTCGCGCGCGCTCCCAAGCCGAGGGCTACGCCCGCGCATTGCCGGCCGACGAGGGGCGGCCGCCGTTCGTGGTGGTGGTGGACGTGGGCAACCGCATCGAGCTGTATTCCGAATTCAGCCGCTCCGGCGCGACCTACACGCCGTTCCCGGACCCGCGCAGCCACCGCATCGCGCTGACAGACCTGCACAAACCCGAGATCGTCGACCGCCTGCGTCGCATCTGGACCGATCCGCTCTCGCTCGACCCCAGCCGCGAGTCCGCGCGCGTCACCCGCGAGATCGCCGACCGCCTCGCCACGCTGGCCCGCAGCCTGGAAGCCAGCGGCCATCCGCCCGAGGCCGTGGCGCAGTTCCTGATGCGCTGCCTGTTCACGATGTTCGCCGAGGACGTCAAGCTGCTGCCGCATGAGAGCTTCCGCGACCTGCTGGCCAAATACGCGGCGCAGCCGGAGGTCGCGATGCGCATGCTTGGCCAGCTGTGGCGCGACATGGACAGCGGCGGGTTCTCGGCCGCGATTGCCGCCACCGTGCTGCGCTTCAACGGCAAGCTGTTCAAGCAGCCCGACACCCTGCCGTTGGACCGCGCCCAGATCGAGCTGTTGGTCGAGGCGGCGCGCGCCAAGTGGGAACACGTCGAACCGGCGATCTTCGGCACCCTGCTGGAACGCGCGCTCAGCACCAGCGACCGTCACAAGCTCGGCGCGCACTACACCCCGCGCGCGTACGTCGAACGCCTGGTGCTGCCTACGGTGATCGAGCCGCTGCGCCGGGAATGGAGCGATGCCCAGGCCGCCGCGCTGACCCTGGCCGCCGAGGACAAGCCCGACGAAGCCGTGGCCGAGTTGCGCCGCTTTCACCATCGCCTGTGCACCGTGCGCGTGCTCGACCCGGCGTGCGGCTCGGGCAACTTCCTCTACGTCACCCTCGAACACCTCAAGCGTCTGGAAGGCGAGGTGCTCAACGCGCTGGATGAGCTGGGCGACAGGCAGACCGGGCTGGCGCTGGGCGGCGAGCGCGCCGATGCCGCCGCCGGCGAGACCGTCGACCCGCACAACCTGCTCGGCATCGAGCTCAACCCGCGCGCCGCGGCGATTGCCGAAGTGGTGCTGTGGATCGGTTACCTGCAGTGGCACTACCGCACCCGCGGCGACGTGCACCCACCGCAGCCGGTGATCCGCGACTTCCGCAACATCCAGAACCGTGACGCGGTACTGGCCTACGACCGCATGGAGTACGTCACCGACGAGCAGGGCATTGCGGTCACGCGCTGGGACGGCAAGACCATGAAGGCCTCGCCGGTGACCGGTCAGGACGTGCCCGACGACAGCGCGCGCGTGCCGGTGGAGCGCTACGTGAACCCGCGCAAGGCGGCGTGGCCGGAGGCGGACTTCGTGGTGGGGAATCCGCCGTTTATTGGCGCTTCCAGCATCCGTCGTGCACTCGGCGATGGCTATGCCGAAGCGTTGCGCGGCGCATGGCCGGACGTGCCCGAGTCGGCCGATTTCGTCATGTACTGGTGGCATCACGCAGCCCTAATGACCCGGAAAGGTGCGCTGGAGCGCTTCGGTTTCATCACCACTAACTCGATCCGGCAGACGTTCAATCGACGCGTCATCGAGCTTTCGATGGCCGACAAGAAGCAGCCGTTGTCGTTGGCGTTCGCCATTCCCGATCATCCGTGGGTGGACAGCGCCGACGGCGCAGCCGTGCGCATTGCCATGACGGTTGGTGCGCCAAGTGCCGTGGAGGGGCAACTTCGCGTGGTCCAAACAGAGGTCGAGGGCCAGCAGGACGAGGTTGCGGTGACACTGCGCCATCGCAATGGCTTGATCCATGCCGATCTGAGCGTTGGCGCCAACGTGGCATCGGCCAAGTCCTTGCAAGGCAATGCTGGTATCAGCTGCCCCGGACTCAAGCTTCACGGTTCAGGCTTCATCGTCAGCCACGAACGGGCACGTCAACTTGGCCTCGGCACTGTTGCCGGTTTGGAGCGATACATCCGTCCTTACCGAAACGGCCGCGACCTTACCGACAAGCCGCGCGACGTTCTGGTCATCGATTTGCTTGGCCTCGACGTCGACGATGTTCGAAGCTGCTTCCCGGCGGTGTATCAGCACGTGTTGGAACACGTAAAGCCGGAACGTGACGCCAAGGCGCATAGCAAGGATGGTGCAGCCTATGGACGCCATTGGTGGCTGCATGGAAAGCCGCGCCAAGAATTGCGGCGAAGTCTGCAGGGATTGCAGCGCTATATCGCCACCGTCGAAACCGCCAAGCACCGCACCTTCCAGTTCCTCGACGCCAGCATCGCGCCCGACAACATGCTCGTGTGCGTCGCGCTCGACGATGGGCAATTTCTTGGCGTGCTGTCCTCCGGCGTGCATGTCACCTGGGCGCTCGCCGCTGGCGGCCGCCTCGGTGTAGGAAACGATGCGCGCTACAACAAATCCCGTTGTTTCGGACCATTTCCCTTTCCAAACAGCACCGACGAGCAGCAAGCCAACATCCGTACCCTCGCCGAACACCTCGACGCCCACCGCAAACGCCAGCAGGCCGCGCACCCCGGCCTCACCCTGACCGGCATGTACAACGTCCTCGACCAGCTGCGCTGCGGCGCGGTGTTGAGCGCGAAGGAACGCACCATCCACGAGCACGGCCTGGTGTCGGTGCTGCGCCAGCTGCACGACGAACTCGACGCGGCGGTGCTCGACGCCTACGGCTGGGCCGACCTGCTGCCGCTGTTGCGCGTGGCCCACGGCAACGATGACCCCGATGCCCTTCTCACGCCTGCGGGAGAAGGTGCCCCCTTCGCTGTTGCTCAGGACGGGCTTCGGGCGGATGAGGGCGCGCGACACCCCGCATTCGACGCAAGCATGTCTCCCGTGCCCTCACCCCAGCCCTCTCCCGCGCCCCGGAGGAAGTCCCCTTGGGGGGCAAGCGGGAGAGGGAGCCAAGCGCTGTCCCGCGACGACGCCAAACGCGCTTTCGACGAGGTCATTCTCGAACGCCTCGTCGCGCTCAATGCCGAGCGCGCCGCCGAGGAAGCGCGCGGTCTGGTGCGCTGGCTGCGCCCGGAGTTCCAGAACCCCACCGCCGCCGTGCCCAGCGCTGTGCCCGAGCAGGCCGGCCTCGCCGTCGACGCACCGGATGACGGCGAACCCGCCACCAGCGCCGCCCTCGCGCTCAAGCCGCAGCCGTGGCCGAAGGATGCGGTGGAGCAGGTCCGCGCCGTTGCCGACCTGCTGGCCGCCAGCGCGCTGCCGCTGTCGCCCGACGACATCGCCGCCCGCTTCACTGCGCGCGGCCCGTGGAAGCGACGCCTGCCACAGTTGCTGCAGATGCTGGTCGCGCTGGGCCGCGCGCATGAGCACGACAACCGATTCACGGGGAACCGCTAGGCCGGAGGTTTCCGGGCTCGCGGTGTTGCACAAGGACACAGCCTACGGCTGGTAACGGCGGCCGCGGGGGATTGCCGGATTGCGCGACTTGCGCGATCATGCGTCGCAACTGCAACGCACGCGTGGACGCCATGAAGACCGTCGCTAAAACCGCCACGTTTCCGTCGCTGCGGGTCGAACCCGCACTGCGCCAGGCGGCCGAGGACGTGTTGCTCAAGGGCGAGACCCTGTCCAGTTTCGTCGAGCAATCGGTGCGCGCCCAGATCGAGCTGCGCCAGACGCAGGATGCGTTCATCGCCCGCGGTCTTGCGGCGCGCGACGACGCCGTCACCAGCGGCCGGTATGTCTCGCCGGAGGTGGTGCTGAAAGGCCTCGAATCGCGATTGTCCAAGGCCAAGAAAACGCCGCGATGACGTCGACCCCATGACGTTCCAGGTCCGCTTCACGGAACAGGCGCAGGCGGACCTCGACAGGTTGTACGACTTCGTCCTGCAGCGTGCCGACGGCGACTGGACGATCGCCGAGCACGCCTTGCAGGCGATCGGCAACAGCATCACCGTGCTTGAACTGTCGCCCTTCAGTTGCCGCAAGGCGACGGCGGGAAATGCGTTCCTGCGCGAACTGGTGATCCGGTTCGGCGCGGCCGTGTACGTGGCGCTGTTTGAAATCGAGAATGCCCGCACCGTGACGGTTCTCGCGGTCCGCCATCAACGCGAAGACGACTATCACTGAGCCATGCATGGGCGCGACCGGCCTGTGGTCAAGGCCGCGGCACTCACGTTGACGGCGCGTAACACCCGCGGCGCGTAGGCTGCAGCAGCCGCAGGCATTTCGACTCTTGCGAACGCGGCGCTTCGTTTGCTGGCGCCACGCGTCGGCGTGCCGCCCGGTTCAATCAAGGAAACCCATGACCAGCGCCCCCCATTCCGAACACGGCCACGGCTCCGATCCCGACAGCGACCCGGCCGGCGGCGCGGGGCACCTGCCCGCTGACAGCAAGCCCATCGACCCCATGCCCGCCGACCCCATGCCCACCGACGCCATGCCCGCCGAAACTTTGCCCGCCGGCACCGCGCCCGCCGGCACCGTCATCGACCCGGTCTGCGGGATGACGGTCGATCCCTTGACGACCGCGCACCATGCCAGCCACGCGGGCAGCGACTACCACTTCTGTTCGGCGCGCTGCCGCGAGAAGTTCGTCGCCGATCCGGTCAAATACCTGTCGCCGGGCGACGCCGCGCCGGCGGCCGAGGCGCCGGCCGGGACGATATACACCTGCCCGATGCATCCGCAGATCCGCCAGGTGGGGCCGGGCACGTGCCCGATCTGCGGCATGGCGCTGGAGCCGGAGACGCCGAGCCTGGAGGAAGAGGACAACCCGGAGCTGCGCGACTTCAGCCGGCGCTTCTGGTGGACGCTGCCGCTGACCGCGATCGTGCTGCTGCTGGCGATGGCCGGGCATTATTTCACGTGGTTGTCGGTCGAGGCGCGCACCTGGACCGAGCTGGTGCTCAGCGCGCCGGTGGTGCTGTGGGCGGGCTGGCCGTTCCTGCAGCGCGGCGTGCGTTCGATCCGCACCGGCAAGCTCAACATGTGGACGCTGATCGGCATCGGCGTGACCGCGGCGTTTGTGTATTCGGTGGTCGCGACGGTGGCGCCGCAGCTGTTCCCGGTGTCGTTCCGCGAGCATGGCCGCATCGGGGTGTACTTCGAGGCGGCCGCGGTGATCGTGTCGCTGACGCTGCTGGGCCAATTGCTGGAGCTGCGCGCGCGCTCCAAGACCGGCGCGGCGATCAAGGCGTTGCTCGGCCTGGCGCCGAAGACCGCGCGGCGGATCGAGGCCGACGGCAGCGAGGCCGACATCCCGCTGTCGCAGGTGCACGTCGGCGACAGGCTGCGGGTGCGGCCGGGCGAGAAAGTGCCGGTGGACGGCACGGTGCTGGAAGGGCGTTCCAGCGTCGACGAGTCGATGCTGACCGGCGAACCCATCCCGGTGGAGAAGCTGCCCGACGCCAAGGTCATCGGCGCGACGCTCAACGGCACCGGCGCGCTGGTGATGCGCGCCGACCAGGTCGGTTCGGCGACCGTGCTGGCGCAGATCGTGCAGATGGTCGCGCAGGCGCAACGCTCGCGCGCGCCGATGCAGCGCATGGCCGACAACGTCGCGTACTGGTTCGTGCTGGCGGTACTGGGCTCGTCGCTGCTGACGTTCGTGGTCTGGGGACTGTGGGGGCCGGAGCCGTCGTGGACCTACGCGGTGCTCAACGCGGTGTCGGTGCTGATCATCGCCTGCCCGTGCGCGCTGGGCCTGGCGACGCCGATGTCGATCATGGTCGCGACCGGCCGCGCGGCGCAGCACGGCGTGCTGTTCCGCGATGCCGAGGCGATCGAGAACCTGCGCCGGATCGACACCCTGATCGTCGACAAGACCGGCACGCTCACCGAAGGGCGGCCGGCGTTCAAGGACGTGCTCACCGCCGAAGGCTTCAGCGCCGGGCAGGTGCTGCAGTTGGCGGCCAGCCTGGAGCAGGGCAGCGAGCATCCGCTGGCCGCGGCGATCGTCGCCGAAGCCAAGCGCCGCGAGCTGGCGTTGGACGCGGCCGAGGATTTCGATTCGGTGACCGGCCGCGGCGTGCGCGGCCGCGTCGGCGGGCAGGCGCTGGCGCTGGGCAACCTGGCGCTGATGGAGGATGTCGGCGCCGACGTTGCGTCGCTGCGCGAGCGCGCCGACGCGCTGCGCGCGCAGGGTGCAAGCGTGATGCTGCTCGCGGTCGAGGGCCGCCTGGCCGGCGCGGTGGCGGTGGCCGATCCGATCAAGGCCACCACCCGCGCCGCGCTCGACGCCTTGCGCGCGTCGGGGCTACGCATCGTCATGGCCAGCGGCGACGCCCAGGCCACCGCCGACGCGGTCGGCCGCGAGCTGGGCATCGAGGAGGTGCACGGCAGCGTGCAACCCAAGGACAAGGTCGCGCTGGTGCAACGGCTCAAGGACGAAGGCGCGCGCGTGGCGATGGCGGGCGACGGCATCAACGACGCCCCGGCGCTGGCCGCGGCCGATGTCGGCATCGCCATGGGCACCGGCACCGACGTGGCGATGTCGACCGCGCAGGTCACCCTGGTCAAGGGCGACCTGGGCCGCATCGTGCAGGCGCGCGAGATCTCCACCGCCACGGTGCGCAACATGAAGCAAAATCTCGCGTTCGCGTTCCTCTACAACTCGCTGGGCGTGCCGATCGCGGCTGGCGTTTTGTATCCGGTGTTCGGCCTGCTGCTGAGCCCGATGATCGCCGCGCTGGC
>JBBRWW010000105.1:0-9959 GCA_038248955.1 Lysobacterales bacterium
ACACGCGTGAGGACAAGCACCTCGATTCCGCTTACAGCAACCCCAACGGCAGCCCTGGCTGCTCGGCAATGCTGGCGCCGGGTGGATCCGCCCGCGTAGCGGGAGCCTTGCTGGCCCGCGGCGTACCGGCGTCCGCGCTGGCGGCGGTGATCCCGCAGGTCATCGGATTCAGCTGCCTGCCATGGGCCAACCCGCTGCACAACGGCCGCGCCACCAGTCAGGATCGCGAGGAGAAGGAGTGGTCCGGCACCGTGAAGGCGGCGTATCGCTGGAACGAACATGTGATGACCTATGGTTCGGCGGCGCGCGGCTACAAGGCGGGCGGCTTCAACCTCGATCGCGTGCAGTCGGCCAACGGGCTGTCCAGCGCGGGGCAGGGCATCGTCCCGGTCAACGACACGTCGTTCCCGGGCGAGTTCGTGGACAGCTATGAGCTCGGCACCAAGACGACCTGGGCCGGCGGCAACCTGCTGCTCAATGCCACGTTGTTCCACCAGACCTACGAGGGCTTCCAGCTCAACAGCTTCCTGGGCACCAGCTTCGTGGTGCGTTCGATTCCCGAAGTGGTCTCGCAGGGCGTCGATTCCGAGATCCTGTGGCAACCAGTCAAGGCGTTGATGCTGCAGGGCGGCCTGACCTACGCCGATACCCGCTACGGCGACACCATTCCGGGTGGGGATTTCGTCGCACCGACCGGCAACCTGTTCAAGCTGCCGGGCAGCCAGATCAGCTTCGCACCGTATTGGTCGGGTTCCGCGTCGGTGACCTACACGATGGACTTCGCCAACGCCATGGCGGCTCGCTTCAACGTCGGCGGCAAGTACATGTCGGCGTACAACACCGGCTCGGACCTGGATGTGGAGAAGCGCCAGGCTGCGTACACGGTCGTCAATGCGCGAGTGGCCATCGGTCCCAGCGACAAGCGCTGGTCGGTGGAATTCTGGGGCCAGAACCTGTTCGACAAGGACTATGTCCAGGTCGGGTTCGATGCACCCCTGCAGAACTCTTCGCCCACCACCGGCAATCCGTTCAACTCGTTCAATGCGTTCCTCGGCGCGCCGCGCACCTATGGCATGACGTTCCGCGTGACCTACTGAGTTTCCGCTCCACTGACGCAACTTCCGGCCCGCCAGGTCATCGGCGGGCCTTTTCTTTGCTGGCTCGCGGAGGGTGCGTGCCGGTCGTGGCGGTGCTGCCGCTATAGTGCGGCGATGACCGACGATGTCTCCGACCCTTCCCTGCGCGACCTGGCCGAGCAACTGGGCGAAGCCGCGCGCCGCCATCACCATCGACTGGTGACCGCCGAGAGCTGCACGGGCGGCTGGATCGCCAAGACCCTGACCGACATCGAAGGCTCGTCGGAGTGGTTCGAGTGTGGGCTGGCTGCCTACAGCTACGAGGCCAAGCAGGCGTTGCTCGGCGTACGACCTGAAACGCTCGAAAACCACGGCGCGGTGAGCCGCGAAACGGCGATCGAAATGGTCTCGGGCGCGCTCGTTCACGGCGGGGCGACGCTTGCGGTGGCGGTCACCGGCATCGCCGGACCCGGCGGCGGCACCGACGACAAGCCCGTCGGCACAGTCTGGATTGCCTGGAAGCGGCGCGGCGGCTACCCGAACGCGGAGGTGTTCCACTTCGACGGCGATCGCGAAGCGGTGCGCCGGCAGACGGTCGCCGCGGCCTTGCGGGGCATGGCTGCGCTGGCCACCTGACGATGCTTCGATGGTCGCCTCGATGTCCATGCGAGGCGCGAATGGCATAAAAAAACCGAGCGAGGGTTGTCTTCGCAATTCATTAGTAGTATTACTACTAACATGAGCCTGACCGACACCCAGCAAGCGATCCTCGCGATGATCACCGATCGGATCGATTCCGAGGGCATTCCACCCTCGCAGTCCGAGATCGCTTCCGCCTTCGGCTTCAGCGGCGTGCGCGCGGCGCAGTACCACCTCGAGGCGCTCGAACAGGCGGGAGCGATCAAGCGGGTACCGGGCCAGGCACGGGGCATACGCCTGTGCCACGTGCGCCCCGCGCCCGCTGACGACGCGCTGTACCTGCCGATCCTGGGGCGGGTGGCGGCGGGTGCGCCGATTGGTGCCGACCCCGAGACCGACAATTGCGTCCTGTTGGATCGCAACCTGTTCTTTCCGTCTCCGGATTACCTGCTCAAGGTGAAGGGCGATTCGATGCGCGACGAGGGCATCTTTGATGGCGATCTCATTGGCGTCCATCGCACCCCGGAGGCGCGGTCGGGCCAGATCGTTGTCGCCCGCATTGACGACGAGATCACGGTGAAGCTGCTGAAGATCAGCAAGGATCGCATCCGCCTGCTGCCGCGCAATCCCGATTACGAACCCATCGAGGTGCTGCCCGGCCAGGACTTCGCGATCGAAGGCCTGTACTGCGGACTCGTCCGGCCGAGCCGCTGATGTCGGGGCTCGACGCAGTGCGTTCGTTGTCGCCGCGGCCCGCTTTGCTCGTTGCCACGACGTGGCCTGCTGTCGACGGCGCGCAGGGTCTCGAGGCGTTTCCCGACACGTCTGTGCGCGATCGACCGCTGTCGCCGGTCGGGCCAACAGCCTAATTTCGAATGACGGGCGCGGATGTCTCACCCCGTGCGACCCGCCCCCGCTAGATTGCCCTCAACCACCCAATCGACCCCAAGGAATCCCACGATGGACGAGAACAAGAAGCGCGCCCTGGCCGCGGCCCTGAGCCAGATCGAGAAGCAGTTCGGCAAGGGTTCGGTGATGCGCATGGGCGACAACCCTGTAGAGGCGCACGAGGTCATCGGCACTGGCTCGCTGCTGCTCGACATCGCGCTCGGCATCGGCGGCTTGCCCAAGGGACGCGTGATTGAGATCTACGGCCCGGAGTCGTCGGGCAAGACCACCTTGACCCTGCAGACCATCGCCGAATGCCAGAAGGCCGGCGGCACCGCGGCGTTCATTGACGCGGAACACGCGCTCGACCCGGGCTACGCGCAGAAGCTGGGCGTCAACATCGACGACCTGCTGGTCTCGCAGCCCGACACCGGTGAGCAGGCACTGGAAATCGCCGACATGCTGGTGCGTTCCAACTCGGTTGACATGGTGGTGATCGACTCGGTTGCCGCCTTGACCCCGCGCGCCGAAATCGAAGGCGAGATGGGCGATGTGCTGCCGGGCCTGCAGGCGCGCCTGATGAGCCAGGCGCTGCGCAAGTTGACCGGCAACATCAAGCGCAGCAACTGCATGGTCATCTTCATCAACCAGCTGCGCATGAAGATCGGCCAGATGATGCCCGGACAGAGCCCCGAAGTGACCACCGGTGGCAATGCGTTGAAGTTCTACGCGTCGGTGCGCCTGGACATCCGCCGGATCGGCGCGATCAAGAAGGGTGACGAGATCATCGGCAACCAGACCAAGATCAAGGTCGTCAAGAACAAGATGGCTCCGCCGTTCAAGCAGGTGCTGACCGAAATTCTCTATGGCGAGGGTATTTCGCGCGAGGGCGAGTTGATCGACATGGGCGTGGAGGCCAAGCTGATCGACAAGGCCGGCGCCTGGTACAGCTATGGCGAAGAGCGCATCGGCCAAGGCAAGGAAAACGCCCGCCAGTATCTCAAGGACAACCCGGCGGTTTCGCAGCGGCTGGAGGCAGCGGTGCGCGAAAAGCTGCTGCCGGTGGTGGTCCCGCGTGACAAGGCCGATGCCGAGGACGCCGACGCCTGAGCCGCGCAGGCGGGTTGCCAATGCATGACGACACGGGCGGCGGTGGCTCGCCGGGCGGCGATTCGAATGGGTCCGAACGCCGCCCGCGTTCACGCGAACTGAGCCCGACCCAGCGCGCGCTGGGTCTGCTGACCCGGCGCGAGCATTCCCGCCAGGAACTCGTGCGCAAACTCATCGCCAAGGGCATCGCCAGCGATGAGGTTGAGGCGGTGGTCGAAAAGCTTGCTGCTGCGGGCTGGCAGAGCGACGTCCGTTTCGCCGAAAGCCGGGTTCGCGTCCGGGTCGGTGATGGCCACGGGCCGCTCCACATCCGCGCCGAGCTGGCCAGCCATGGGCTGGACCGCGATACGATCCTGGCGGCGCTCGATACGTTCGACGGCGACTGGGCGACTGTCGCGCGGGATCTGGTGCGCCGGCGCTACGGCGAATCCGTGGTCGATGACCTGAAATTGCGACGCAAGGCATCGGACCTGCTGATGCGCCGCGGTTTCGATCCCGGCTGCATCCGTGCCGCGACGCAGTTCGATCCGGACGAATGAGCTGCATCGCCGGGGCGCGAAGGCGAGGCTGCCACGCCGGACCGCCGCCTGCTAGGCTATCTGGCTCCCCGCCAACGGGTTGCCTGCTCGAATCCTGATGTCCAATTCGGGCGCTTCGGAGGCAAGCCTGGCCCCCGCAATTCGAAGCCAGTGCCCCTCGCATGAAAACAACCACCGAAATCCGCAGTGATTTCCTCGAATTCTTCCGCGGCAAGGACCACACGATCGTGGCGTCGGCACCGCTGGTGCCGGCCAACGACCCGACCTTGCTGTTCACCAACTCGGGCATGGTGCAATTCAAGAACGTGTTCCTCGGCAGCGAAAAGCCGGGCTACGTGCGCGCCGCCGACGTGCAGCGCTGCCTGCGGGCGGGTGGCAAGCACAACGACCTCGACCAGGTCGGCTACACCGCGCGTCACCACACATTCTTCGAGATGCTCGGCAACTGGTCTTTTGGTGACTACTTCAAGCAAGACGCGATCGCCTGGGCGTGGGAGTTGCTGACCGAAGTCTGGGGCATCCCCGCCGAGCGCCTCCTGGTTACCGTGTACCACACCGATGACGAGTCATTCCGCATCTGGAACGAGACGATCGGCGTCCCGGCCGAGCGCATCATCCGCATCGGCGACAACAAGGGCGGCCCGTTCGCCTCCGACAATTTCTGGCAGATGGCCGATACCGGTCCCTGCGGGCCGTGCACCGAAATCTTCTACGACCACGGCGCGCATATCGCCGGCGGACCGCCGGGTTCGCCCGACGAGGATGGTGACCGTTACATCGAGATCTGGAACCTCGTGTTCATGCAGTTCGATCGCCAGCCCGACGGCAGCCTCGCTCCACTGCCCGCGCCCTGCGTCGACACCGGCATGGGGCTCGAGCGCCTCGCCGCGGTGTTGCAGGGCAAGCATGGCAATTACGAGATCGACCTGTTCCGTCACCTGATTGCCGCGGCGGCGGCCCTGACGGCGACGGTCGATCTCGACAACAAGTCGCTGCGCGTGATCGCCGACCACATCCGCGCCTGCTCGTTCCTGATCGTCGACGGCGTGCTGCCGAGCAACGAGGGCCGCGGTTATGTGTTGCGTCGGATCATCCGCCGCGCGGTGCGCCATTTCTGGAAGCTGGGGTCACTCGATCTCGATGGCTATTTCTGGAGGCTGGTGGGGCCGCTGTGCGAGGTGATGGGGGATGCCTATCCCCAACTGCTGCAGAAGCGTGAATTGATCGAGCGCGCACTGAAGGCGGAAGAGGCCGCGTTCGCGCAAACGCTGGATGCGGCGATGCTACGGCTGGACGGATTCCTGCAGGCATCCGGGGGCCAGATCGACGGTGCCCAGCTGTTCCAGTTGCACGACACCTACGGCTGTCCGCCCGACCTGATCGAGGACATCCTCCGCGAGAAGCCGGCTACGGCGTTGGTCGATGGCGCGATGGCCGACTACGAACAATTGATGGGCCAGCAGCGCAGCCGCGCGCGCGCTGCGGGCCGGTTTGGTGGCGGTATAACGCTGCCGGCTGACGTTGCCGCGCGGCTGCCGGCAACCGAATTCCTCGGATACGAGGCGCTGACAGGCGAAGGCCTCGAAGTGGTCGCGTTGCTGAAGGACGGTCGCCCGGTCGACCGCATCGACGCGGGCGACGAAGCGGTGGTGATCCTCGACCGCACCCCGCTTTACGCCGAAGGCGGCGGTCAGGTCGGCGATGCCGGTGAGTTCATTGCCGCCGGCGCGCGCTTCGTTGTTGGCGACACGCAGAAGTTGGCAGGCCAGTTCCATGGCCACGTCGGCACGCTCGCTACCGGGTCGCTGGAGCGGGGCGACCGCGTGCATGGCGCGGTCGATGCACAGCGGCGAGCGGCGATCGTGCTCAACCACTCGGCCACCCACCTGCTGCACGCGGCCTTGCGGGCCGTGCTCGGCGACCACGTCACCCAAAAGGGCTCGCTCGTCGCGCCCGACCGCCTGCGTTTCGACTTCGCCCATTTTCAGCCGCTGACCGCCGCGGAGCTCGCGCAGATCGAGCGCCGCGTCAATGCCGAGGTGCGTGGCAACCATTCCACGGAAGTGCATCACATGGGCATGCAGGAAGCGCTGGATTTCGGTGCCCTCGCGCTGTTCGGCGAGAAGTACGGGGACGAGGTGCGCGTGCTGCGAATGGGTGATGGCTCGATCGAGCTTTGCGGGGGCACCCACGTGTCGCGCACCGGCGACATCGGCCTGTTCAAGATCGTTTCCGAAGGCGGCGTGTCCGCCGGTGTTCGCCGCATCGAAGCCGTGACCGGGCAGGGCGCCTTGGATCATGTCGCCACCGAGGAGCGCCGCCTGGGCGAAGCCGCGCAATTGCTCGGTGGCAGCGCGGCGGATGTCGCCGACAAGCTGCGGGTGCTGCTCGATCGCCAGAAGCGCCTTGAGCGCGAGCTCGAAACGCTCAAGGCGAAAGCGGCCTCCGGCGCAACCTCGGACCTGGGTTCATCCGCCATCAACATCGGGGGCGTCAAGGTGATCGTCCGACGTCTGGAGGGTTTTGATGCCAAGGCCCTGCGTGACGCGCTGGATAGACTCAAGCAGCAGCTCGGCGATGCCGTGGTGCTGCTTGCCGGCGCCAACGACGGCAAGGTCGCGCTGGTGGCTGGGGTCAGCGGTTCCGCGGCTGGCCGGGTCAAGGCAGGTGAACTCCTGTCGCATGTCGCCGGTCAGATCAATGGCAAGGGCGGCGGTCGACCCGACATGGCGCAGGGCGGCGGTGACGATGGTCCTGCGCTGTCGCAGGCGTTGGCTGGTGTAGAGCAATGGCTGCAGAACAAACTGTGCTGAAGGTGGAAGCGTGCGCCGCTTGCGACCCGGAATGGTGGGTCGGTAAGATGACGGACGATTTTTTCGATAATGGAAGCGCTTTCGTGGAACGAAACGGCGCTATAGCCGGCAGGGTCCGCCGGCACGAGGAGGTTTTATGCTCATCCTGACGCGTCGCGTCGGCGAAACCCTGATGATCGGCGACGCTGTGACGGTCACCGTGCTTGGCGTCAAGGGCAATCAGGTGCGAATCGGTATCAATGCGCCCAAGGACGTCGCGGTCCATCGCGAGGAGATCTACCAACGCATCCAGCGTGGTGAAGAGGCGCCGCACGATGGCGAAAAAAACGCGGACGCCGGATAGAAAACGTTTGCCGCGCCGGGGGTGACCGGCTATGCTCTGCGGCCGCATGGAGTTGTGTGTCGCGGAGAGTTGCCCGAGCGGCTGAAGGGGCTCCCCTGCTAAGGGAGTATGGGCTTTAACTCCCATCGAGGGTTCGAATCCCTCACTCTCCGCCAGTTTCAAGAAGCCGCTGGTATTGGGCGTGTGTCCGGTGCGATGCCTTCGGTGAACATCCGCCAGGCGAGCAACCATGACATTAAATTGTTTGACGGATTTGCAGTGATTCGTCATAATTTTACGACTGCGCGCCCGTAGCTCAGCTGGATAGAGCACCAGGCTACGAACTTGGGGGTCGGAGGTTCGAATCCTTCCGGGCGCACCATAAAAAAAGCACAAGGGTCAATGAGTTAACGCTCATTGGCCCTTTTGTTTTTTTGGCCTTGGATGGTGTCTGTGCCCATCCTGTGCCCACTTCGTGCCCATCGGCGCAAGCGCCCGTGCCCAAAGTTCAGCTTGTTCGGGTTGCTGGTGCAGTGGAACAGCCGGCCGCCGCGACGCGGCACGCGCGGCAGCTGGATGTTTATGTTCGCAAGGTCCCGTTCTTGCAGAACAGCTTCCCAAGCCAGGGGGTGGGTTCCTCCGGGCGCACCAGTTTCGACATCGCCAGGTTCCGATCCGGGATTTCCGATCGGCGTGCAGCCTCACCTGACACCACGTTTGAAACAGCCACCGACAGGTTCAGGGAGCCGTGTTTTCGACCCGCGGGAACCAGCTTCGATCCCGTCGATTCAATGGCTTGGGACGACTCCATGCCCGCGCGCGCCGACCGTTGCGCCGCCGCGCCGGCCGCACCATCACTCGTACCGCAGCGCCTCGATCGGGTCCAGCCCGGCGGCTTTCGACGCCGGCATGATGCCGAACACCACACCGACCAGCGCCGAGAAACCGGCCGCGGCGAACACCACCCAGATCGGCACGTGCGCGGGCGGGAAGTTCGGGATCAGCGCGGCGATGCCGATGCCGGCGGCGAAGCCGAGCACGATGCCGGCGATGCCGCCGAGCAGCGCCAGCAGCCCCGCCTCGAGCAGGAACTGCACCAGGATGTCGTTGCGCGTCGCGCCCAGCGCCTTGAGGATGCCGATCTCGCGGGTGCGCTCGGTGACCGACACCAGCATGATGTTCATGATGCCGATGCCGCCGACCAGCAGCGATATGCCGACGATGCCGGCCAGCACCGCGGTGGCGGTGGCGGCGAATTCGTTGAACTGCTTGACCAGCGCATCGGCGGCCTCGACCTTGAAGTCGTCGTCCTTGCCTGGCGCGAGCCCGCGCGACAGGCGCACCGCGCGCTTGACCCGCTCGCGCACGGACTCCACCTGCGCCAGGTTAGCCACCGTGAACGTGGCTTGCAGCATCGGCTCGTTCGCGTTGCCCATCATCGCGCGGCCGACGTCGAACGGGATCGTGACGGTGTTGTCCAGACTCATGCCGAGGATCTCGCCCTGGCTGGGCATCATGCCGATGACCTTGAACCACTCGCTGCCGAGCTTGAAGTATTCGCCGATCGGGTTCTTCGGCATCTTCAGTTCGTCGCGCAGCCCGGTACCGATCACTGCGACCCGTCGGTGGCCCTTGTCGTCGCTGTCGACGATAAAGCGGCCGTGCTGCGGGTATTCGTTTTGCACCTGCTGGTAATCGGCGGTGGTGGCCAGGATCTGCGGGCTGGTGCTCCGGCCGTGGTAACTGGCGCCGGCGACTTGCACCGCCAGCAGTGGCGCGACCTCGTCGACGCCCGGTACGCGGTAGCGCAACGCGTCGATGTCGGCGAACGTGATGTTGTTGATCTTGCCGGCGCGGGCGTTCTCGGTGTCGATGACTGCGCGCAGGGTCAGCGTGCTGCCGCCCATGTCAGCGAACTTGCTCGTGATCGAGTCGGAGAGCCCCTGCACCAGCGACACCACCGTGATCACCGATGCGGTCCCGATCAGGATCCCCAGCGTGGTCAGGAAGCTGCGCATGCGGTGCGCGAGCAGGCTGGTCAGCGCGGCGCGGAACGCTTCCATGAACGCGTCCATCAGTTCACCGCCGGCGCGGCGGCGCGTTCGCGAGATGGCACCGGAGCGTCCGCGCGCAGCGTGTCCTGAACGATGCGGCCGTCGCTGACGCGCAGGGTGCGGTGGCAGTGCGCGGCGATGTCGGCCTCGTGGGTCACCACGATCACGGTCTGGCCCTGCGCATGCAGGTCGTCGAACAAGGCCATGATCTCGGCCGAGGTTTTGGAATCCAGATTGCCGGTGGGCTCGTCGGCGAGCAGGATCGACGGGTTTCCGACCAGCGCGCGCGCGACCGCGACGCGCTGGCGCTGGCCGCCGGACAGCTCGTTCGGTCGATGCCCCATGCGGTCGCCCAGGCCGACCTGAGCCAGCGCCTGCGCGGCGCGCTCGCGGCGCTGGGCGGCCGGCACGCCGCGATATACCAATGGCTGCATCACGTTGTGCAGCACAGTCAGCCGCGGCAGCAGATGGAAGCTCTGGAAGATGAAGCCGATCTCCTGGTTGCGCACCTGCGCGAG
>JBBRWW010000106.1:0-9933 GCA_038248955.1 Lysobacterales bacterium
CCGGCACACGATCGCGCCCGGTTCGGGCTTGGCGTGGCCGTCGTAGAACATGTCGCGGACCACGTCCTCGCCGGTCGCGACCAGACTCAATGCGCGCGTGGTCGGCACGCCGAGGTGGTGCATCGCCTCGCTGCACAGGAACTCGCGGATCGACGAGCGCAGCACCGCGCGGCCATCGGCGGTGCGCGAATACGGAGTCGGGCCGGCGCCCTTGAGCTGCAACTCCCAGCGCTCGCCGGTGGCATTGACCGTCTCACCCAAGGTGATCGCGCGGCCGTCGCCAAGCTGCCCGGCCCAATGGCCAAACTGGTGGCCGCCATAGTTCGCCGCGTAGGGGTCCATACCGGCCAACAGGACGTTGCCGCCAAATACGTGGGCGAACTCCGGGGACGCGACGTCGGCCTCACCGAGCCCCAGCGTCGCGGCCATCTCGGCCGAATGCGCGAGCAGGCGCGGCGCCCGCACCGGCGTCGGCAACACCCGCGAATAGAGCGCGCCATGGACCTGGCGCACCCCTGGCGAGGATTCCGGGTCGCCCGGCAACTCACGTACGAAGGCATTGTCGAAAGTCAGGTGCATCACGATTCCCGAGGCCTCGGTCAGCGCATCAGCTCGAACGGTCCGCCCCGCTCCAGCGCGCGCTGGTAGGCGGGCCGGGCGTGGATGCGGTCCAGGAAGGCGCGCAGCCGCGGCCGCGCGGCATCGCCGGCGCGTTGCGCGGCGGCTTCGACCGGGAAACTCATCTGGACGTCGGCGGCCGTGAAGCGATCGCCAGCGAACCACTCGTGTTTGCGTAGTTCATCCTCCCAGTAATCCATGTGCAGCTTGACCTGCGGTCCGACGAAGCCCGACAACGCCTTGTCGGCGATGCCGCGGGCGATCGGCCGGGCGAAAAACGGCATCGGCGCCGTCTTCAACCGGGAAAACACCAGGCTCATCAGCAGCGGCGGCATCGCCGATCCCTCGGCGTAGTGAAGCCAGTAGCGGAAGCGCCGTCGCTCGTGCGCATCGACGGGGATGGGCGGCGGCGAGAACCGGTGGTCGTGGTCGTAACGCTCGACCAGGGTTTCGAGGATCGCGCCCGACTCGGCGAGCACCTGCTCGTCGAACTCCAGCACCGGCGACTTGCCCAGCGGATGAACCGCGCGCAGGGCCGCCGGGGCCAGCATGGAGCGGGCATCGCGCTCGTAGCGCACGACCTCGTAAGGCAGATCCAGTTCCTCCAGCATCCACAGCACCCGCTGCGAGCGCGAATTGTTCAGGTGATGGACCTTGATCATGTCGGCGTGTCCAGTGATATCGATGTCGCAATCCTAGCCGCTAGCGCGGGCCGGCCGCCGGTTTCCGCGGATTGCGCGAAGACGCTCCCGGCGGGATGCCCTAGACTGACGACCTACCCCACTTCGAGTCAGCGCCCATGGCGAAGCCCAACTACTCTTTCGAAAAGCGCCAGCGCGAGATCGCCAAGAAGAAGAAGCAGGACGAGAAAGCGGCCAAGAAGCAGTCCGCCAAGGACGCCGAAAACCCGCCGACCGGTACCGCGCAGGATCCGCAGGGGCCGGCCGGCCAGTAAGCCAGCCGTTGCATGACTGACCGTCCGCCGCCGCCACCCGCGCAGATAGGGGTGCATGCCGATGCGTGTCCCGGGGTGATCAAGGAACTCCTGCTTTCAACAGCGCATGTTCAACAGGGCATGTTCAACAGGGCATGTTCAACAGAGCATGTTCCGTGCCGCCGAGCGCACACAACTGACCATTACGCTGGTCGCCAACCACGGGTGGCGCACCCCGCCATCGCGCCATATCCGCGCCGCCCAGGTGCCCGCTGGCATCGACGTCGCCGACACCGTGATCGTGCAGCAGCTGCGGCCCGACGACCTCGTCGTCACCCAGGACATCCGGCTGGCCGCGCTGGTATTGGACAAGGGCGGCGTCGCGCTGAACCCGCGCGGCGAGCTCCATACCCCAGACAACATGGCCGAGCGCCTGTCGCCGCGGGACTTCATGGATGAACTGCGTGGCGCCGGCGTGCAGATCGGTGGGCCGACGCCGCTGCATGCGCGCGACCGCCAGGCTTTCGCCAATCAGGTCGACCACTGGCTGGCACGACGCGGCTGACGCCGACGGCGCGCGCCACACGTGCTATCCGCGTCGGGATGCTTGATCTCACGTCCCAGTTACGCAGGGCGCGCGACCTCCCGGTACACTGTGCGGTTCCACGACCGGCGCTGCCGGCGCTGCTAGAGTGACGCCGATGAGCGCCGAAACCCCCACGCCCGCCCCCGAGTCGGGCATCAAATTCACCGATCTCGCATTGTCCGAGCCGCTGCTGCGCGCGCTGTCGGACGTCGGCTACGAGTCGCCCTCGCCGATCCAGGCCGCGACCATCCCGCCGTTGCTGGCTGGCCGCGACGTGCTCGGCCAGGCGCAGACCGGCACCGGCAAGACCGCGGCGTTCGCGTTGCCGATCCTCGCCCAGATCGATCCGAAGCAGTTCAAGCCGCAGGCGCTGGTGCTCGCGCCGACCCGCGAACTGGCCATCCAGGTCGCCGAGGCCTTCCAGAAGTACGCCGTGCACCTGCCCGGCTTCCGCGTGCTGCCGGTCTACGGCGGCCAGGGCTATGCCCCGCAACTGCAGGCGCTCAAGCGCGGCGTCCACGTCGTCGTCGGCACCCCCGGGCGGGTGATCGACCACCTCGAGCGTGGCACCCTGGACCTGTCCGAGCTGCGCTGCCTGGTGCTCGACGAGGCCGACGAGATGCTGCGCATGGGCTTCATCGACGACGTCGAGAATGTCCTCAAGAAGACCCCCGCCACCCGCCAGGTCGCGCTGTTCTCGGCGACGATGCCGCAGCAGATCAAGCGCATCGCCCAGACCTACCTGAAGGACCCGGTCGAGATCGCGATCAAGTCGACCGCCAGCACCACGCCGAACATCCGCCAGCGGTTCTGGTCGGTGAGCGGCGTGCACAAGCTCGACGCGCTGACCCGGATCCTCGAGGCCGAACCGTACGAGGCGATGATCGTGTTCGCGCGCACCAAGATCGCGACCGACGAGCTGGCCGAAAAGCTCTGCGCCCGCGGGATCTCCGCGGCGGCGATCAACGGCGACGTGCAGCAGGCGCAGCGCGAGAAGACCATCCAGAACCTCAAGGATGGCAAGATCGACGTGCTGGTGGCGACCGATGTCGCCGCGCGCGGTCTGGACGTCGAGCGCATCAGCCACGTGCTGAACTACGACATCCCCTACGACACCGAGAGCTACGTCCACCGCATCGGTCGCACCGGTCGCGCCGGGCGCAAGGGCGAGGCGATCCTGTTCGTGAGCCCGCGCGAGCGCGGCATGCTGCGAGCGATCGAGCGCGCGACCAAGCAGCCGATCGAAGCGATGGAACTTCCCAGCGTCGAGGCCGTTAACGACCAGCGCGTCACCCGTTTCCTCGACCGCATCAGCAGCGCGCTGGAAGACAGCGACCTGGGGGTGTTCCGCGAGATGATCGAGCGCTTCGAACGCGAGAAGAACGTCCCGGCGATCGAGATCGCGGCGGCGCTGGCGAAGCTGGTCCAGGGCAAGAACCCGTTGCTGATGGTCGCGCCGCCACGCGCCGCGTTCAGCGACAGCCCGCGCGACGCCGGCCCGCGCGAACACCGCGGCGCGGCGACGCGCAAGTTCGTCGAACGCGACCATGCCCAGCGCGAGCATCGCCCCGCCGAGCACCAGACCAGGCCGCCGCGCGAAGCGCCGCGCAGCTTCGATGAGCGCAACGCGCCGCCGGCGCCGCGCCATGCCGATCGCCAGTTCACTCCTCCAGTGTTCACCCCGCGGCCACCGGCCCGCGACAACAACATCGGCGAGTCGTTCTTCGACGACGACGCGCCGGCACCGACGCCCCGGCCGACTCGCGAGCGCGAGCGCAGCGCGGACGTCGGCATGCAGACGTTCCGCGTCGAGGTCGGGCATACGCACGGCGTGCAGCCGGGCAACATCGTCGGCGCGATCGCCAACGAGGCCGACCTGGAAAGCCGCTACATCGGCCGCATCGATATCCGCGAGGACTACACCCTGGTCGACCTGCCGGAGGGCATGCCAGCGGAACTGATGGAGCACCTCAAGAAGGTGTACGTCGCCGGCCAGCCGCTGCGCATCCGCCACGCCGAGGCCGGTGACAGCGAAGGCGGTCGCGGCGGCCAGCGCCCGCACGGCCACCACGCCGACGGCGACAGCCGACCGCCGCGCGGCCCGCGTCCGCCGTTCGCCGGCAAGCCACCGTCGCACGGCGCCGGCCCGCGCAAGCCAGGCGGTTTCAGCAAGCCGTTCAAGCCGCGCTGATTGGTGCCGGATCGTCGGCTCGACCCATGAAAGCCCCGGCGTCCGCGCCGGGGCTTTCGTGCTTTTGCGGCAAGCCCGGCGGTCTCCGCGCAGTCGTTGTTGGCTTCGCCGCTGCGCCAGAGCGACCAGGCAAGCGGATCCCTGCCCGTGAACGCCGAGGGGGCGCGACTCCTTCGCACTCCACGGCGAACGCGCCGAAAGGCCTCGCGCCCGTCGTTACGTTCCTGCAGATGCCGCATCCCACGCCCGCACGTTGCGACGATGGATCGATCACTTGGGCGAGCACGCCTGCAATCGCCGACCGCTGTCAAATCGCCGCGCCCGCCCGCTCAACGGATCGACGAAGGCAAGCGACTTCGCCAGCAACTGCAGCGGCCGCGAATAGTCGTCGTCGGCGCGCTCCCGCAACACCGGGTACAGGGGATCGTCGAGGATTGGCGCGCCGAGCGCCGCCATGTGCACCCGCAGCTGGTGCTTGCGGCCGGTCACCGGCGTCAATGCATACCGCCAGCCCGCCTCGCCGCGCTCGAGCACCTCGACCCGGGTCTCGCTGTTCGCCGCGCCCGCCTCGTCGGCCGCCGCCTCGCGCATCCGGAAGAACGGTTCGCCGCGCACCAGCCGGCTGCGCCGCACCAGCACTGACTCGCGCTCGAGCGCCAGCAACGCCGGTGCCATGGCCTCGTAGCCCTTGTCGATGCGCCGCAGCCGGAACAGGTCCTGATACGCCGCGCGCGTCGCCGGATTGGCCGAAAACAGCACCAGCCCGGCGGTATCGCGGTCGATCCGGTGCAGCGGCACCAGGTCCGGATTGCCCAGCCGCCGCACCAGCCGCGCCAGCAGGGTCTCGCGCACGAAGCGCCCGGCCGGCATCACCGGCAGGAAGTGCGGCTTGTCGGCGACCACGAGGTCGACATCGGCATGCAGGATGGTTTCCTCGAACGGAATCGCCGGCTCGTCGACAACCTCGCGGAAATAGCCCACTTCCGCGCCGCACCGGTACGGCACATCGACCGCGAGCGCAGCGCCCGCCGCATCCAGCACCAGCCCGCGCGCGAAACGCGCGATCCAGACCTCGCGCGCAATCGCCGGGAAGCGCGCGCACAGGCAATCGAGCACCGTTGCCCACGGGCCGGGCGGCAACTGCAGCCGGCTGGACGGGTCGCGCTCCAGGTCACGCGGCGCGTCGGCGGAGGGCGTGTCGGATCGCGTCATCGCGCCAGCTTAGCGTCCGGCCCACCGCTGGCGGCGGCGGTTTGATTGGCTGGCCCACGCGCCCTCACCCCGGCCTCTCCCGTGAACGGGAGAGGGAGCACAGCCAGCACGCCCGCTTTCAGGCCTGGCGAGGCCACAAGCGAGGCGCCGTGCCCGTACCGGTGAATGTGCGTCGCCGCCGCGCAGCCTCTGGATGGACCGGCCGCTTGCCGTTATGCCGCGCCTCCGGCCTTGCCCGATTCCGCCACCGCGGCCAGGAAGTCCTTCCCCCAGCGCGCCAGGTCGTAGTGGGAAACGATCTCGAACAGGTTGCGCTGGCGGCCTTCGCGCTCGCTGTCGGTCATGGTCAGCGCCTGCACCAGCGTGGCGACGAGATCGACCGGATCGTGGGGATTGGTCAGCAGCGCGCCCTTCAACTCGGCCGCGGCGCCGGCGAATTCCGACAGCACCAGCACCCCGGCGCTGCCGGTCACGCCGTGCGCGGCGACGAACTCCTTGGCGACCAGGTTCAGGCCATCGCGCAGCGGCGTGATCCACATCACGTCGGCGGCGGCGTAGTGCGCGACCACGTCCTCGAACGGCAGCGGCCGGGCGAAGAAGCGCACCGGCGTCCAGTCCAGCGACGAATAGCGGCCGTTGATGCGCCCGACCGCCTGCTCGATCTGGGTCTGCAGCGCGCGGAAGACCGTCATCTCCTTGGCCGCAGGCGCGCACACCATGACCAGGGTGACCTTGCCGAGCATGTCCGGCTCGGTCTCGAACAGGCGTTCGAAGGCCTGCAGCTTTTCGAGGATGCCCTTGCTGTAATCCAGCCGCTCGATCGACAGCACCAGCTTGCGGTCGCCGATCTCGTTGCGGATCTTGTCGACGTCGGCGCGCACCTTGGGCAATGCGATCACGTCGCGGATGCGCGCCACGTCGGTGCCGATCGGATGAGCGCCCAGCCGCACGCGGCGGTCGCCGACCTGCAGTTCGGTGGCCATGGTCTCCACGCCGACCGCGCAGCCGTAGGTCAGGAAGCGCGGCGCGCACGCTACCCGCGACGTCACCTCGATCGGGATCGAGCTGCGCACGGTGTCGACGAAGTTCTCGGCATGGCGCGGGATCTGGAAGCCGATGTAGTCGCAGGCCAGCAGGCTGGCGAGGATCTCGCGGCGCCACGGGATGATGTTGAAGATGTCGCCGGCGGGGAAGTGGGTGTGGTGGAAGAACGCGATCTTCAGGTCCGGGCGCAACTCGCGCAGCGTCGACGGCACCATCCACAGGTTGTAGTCATGCAGCCACACCGTCGCCCCGGGCGCAGCCTCGGCGGCGGTGGCCTCGGCGAAGCGCCGGTTCACGTGCTTGAACACCTGCCAGTCGTCCTCGTTGAAGCGCGCCCGCTCCCAGAAGGTATTGATCACCGGCCAGAACGCCTCCTTGGAGAAGCGCTTGTAGAACACATCGACCTCGGCCTTGCTCAACGGCACGCGCGCGCCGGTGAGGTGCGGATAGCGTTGCGCGTCGACCTCGACGTGGGTCTCGAACGGCGTCTTGCGGTCGTCCACGCCCCACGCCACCCACGAGCCGGGGTGACCGTCAGCGAAGAAGCTCAGCAGGCTGGGGATGATGCCGTTGGGCGAACTGTGGGGTCGGCGCACGGTCTTGCCTTCCACGACCGCCTCTTCGTAGGGAGGGCGGTGGTAGACCATCACCAGTTCGGCATTGCCCGTCTCGCTGACCGCCGGCGCATGGCGGCTGACCTGGGTGGCGTCCAGCAGGCCGAAATGGCTGATCGCCTCCAGGATGCCGCCGCAGCCGGGCTTGGCCGCATGCAGCACATTGTCCAGCGCGGACGTCGCATCAAGCAGCGCCTGCTCCGAGTCGCCGACGCAAACGCCCATGAAGCCGGTGCCGTACATCGACAGGTCGTTGAGCGTGTCCCCGGCCACCAGCACGCGCGGCGACGCGATGTCCAGGTGCGCGATCAAGGCGGTCAAGGTACGGCCCTTGTCGGTGCCGCGCGGCAGGATGTCGAGGTAGCGGCCGGCGGAGTACAGCACCTCGCAGTCCAGCAGCGCGGCCTGGATCTCGATGTCGGCGCGCAGCGTCGCCAGCAGCGTCGGATCGCAATAGTAAGAACAGCGGCGCTGCTGCGGCACGTCCTGGCGGACCAGGCCCTCGAATCGCGCCATCGCCTGGGTCACCGTGTGCTCGCCGGGCCAGCGCGATTCGATTTCCGCCTGCAGCGGCTGGACCGGCTGCATGTTGGACGTCCGCAACACCGTCGCGCCGACATCGCAGATCACGAAGTCCGGACGCGGCAGCGCCGGGTCCGACAACAGCGGCAGCACCGCCTCCAGTCCGCGGCCGGTCACCCAGGCCAGGTTGATCTCGGGATGCGATTCGACCATCCGGTACAGCCGGGTGCGCTTGGCCGGCGTGCCCGCCAGGAAGGTTCCGTCGAGGTCGGTGGCCAGCAGCATCGGCAGCGGCGGCGCTGCGCTCCTGGCGTTGGCGACGTTCGGTTGTGGAGTGGTCATGGGTGCCATGGCGTGCCTTTGTTCAGTGATGGATCCGGAATCTCCGGTAGCAATTCCAGTGCGGTCGGGGTGGTGCGCAGCATCGGATGGAAGCGCGCAGGCCGGAGCAGCCGGCGCGCCCGCAGCAGGCGGCGGCCGCCGGCAACGAGCGCCAGCAGTCCGGCGGTGACGACGAAGAAACCGGGCAGCGCGATCGGGCCGTAACGCCCCATCGCGACACCGGCTGCGGCCGGACCCACCGCCGCGCCGATGCCGTGCAGCAGCAGCAGCGCGCTGACGCCGGCGAGCAGCGATTCCGCGGGCAACCGGTCGAGCAGGTGCGCCACGCACAGCGGGTACAACGCGAATGCCATGCCGCCGAAGACGAAGAACATCGCGTACAGCGCCGTGGTCGAGATCGGCGCCACCAGCATCACCACCAGCGCGATCGACGCGGCCAACGCGCTCACGAGCGCCAGCGTGGTGCGGCGGTCGCCACGGTCCGACAGCCGGCCAATCGGCAACTGCAGGACGGCGCCGCCGCAGATGGTGGATGCCATGAACATCCCGACACCGGCCCGGTCCAGCCCCTGCTGGGAGGCGAATACCGGCCCCATGCCCCAGAATGCGCCCATCGCCAGCCCGGACAGAACCGCGCCGGCCGCGGCGCTGGGCGCGGTCCGGCAGATCTGCCCGATATCGGACTTGGGCGCGACCGTCAGCACCGGCTGCGGCAGCCGCGTGACGGTGACCGGCAAGGCGGCCAGCGAGATCAGGATCGCCACTGCCGAGAACAGCACGAAGCTGCCCGGCGGCTGCAGGTCCAGCAGCAACTGGCCGAACGCGAGCGCGAGCAGGCTCACCACCATGTAGATCGCAAACACGCGGCTGCGATGTTCCGGCGCCGACTGCGAGTTGAGCCAACTCTCGATCACCGTCACCAGTCCCACCAGCGCGATGCCGGTGACCACCCGCAACAGCACCCAGCCGACCGGGCTGAGCCAAATGGGATAGCCGAGCACGGTGGTCGCGGCGAGCGCGGCAAAGAACGCGAATGCGCGGATATGGCCCACCCGCCGGATCAGTGGCGGCGCGGCGAAGGTGCCGAGGAAGAACCCGACGAAATACCCCGACATGATCAGACCCAGGGTCTGGTCGCCATAGCCTTCCAGCTTGCCGCGCACCGCGAGCAGGGTGCTCAGCAGACCACTCCCTGCCAGCAGCAGGGCCACGCTGACCAGCAGCGCGGTAATCGGAAGCACGAGGCGGAGCACGGGCGGGCGTGGAGCTCCTTCGACGAAGCAGGTAAGTATAACCCATTGATACCAAAGATGTTTTGCGCCACAGGCGACACCATCAAGCGGCCATTCCGCGACGCCGATGATCGCCAGTGTTGGCGGGCCTCTCCGCCTCGCAGCCATTGGCTCGCACCGGGTTCCGCGGCGCGAACCCGGTGCAGCCGCTGCGCCTGCGCACGGGGGCACGGCCCCGGCATCCGTCCAAGCGTCCCGCACCCAGCCGCGACGGGCGCCCTCGAGCCGCCGCCACGGCCTATAGAATGGCCAGCTCTTTTCTCCGGGATCCCCGGCAGGCATCCGCCATGGCGCCCAAGGCGACCGTCTACAAAGTGGAATTGCAGGTCAGCGACATGGACCGACACTACTACGCCGAGCACAACCTCACCCTCGCCCAGCATCCGTCGGAGACTGACGAACGCCTGATGGTGCGGCTGCTCGCGTTCGCGCTGTACGCGCAGGACCGGCTCGAGTTCGGCCGTGGCCTCAGCAACGAGGACGAGCCCGACCTGTGGCACCGCGACTACACCGGCGAGATCGAGCTGTGGATCGACCTCGGCCAGCCGGATGAGTCGCGCATCAAGAAGGCCTGCGGC
>JBBRWW010000107.1:0-9927 GCA_038248955.1 Lysobacterales bacterium
CATCAGGGTGTACAGCATGCGCAAGGTGGTGGTCTTGCCGGCGCCGTTGGGTCCGAGCAGGCCGGTGATCTGGCCGTCGCGGGCTTCGAAATCGACCCCGTCGACGGCCTTGACCGGGCCGGACTTGGTCTTGAAGGTCTTGTGCAGCGAGTGTGCGGTGATCATGCGTGGCTCCATGCCAGGGCCCGCGGCGCGATGTCGGCCGGCGTGCGTGCTGGATTGCGTGAGGGTGCGGGTGCGAAGGCTGGCTTGCCGACGCCGGCGCCGCGCATCACGGCTCCCAGCCGTTGAAGCTGGTGAACGGCGGCACGTAGGTCAGCGTGTCGAGACACTTCAGGTCGAGCGCCTTGGCATCGGCGGTCTCGAAGAACTGGCCGAGCAGCTTGGGCATGCAGCCGGTGCCGCTGACGTTGTGGCCTTGGCCGCGCAGCACCTGGTGGCGGCCATTGGACAATCCCGCCAGCACCGCCGCGCCGTAGCGGGGCGGGGTGACCGGGTCGAGCTCGCCGGAAAGCAGCAGGGCCGGCACCGCGGACTTCAGCGGTGCGTTGAAATCGGCCGGTCGCTTGCCGGTCGGCCAGCCGGGGCAGGCGGCGAAGAACATCCGCGCGACCTGCGAGCCGAGCACGGTGTCGGCGGCGCTGGCATCGTCGCTGCTGCGATCGGCATCCTCGGCGCAGACCACCGACCACTGCATGCCGCGGCTCATCTGGCCGCCGACCGACTGCGATATGAGCTGCGCGAGCGACATCAGCGGCCCGTAACGGCCCTGGTCGGCCTCGTCGATCACCAGTGGCAGCAGCGCCGCCGATTGCGGTGCGTACGAGAACAGGAAGGCCAGCTGCGTGACGGTGTCGGCCGTCAGGGTGTCGCGTTTGGTGAGGGAGGTACCCGGATCGCGGTACTCGACGTCGACCGGCGCGGCGTTCAATTTCGCCATCACGCGGCGCAGCTGCGCGCGCAGGTCGGTGGGATAGCGCTGCCTGCAGGCGGGCAACTTCGCGCACTGCGCGGTCTGCAGCGCGAGCGCGTTCTCGAATGTGTGGGCGAACTCGCCGCCGACCACGAGATCGTTCGGCACCACGCCATCGAGCACGATCGCGCGGGTGTGGGTCGGGTAGCGGGCGGCGTACTGCTGAGCGACCCGGGTGCCATACGACACGCCGATCAGGTTGATGCTGCCCACCTCGAGCGCGGCGCGCACCGTCTCCAGGTCCTGCACCGCCTCGGTGGTGGTGTAGAAGCGAGGATCGGCCCGGTCCGCCAGCGATTGCGCGCAACGCCCCGCGTAGGTGGCCAGCGCCTGCGGATCGGCGGCGTCAAGATCGTCGGCCGGCGGCTCCTTGCCGTCGGCACCGACGCACGTCAGCGGATTGGATTTGCCGGTGCCGCGCTGGTCGATCAGGATCACGTCGCGTTGCTTGCGTACTTCACGCAGCGCGGCGTCGACGGTGGCGGCGTACTCGGTCGCGGCCTGGCCGGGACCGCCCGCCAGGAAGAACACCGGGT
Source organism: Lysobacterales bacterium (assembly GCA_038248955.1). Taxonomy (GTDB): domain Bacteria; phylum Pseudomonadota; class Gammaproteobacteria; order Xanthomonadales; family Xanthomonadaceae; genus Lysobacter_K. Next base: position 1,510 of record JBBRWW010000107.1, read on the forward strand.
CGGCCGTGCCGTTGCCCTTGGCGACCGCCAGCCAGGCGATATTCAGGCCGATCCTGCGGCCGTCCGGCACGGCGGGATTTTCGGGCACCTGCACGGTCGCGCACAGTGCCTGGGTGCTCTGGCCGCCGGTGGCGCCCGGCAGCGAGCAAGGCTCGAATGCGATCTTGCCGAAATGGCGGGTCGCGGCGGAGTCGTTCGTGGCACGGCCCGTGGCCGTCGGCGGGGCGTTGCACCCCGCCAGCAGCACGGCAGTCAGCAGCGCGGCGGGCGCCAGTCGTTTGGTTAGCATGGGTTCCCTATGGTCCAAGAGCGGTATTGCTTCAGGATGACAGACGCGGGCATGGGCAAGAACGTGACAGAAGCCGTGGTCGCGCCGCGCGCCGTGGGTCTGGTCGTTGCCATCGCGGCGCCTGGCGGCAGTGGTTTATCGGCCGGGCGGCCGAGGTGCCGCCGCACGTGCGGCGGCAACACTCGTCGAGCGACGCCTACTTGCTGCTGACGTACTTCTCGCGGCGGATCTGCGGTATCGCCAGCCCGGCGTCCTTGAGTGCCTCGAAGCACGCATCGACCATGTTCGGATTGCCGCAAAGGTAGGCGATGTCGTTGTTCGCCTCCGGAGAAAATTCCGCCAGGAACTGCTGCACGTAGCCGTGGCGGACGTCGGCGTGGGCGTGCTCCGAATCCGGGGCCGGCAGTTCGCGCGAGAAGCACGGCACGAAGCGGAAGTTGTCCGGGTGGCGGTCGGCGAATGCGCGGAAATCGTCGCCGTAGAGCAGTTCGGCGGGGGTGCGCGCGCCGAACAGCAGCACCACGCGGACGTCGCGCTCGCGGATCATCGCCTCGAGCTGCGGCAGCATCGCGCGGTACGGGGTCACGCCGGTGCCGGTGCCGACCAGCAGGTAGCGCCCGTTGGCGTCGGCGGCGGTCAGGCAGAAGCGCCCGAATGGGCCGCTGGCGTCGATCGTGCCGCCCTCGTGCAGGCCCTCGAACAGCGCGGTGGCGGCACCGCCGGGCACGAAGCTCACCGCGATCTCGACCGCCTCGCCCGGAGCGAGCGCGTGCTGGTGGATCGTCGCCAGCGAATAGCTGCGCTTGGTCGCGGTGCCATCGGCGTACTGGAAATGCACATGGATGAACTGTCCGGGGATGAAGTCCAGCGGCTGGCCATCGTCGCGAACGAACACGTAGTGGCCGACCGCGGGGGCCAGCATGCGGCGGGAGACGAGCTTCAGGGGGAAATGCTGGATGGCCACGGAGACACCGACAGGGATGCAACAGACTGTGGCCGGAGTGCCGCCACGGGGCCGCCTATACTACCGGCATCGCCGCCCCGCCTGCGGCGCAGGCCCTTTAGCAATGACCCAGAACCACGCGGCCCCGGCCGCAGCGTCGCCGTCGGCGCGTCGCGTGCCGGCGCTGTCCGTGCACGAGCTGCGCAAGACCTACGACAACCGCGTCGAGGCGCTCAAGGGCGTCTCGCTCGACGTCATGCCCGGCGATTTCTTCGCCCTGCTCGGTCCCAACGGGGCGGGCAAGTCGACCCTGATCGGCATCGTCAGTTCGCTGGTGAACCTCAGTGCCGGCTCGGTGCGTATTTTCGGTACCGACCTGGTCGCCGACCGCAGCGCCGCGATGCGGCTGATCGGGCTGGTGCCGCAGGAACTGAACTTCAACATGTTCGAGAAGCCGCTGGAGATCCTGGTGAACTACGCCGGGTTCTACGGCGTGCCGCACGCCGAGGCGACGGTGCGCGCCGAGGAGGAACTCAAGCGCGCGCAGCTGTGGGGCAAGGCGCAGATGATGAGCCGCACGCTGTCCGGTGGCATGAAGCGCCGGCTGATGATTGCCCGGGCGATGATGACGCGGCCCCGGCTGCTGATCCTCGACGAGCCCTCCGCCGGCGTCGACATCGAGATCCGCCGCAGCATGTGGAAGACCCTGAAGGACATCAACGCGTCGGGCACCACGATCATCCTCACCACGCACTACCTGGAGGAGGCCGAAAGCCTCTGCCGCAACCTGGCGATCATCGACCACGGGCGGATCGTCGAACAGGGACCGATGAAGGCGCTGCTGGCCAAGCTCGACTTCGAGAGCTTCCTGCTCGACATCGACGGCCAGCTGCCGGCCACGCTGCCGGCGATCGAGGGCACCACGGTGGTCGCCACCGACGACCACACACTGGACATCGAAATGCCGCGCGCGATGGACCTCAACCGCGTGTTCGCGGTGCTCGGCGAGGCCGGCATCTGCGTGCGCTCGATGCGCACCAAGTCCAACCGGCTCGAGGAGCTGTTCGTGCGGCTCACCGGCGCGGATTCCGATACCACCCAGGGGCCGCTCGGCAACGACGTCGCTGCGCAACCGGAGCAGGCCGCATGAGCGACGCCATCGCACCCCCCAAGACCGACGCCCAGCGCAACCTGGTCGCGCTGGGCACCATCGTGCGCCGCGAGGTGAACCGCATCGTGCGCATCTGGGGCCAGACGCTGGTGCCGCCGGCGATCACGATGACCCTGTACTTCCTGATCTTCGGCGGCCTGATCGGCTCGCGGATCGGCGACATGGGCGGCTACACGTACATGGAGTTCATCGTCCCCGGGCTGGTGATGATGAGCGTGATCCAGAACAGTTACGCCAACATCTCCTCCTCGTTCTACGGTGCCAAATTCGGCCGCCATGTGGAGGAGCTGCTGGTCAGCCCGATGCCAAACTGGGTGATCCTGGCCGGCTACGTCGCCGGCGCGGTTTTGCGCGGGCTGGTGGTCGGCGCGATCGTGCTGCTGATTGCGATGCTGTTCACCAAGGTCCGCATCCCGCACCCGCTGGTCACTCTGTCCACGGTGCTGCTGGGCGCGACGATCTTCGCACTGGCGGGCTTCGTCAATGCCGTCTACGCGAAGAAGTTCGACGACATCGCGATCGTCCCGACGTTCATCCTGACCCCGCTGACTTACCTGGGCGGCGTGTTCTATTCGGTCAAGCTGCTGCCGCCGTGGGCCGAGGCGGCGACCCACGCCAACCCGGTGTTCTACATGGTCAATGCGTTCCGCTACGGCCTGCTCGGCAGCAGCGACGTGCCGCTGCTGGTGGCCTACGCGTTGATGCTCGGCTTCGCGGTCGCGCTGGCGGCGTTGGCGCTGTGGTTGCTCAGGCGCGGGGTCGGCCTGCGCAGTTGATCACGTCGCCGCGCGGCGACGTCGACGCCAGCTGGTCGCGTGTGCCGCGCGGCATGCCGCCCAGGCCACCAGCGGACACGCCAGCAGCAGGGCGCTGGCGACGGCACTGACAAGGTGGGGTTGTTCAATCCGGCCCAGGATGAATTGCGACAGCCAGGCGAAGGCCACCAGCAGCGGCCCGACCAGCGCCGCCGATACGAACGCCGGCCAGGCGCCACTGCCAGCGCGCACCGGCCACAGCGCCCACAGCAACGCATGGGCGACACCGAGCGTGACCGCGAGGAACGGCAACCCCTGCTGCAGGGTCGGCAGGGATACCAGGTCGAGCATGGCCATCAGCCGTCCCTGCAGCGGCAGCAGCCCGATGCACGCGCCGAAACCCACCGCCGCACCGAGCCCGCGCCGCGCCCGCGACGACCATGCCACCGGCAGCGTTCCACGGCCGCCCAGCTTCCACGCCAGCGCCAGGCCGAGCGCTGCAACGAGCAGCATCTGCAGCAGTGAGGCGAACGGCAACCACGCCAGGACCGCCCTCGCCGCGCCGGGCTGCTGCGCGACCCAGGCTTTGGCCGCCCAGCCGCGCGCCAACGACAGCCCGAACGAGGCGAGATAGAACACCAGCGTCGCCGCCAACAGCGCGATCGCAAAGTGCCTCGGCGTGCCACGTCGCGCGACCATGCTGGCCGCCAGCGCCACATTGATCGCAACCAGCAGCCCGACCCCGCAGAACCAGCCCAGCCACTGGCCCAGGGTCTCCAGCGAGGTGATCGCCGCCGCCGGCGTCACCACTGCGACCACGACCGCGGTCACCACTGACAGCCCCAGCAGGCAGCCACCGAGTGCGAGCGGGAACGCGGCGGCGTCGCGATGGGCGGTCGGCGTGGTGGTCATGCGGCGGGCTCCGGAGCGGGCAGTCGGAAGAAGGCACGCGCGGTCGCGGTGCTGTTGGCGGCGGTGAGGGCGACGTCCTCACCGCGGTCGCGGGCGAGCTCGGCGACGATGTGGGCAAGGTACATGGGTTCGTTGCGGCGGTGCGAGGGCGCCGGCTTGACCGACCGCGGCAGCAGGTAGGGGGCGTCGGTCTCGATCATCAGCCGGTGCGCCGGGATGTGCGCGACCAGCTCGCGCAGGTGCTGGCCGCGGCGCTCGTCGCACAGCCAGCCGGTGATGCCGATGTGCCAGTCCTGGTCGAGGTAGTCGAACAATTCGGCGCGCGTGCCCGTGAAGCAGTGCACCACCGCCGCGCCGAGGCGGCCGTCGAAGTTGCGCATCATCGACATGAAGTCGGCATGCGCGTCGCGCTGGTGCAGGAACAGCGGCTTGCGCTCGGACGGCATGCGGCCGCTGTCGACGGCGATCTGCAGCTGCTGCTCGAACGCCCGTCGCTGCGCGGGCCGCGGCGCGAGGTCGCGGAAATAGTCGAGGCCGCATTCGCCCACCGCCACCACTTCCGGATGGGAATGCAATGCGCGCAGCTCGGCATCGCATTCGGCGGTATATTCGGCGGCGTGGTGCGGGTGCACGCCGGCGGTCGCGAACAGCTCGCCCGGGTACTTCAGCGCCAGCTTCAGCGCCTTGGGCGAATGCTCGCGGCTGGCGCCGGTGACGACCATCTGCGCCACGCCGGCCTCGCGTCCGCGCTGCAGTACCGCATCGCGGTCGACGTCGAAGGCGTCGTGGGTGAGGTTGGCGCCGATGTCGAAAAGTTGCATGCAACCGCCGCCCGTATGCGAAGGCGCGCAGTCTAGCGCGCGGCACTGAGCCCGCAGCAATCCTCCGCGCGTCCGTCCGGAGCGATCGCGAACACGTTGGCCGACAGGCGCGATCGAGCCACGCGCCCGCGCCCACGTGGCGGGCGACGCCACGTGGACGGCGGCGGCGGGGCCGTATCCTAGCCGTGGTGAACCGCCCGACCTTTCCCATCGACGCGCTGCTGCCTGGCATCCTTGCCAGCCTCGCCACGCATCCGCGGCTGGTGCTGGAGGCGCCACCCGGCGCCGGCAAGACCACCCAGGTGCCGCCGGCGCTGCTCGACGCGCCGTGGCTTGGCGGTCGCCGGATCCTGATGCTGGAGCCGCGCCGCGTCGCCGCCCGCGCCGCCGCCGGGTTCATGGCGGCGCAACGTGGCGAGCGCGTGGGCGAGACCGTCGGCTACCGCATCCGCTTCGACAACCAGGTTTCGGCGGCGACACGCATCGAGGTGGTCACCGAGGGGATCCTGACGCGCCTGGTCCAGGACGACCCCACCCTGGACGGCGTGGGCGCGATCGTGTTCGACGAGTTCCACGAGCGCCACCTCGCCGCCGACCTCGGCCTCGCGCTGGCGCTGGACGTGCAGGGGGCACTGCGCGCGGACCTGCGCCTGGTGGTGATGTCGGCGACGCTCGATGGCGAGCGGTTGGCGCAGTTCCTCGATGCCCCGCGGCTCAGCAGCGCCGGCCGCAGCTTCCCGGTGACGCTGGCGCATTTCCCCGCGCGTCGCGAGGAGGCGATCGAGGCGCAGGCCCGGCGCGCGGTCGAGCACGCACTCGCCCGGCATCCCGGCGACGTGCTGGTGTTCCTGCCCGGCCAGCGCGAGATCGCGCGGGTCGAGCGTGCGCTGGCGGCCAGTGCTGCCGCGCGCGAGGCCGACATCCTGATCCTGCATGGGGCGCTGCCGGTCGAACAGCAATCGCGCGTGCTGCAGCCCGCGCCGCCCGACGCGCAGGGCCACGCCGGCCGGCGCCGCGTGGTGCTGGCGACCAACGTCGCCGAATCCAGCGTGACGCTGCCCGGGGTGCGGGTGGTGGTCGACGCCGGCCTCGCGCGCGAGCCGCGCTACGACCCCAACAGCGGCTTCTCGCGGCTGGACGTGGTCGCGATCGCGCAGGCGTCCGCCGACCAGCGTGCCGGTCGTGCCGGCCGCGTCGCCGAGGGCTGGGCGTACCGGCTGTGGCCGCAGTCGCAGCGGCTGGAACCGCAACGCCGGCCCGAGATCGCCCAGGTCGAACTGGCCGGGCTGGCGCTCGAACTGGCCGCGTGGGGCGATGCCAACCTGCGTTTCGTCGATGCGCCGCCAGCGGGCGCACTCGCCGCCGCGCGCGAACTGCTGCAGCGGCTCGGCGCCCTCGATGCGACCGCGGAGCCGGCCGTCGCCGCGATCACCGCCCTAGGCCGCCGGATGCTCGCGCTCGGCACGCATCCGCGGCTGGCGGCGATGCTGCTCGCGCCGCGCGACCGGACTGAACGCGCGCTGGCGTGTGACCTCGCGGCGCTGGTCGAGGCGCGCGATCCGCTGCGCTCGCGTTCGGACGCGCTGGCCCAGCGCTGGTACGCATTGGCGGGTTTCCGTCGCGGGCGCGTCGCTGCCGACGCCTCGCGACCGGCGCTGGCCGTGATCGACCAGGCCGCCGTGCAATGGCGCCGCCGGCTGCAGCTCGATACCGCGCCGCCGGCCGACCTGCCCGCGCACGCGCTCGGCGACGTGCTGCTGCACGCGTTCCCCGACCGCATCGCGCGCCAGCATCCCGCCGACCCGCGCCGCTACCAGCTCGCCAACGGCCGCAGCGCCCAGTTGTTCGACGACAGCGCGCTGTACGGCGAACCGTGGCTGGTGGTCAATGAGCTGCAACCGCCGCGCAACGCGCGCGGCGACCGCAGCGACTCGATCGTGCTGCGTGCGGCGCCGCTGGACGAGGCGCGATTGCAGCGGGAGTTCCCGCAACGTTTCAGCGACGAGGACCGCGTCGTATGGGACGCCGATGCGCGCGCGGTCGCGGCGGTGCGCGAACGCCGCTTCGACCGCATCGTTCTGGAGTCCCGACCGCTTTCCCGGCCCGATCCCGCGCGCTGCGCCGAGGCGCTGGTCGACGCGGTGCGCCAGCTGGGCCTGGCGGCACTGCCGTGGAGCGAGTCGCTGTCGCAATGGCGCGCCCGCGTGCGCTGCCTGCGCGCCTGGCTGCCGGAGCTCGCCGCCGCGCTGCCCGATCTGTCTGACCGTGCGCTGCTGGCGACGCTGGACGAGTGGCTCAAACCCGCGCTCACCGGCAAGACGCGGCTGGCCGCGCTCGACGAGGGAGCGCTGGGCAACGCGCTGATGGCGACACTCGACTGGCCGCGGCGCCAGCAGATCGACGCGCTCGCACCGACCCGCATCGCGGTGCCGTCGGGCATGGAGCGACGCATCGACTACGCGTTCGACGACGAGGCTGATGCACCGGTCGCACCGATACTGGCAGTGAAGCTGCAGGAGTTGTTCGGACTCGCCGACACCCCGCGCATCGCCGGCGGCCGCATTCCGCTGACCCTGCACCTGCTGTCGCCGGGCGGGCGGCCACTGCAGGTGACGCAGGATCTGCAGGGCTTCTGGCAGCGCACCTATCCGGACGTCAGAAAGGAGATGAAGGGTCGCTACCCCAGGCATCCCTGGCCCGACGACCCATGGACGGCGGTGGCGACGCACCGCGCCAAGCCGCGCGGCACCTGACGCACTCCCCTACACTCGCCGCCGATGATGACCGACGCTGAAAGTCCCCGCCTGCCCGAATCGCCCGTGGCCGATCCCGAGTTCCTGCCGTTCAAGCTCGACCTCGTCGGCGCACGGGTGCTGTGGCTGCGGCTGACCGCGGCACAGCGACGCGACGCGGCCTTCCTCGACGAGCGCGCGCTGCCCGTCGATGCGGCTGGGGGCTGGATGCCGTGGGAGTCGCTGGCTCCCGCCGGCCCGGCCGGAGGTCCCGTCGCCGACGCGATTTTCCACATCGGCCACTGCGGCTCGACCCTGCTCAGCCGCCTGCTTGATGGATGGAGCGGCGTGCAGGGCCTGCGCGAACCCCTGCCGCTGCGCACCCTGGCCGATGCGTGGCCCTGGCTGCACCAGGTGCAGTCGCGACTGGCCCCGCCGCAGGCCGATCAGCTCCTGCGGGCGTTGTGGCGGCGCTGGTCGCAGCCCGTGTCGCCCGGAACGCGCACGCTGGTCAAGGCCACCAGCAGTTGCAACGGACTGCTCGCGCCGCTGCTCGCGCATGTGCCGGCGTCGCGGGCGATCCTGCTCGACCAGCCGCTGCGACCCTACCTGGCCACGGTGCTCAAATCGCCGGCTTCGGTATTGGATGCGGCAAATGCCGCCGGCGAGCGGCTGCTGGACCTGCAGGCGCGCGGCTTTGCCGAGGGCGTGGCGCTGCATGCGTTGTCGCTGCCGGCGCAATGCGCGATGGGATGGCTGGCCGAACGCGTACGGTTTGCCGCGCTCGCCGCCAAC
>JBBRWW010000108.1:0-9910 GCA_038248955.1 Lysobacterales bacterium
CACTCCGGCGCCTGCGCATGGCTGGCGTGGGCGACGATGCGGGCGAGGGGCTTCAGGCCGCGCCTGGCGGCTTCGTCGGCCGACATCAGCACCGTGGCAGCCGCGCCATCGGAAATCTTCGACGACGACGCCGCGGTCAGCACGCCATCCTTGCCGAATGCCGCGCGCAGGCCGGGGATCTTGGCAATGTCGATCTTGCCCGGCTCCTCGTCGGTATCGACCACCACTTCGCCCTTGCGGCCCTTGACCGTGACCGGGACGATTTCATCCTTGTAGGCGCCGCTGGCCTGTGCCGCCTGCGCGCGCCGCACGCTTTCCTCGGAAAACGCGTCGAGCGCGGCGCGGTCGAGGCCGTACTTGTCGCAGGCCATGTCGCCGAACACGCCCATCGCCTTGCCGTCATACGGGTTGGTAAGGCCATCGAAGGCCATGTGGTCGACCAGTTCTGCGCTGCCATAGCGGATGCCGGTGCGCGAGCCGTTGAGCAGGTGCGGGGCGTTGGTCATCGACTCCATGCCGCCGGCGACGACGATGCTGGCCGAACCGGCCTTGATCAGGTCGTGGCCCAGCATGATCGCCTTCATGCCCGAACCGCAGACCTTGTTGATCGTGGTGCACCCGGTCGACACCGGCAGGCCGGCGCCGAGCGCAGCCTGGCGCGCGGGCGCCTGGCCCAGGCCCGCGGGCAGCACGCAGCCCATCAGCACTTCGTCGACCTGGTCGGCATCGACCCCGGCGTGGGCGAGCGCGCCGGCAATCGCCGTCGTGCCCAGTACCGTCGCGGGGACGCCGGTGAACTGGCCGAGGAAGGACCCGATGGCGGTGCGCTTGGCACCGACGATGACGACGTCGCTCATGGCGGACTCCATATCAGCTGGCCGCCGCGCGGCCGGAACCGGTCGATTATGCGACGCCATGCTGCAGTGCCGCAAATCGCCGTGGGTGGCGGCGCCCAGCCAGCGCCCGGCAAGGCCTGGAAGAGGCGGCAGGACGAACCGGGCGAGCGAATCCGCAGGTTGTGGGCACGGCGCGATTGTCGGCGGGCGTGGTTTGGATTAAAACAAGCCAAGGCGCGCGGACGACCCTGCACTCGCAGACGGCGTCGCCCGACAGGTGGGGACCTATGCATGTTGTCGTGATCTTGCGTGGACGCGTACTGCGTTCGGGGCTGGCCAGTGCCGCGCTGCTGGCGCTGGCGGCGTGTGGCGGCGGCGGCGGGGGCAGTGCCAACGTCCGTCCGCCCGATCCGCCTCCGGCCGCGCCGCCGCCGGTGGCGATCGTGTTGCCGCCGAATCCGGCTTACAGCCGCCACATCGAGCTCACCAACACCGCGTCGGCGCACGCCGCCGGGTTCACCGGGCAGGGCGTGCGGATCGGCGTGATCGACAGTGGGGTCAACCGCAACCACCCGGCGCTGGCCGGACGCGTGGTCGCCAATCTCAACTACATCGACTCGCCGCCCAACAACCTCGCCATCGACGATGTCGTCGGCCACGGCACCGCGGTCTCGCAGATCATCGCCGGCAAGCCGTTCGGGTCGTGGCCCGGTGGCATCGCGCCCGGGGCGCTGATCGTTTCGGCGCGCATCATTTCCGACAAGGCGCCGGTCGACGACGGGTCGGGGCAGGGCAATGAGGTCAGCGGCGCGATCGGGGTGAAGTCCATCCACCAGGACCTGATCAACCGCGGCGTGCGGATCATGAACAACTCGTGGGGTGGTCTGTACTGGACCAACCTCACCGCCACCGCGCCGATCGCGGACGAATACCGGCCGTTCGTGATCGGCAACGACGGATTGGTGGTGTTCGCCACCGGCAATTCCGCATTCGCCAATCCGTCCAGCATGGCGGCGCTGCCCAGCCAGTTGGGACAGGGCGGGACCCGGCCGGGCGCCGACCTGGAGCGCGGCTGGCTCGCGGTCGCGGCGCTGGATACCGACAATCCCACGCAACTGGCGAGCTATTCCAATGCCTGCGGCGTGGCAATGAATTATTGCCTGGTCGCGCCGGGCAAGGTCGTGGTCACCGGCACCGATGATTCGCCGACCAATCCCACCTACTGGAACTGGAGCGGCACCTCGCTGTCCGCGCCGCAGGTCGCCGGCGCCGGGGCGCTGGTGTGGCAGGCGTTTGGGTACTTCAACAACGACCTGGTGCGGCAGACGCTGCTGGGCACGGCGAAGGACCTGGGCGCGCCGGGCGTCGATCCGGTCTTCGGCTACGGCCTGCTCGACGTTGGCCGGGCGGTTCTGGGGCCGGCGCAGTTGAACTGGGGCGATGTCAGCGCCAATTTCAACGCCATCACGTCGGCCTGGGCCAACAACATCACCGGCAGCGGCGGCATCAGCAAGTACGGCACGGGGCGGCTGGAATTGACCCGGCTGAACACCTACACCGGCACCACCAGCGTGTTCGGCGGGACGTTGTCGGCGGCCTTCTCGGTTCCCGGCAACGCGGTTGCCGGCCCCACGGGCAACCTCGAGCTGTTCTCCGGTGTCATCGGCAGCCTCGACAACCGCGGCACGGTCACGAGCCGCGGCATTCGCTCCCACGCCATTGGCGGCGACTACCACCAGTCCATCGACGCGCGGTTTGCGTTCGAGATCGGTGCGCCGCTGCTGGTCACCGGGCGCGCGCTGATCGACGGTGGCGATGTGCAGGTGCTGGGCATCGCCACCGGCTACACGCGCACCGCCAATGAAACCGTGCTGAATGCGGCCGGCGGCCTGAGCGGACGCTTCGCCACCCTGAGCCAGGGGCCGGGAATCTTCCTCGATGCGACCCTGGGCTATGACGCGACCCGCGCCTGGCTGGATATCCGCCGCCTCGACGTGGCGGTCGCCGCGCAGTCGATGGGCTTCAGCGCCGCCTCCATCGCCAGTGCGCAGCGCATCGAGGACGCGTTCGCGCGGATCGATCGCGGCACCATCGGCGGCGTCGCCGGTCCCGCGCCGGCGTTCCTCGACGCGGCCGGGGCATTCCAGCGCAGCGCCAGCGCGGTGGCGGCCGAGCAGTCGCTGGCGAGCCTGTCAGGTGAATTGCACGGCGCCGATGCGGCATTCGCGCTGATGGCGATCGAGGGCAACCGGCACGCGCTGGAGTCGCGCCTGGACGGGCTGCAGGACGCAGCGGTCGCGGCCGCTCGCGACGGCGCGTGGGGCGCCGGCCTCGAAGGCCACCGGGCGCTGTCAAATTTCAGCGTCGATGCCAACGGCTGGGTACTGGGCCAGGACCGCCGCTTCGGTAGTCGATGGACGCTGGGCGCGGCGTTCGCGCAGTCCGAGGGTTTCGCCCGGCACGCGTTGCGCGGCGACCGCGAACGCAACCGTCAGGTCGAAGGGCAGTTCTACGCGCAGTGGCAGGACGGCAGCGACTACCTGTTGGGCCGCTTCGCGGTTGGCCGCATGGATCGGGCGATGCAGCGCGAGATCGTGCTGGGCGCGCAGGGCTTCGCGGTCGACAGCGAGCATGCCAACCGCTACGCCACGCTGGGCCTGCAGGCGGGCCGCCGCTTCGCGATCGCCGGCGCCACGTTGACGCCCTACGTCGGCGTGCAGGCGTTGCAACTGGATCGCAGCGCCTTCGACGAACCCGGCGCGGCGGGCTTCGGCCTGAGCGCCGGCGGCTCGACGCTGTCGGCGACCCAGGCCCTGCTCGGTGCGCGCGTTGGGCGCGACTGGTCGCTGGGTGCGGCCCGGCTGGCGCTGCAGGCGCGCGCGGAATGGCAGCGCACGCTGTCGCAGTCGGGTGCCGACATCGATGCGCGTTTCACCGCGCTGGATGTGTGGTCGCCGATCCTCGGGCAGGGGCTGAAGCGCGACGCTGGCGTGGTTGGCGTTGGCGTAAGCAGTTCGCTGCCGCGTTGGGGCCGGCTGAGCCTGGATGTCGACGCGCGCCGCGAGCATGGCCAGGACTACGGACAGGCCTTCGCGCGCTGGTCGATGCCGTTCTGACGGGGACGCAATCAGCTAGCCGGGCGTCGCCGCGGCATCACGACTTGCCGTCGAACAACTCCCGTCCGATCAGCATGCGGCGGATCTCGTTGGTGCCGGCGCCGATCGCATAGAGTTTTGCATCGCGCAGCAGGCGGCCGCTGGCGTACTCGTTGATGTAGCCATTGCCGCCAAGCGCCTGGATCGCCTCCAGGGTGACCTGCACCGCCGCGTCGGAGGCATGCAGCAGGCACGCCGCCGCGTCCACGCGCGACCGGTGGCCGGCGTCGTAGTCGCGGGCGACCTGGTAGCCGAACGCGCGGCTGGACTGCATCGCGGTGTACATGTCGGCGATCTTGGCCTGCATGATCCCGAACGTGCCGATCGCCCGGTCGAATTGCCTGCGCTCGCGCACGTACGGCAGGGCGAGGTCGAGCGCGGCCTGCATCAGCCCCAGTGGACCACCGGTCAGCACCAGCCGCTCGGTGTTGAGGCCCGACATCAGCACCTTGACGCCGAGGTTGACCTCGCCAAGGACATTCGCCGCCGGGATCTCGCAGTTCTCGAACACCAGCTCGCAGGTGTTGGAGCCGCGCATGCCCAGCTTGTCGAGTTTCTGCGCGGTGCTGAAGCCCTTCATGCCCTTTTCGACGATGAACGCGGTCATGCACTTGCTGCCCGCGTCCTTGCCGGCGGTGCGCATGTAGACCACCAGCACGTCGGCCTCGGGGCCGTTGGTGATCCACATCTTGGTGCCGTTGGCGACCCAGACGTCGTCGCGCCCCGCGCTTGTACGGAGCTGGGCGCGGCACGCCATCGAACCGACCACGTCGGAGCCGGCGCCGGCCTCGCTCATCGCCAGCGCACCCTTCCACTCACCGCTGCAAAGCTTGGGCAGGTAGCGCTGGCGCTGATCCTCGTTGCCGTTGGCGTACAGGTTGTTGACGCACAGGTTGGAATGCGCGCCGTACGACAACCCGACCGAGCCCGAGGCGCGCGAGATCTCCTCCATCGCCACCAGATGCGCGAGGTAGCCCATCTCGCTGCCGCCGTATTCGCCCGGCACGGTCAGCCCGAGCAGGCCGATCTCGCCCAGTTTCGGCCACAGGTCCTGCGGGAACGCGTTGTCGTGGTCGATCTGTTCCGCGCGCGGGGCGATCTCGGCTTCGGCAAAACGGCGCACGGCGTCGCGCAGGGCGTCGATCTCTTCACCTAGGGGGAACGGACGCATGGCTTTCCTTGAAGAAGCGAGGACGGGAACCGGTAATGGTAGGCCCCGGCGTTGAGTTTATCGGCTGTGGACAGCGCCGGACAAAAAAACGCCCGGATGAGCCGGGCGTTTTCGTTCGGTGCGTTGAACTGTCAATCGCGCGTGGCTGCCAAAAACCCACAGCCCCCTTTAGTAAAGGGGGCGCCGCGACAGCGGCGGGGAATTGGAAGCGCATAGCGGGGCCCGAAGTTTGTGAAGCAAATTTTGGGGATTCTGGGCGTAGACCAGAATCAGTGCCCGCCGCGGATGCGACCCTGGAAACGCGGGGCGGTGCGGCCCAGCGGCAGCTTGAGCTTGCCCATCAACTGGATACGCTCTTCGGCCATGCGATCGGCCGCCATGTAGGTCGGGATCGCGTCGCGCTCGGCGATCTCGAAGATGCGCGTCAGATTGTGGTAGATCGTCCGCATCATGCGCATCGCGCGCTCGCGGTTGTAGCCGGTGATCTCCAGCGCGACGTTCATCACGCCGCCGGCGTTGACGGCGTAGTCGGGCGCATAGAGGATGCCGCGCTTCTGCACTTCGTCGCCGATGGCGTTGTTGGCCAGCTGGTTGTTGGCCGCGCCGCAGATGATCTTGGCCTTGAGGCGGGGCAGGGTCTGCTCGTTCACGGTGCCGCCCAGCGCGCACGGCGAGTACACGTCGGCCGGCACGTCGTAGATCTCGTCCAGGCCCACGGCCTCGGCGCCGTACTCGGACACGGCCTTGTCGACCAGGCCCTTGTTGATGTCGGTCACGAAGATCTTGGCGCCGCGTTCCTTCAGCAGCTTGACGTACTCCATGCCGACGTGGCCCAGGCCCTGCACGGCGTAGGAATACTTGCCGACTTCCTCGTCGCCAAAGCGCCGGTTGAGGGTGGCCATCAGGCCCTGCAGCGCGCCGTAGGCGGTGAACGGCGACGGGTCGCCCGAGCCGCCATGCACCTGGTGCACGCCGGTCACGTACTCGGTCTCGCGGTAGACGTATTCCATGTCGTTGACGTCGATGCCGACGTCCTCGGCGGTGATGTAGCGGCCGCCCAGCGACTGCACGAACTGGCCGAATGCGCGGAACAGCGCCTCGGACTTGTCGGTCGCCGGGTCGCCGATGATCACGGCCTTGCCGCCGCCGATGTCGAGGCCGGCGACCGCGTTCTTGTACGTCATGCCGCGCGACAGGCGCAGCACGTCGTTGAGCGCGTCGGCCTCGGTCTTGTACGGCCACATGCGGGTACCGCCCAGCGCGGGGCCGAGCACCGTGTTGTGGATCGCGATGATGGCCTTCAGGCCGGCGTCCTTGTTGTGGCAGAACACCACTTGCTCGTGGCCGAAGGTATCAAGGGTTTCGAAAATCATCGGGTGCTCCAAGTCGGCGTCGTGATCGCGCGTTGCGCTGTACGCCACTAGCGTTAGGTAAGTCGTTGAATCGAATGGATTCTGCCGCGCAACGGGCGGGGTCCGCCGCTGCAGGGGCGACATTCTAATGCAATCGCGCAATACGCATGTGTATGTGCGGCGGGCGCCGCCAGGCCGCGCCAGCGGGGTGCCTCCGCCTGTGTCGCTGGCGACTCAGTAGTCGCGGTAGCGGCGTTCGCGCAGCCACAGCGTGGCCAGCCATTTCTCGCCGCGGGTGACCGGCATGCCGGCATGCAGGGAGTCGGGGTCGGGGCGGCCGTCGGTGTACAGGTTGTCGAACACCACCGCGCGACCCGGCGCCGGCTCCACGCTCATGTCGGCGTGCGGGAACACCGTCTGCCCGCCGCCTTCGACAGGGTTGAGGTAGGTGCAGATCGTGCGGCAGCGGTTGCCCGCCTGCGGGCGGTTGGACGCCACCGCATCGGGCGGCAGGTAATCGCGGTGCGGGCGGTATTCCTCGCCGGGGGCGTAGCGCAGCACCACCAGGTGTTCGGCCTGCGCCAGCTCGACGCGCGCGGCGCGCGCCAGGCGCAACTGCAGCACGCGCAGCGCCACGTCCTCGAGGATCGGATCGAAGCTCGCATCGCTGCTGGTGCGCAGTTCGGTGGCCTTGGCCTGGCCCGTCGCCGGGTCGACCGCGGCCGAGCGGCGCAGGTTGGGTTGCGCGCACGCGACCAGCAGCCGGCATTCGTCCGCCGACAGCAGCTTGTCGATGCGCATCACGTGCGGGCGCTGCGACATCACCACCGCGGTCGGCACCTGCAACGCGTCCTCCAGCGCCAGCGTGCCCGGCGGTACCCGGCCGGATGCGCGCAGCGGCAGGATCAACGGCGGGATCGCCGCGGTGATCGCCGGCAGCGCGGCGGCGCCGTGCGCACGCAGCTGCGCGGCCAGCTGCCGGGCGGGGCCGGGTTGCGGCTCGCAGCCTTCGCCGCGCTCCAGGCGTTCCACCAGCAGCTGCGCGGCGACCACGTCGCCCAGGTTGCTGCCGCGCCCGAGCAGTTGCACGCACAGCGCCTGGTCGGCGTCGTTCTGGCGGCGGCCAAAATGGACCGCGGCGGCGCGCACCGCCGGCGGATAGTCCGCCTGCACCGCGGCCAGCAGGCGGGTGTTGATGTGGCCGTCGCGGGGCAGGGCAATGCCGCCCAGGCCGATCATCGCCAGCAGGTAGCCGGCGACCACGTGGCCGGCGGCTTCGGCGCGCAGCAGCCACTCCACCGCGCGGTGCGGATCGGCGTCGCAGGCGACGCCGTACAACTGCATGCGGGCGAGCTCGATCTGCGCGCCGACATGACCGGCCCCGGCGGCGCGCTCGTGCCAGCCCAGCGCCTCCTCGAGCCTGTCCTGCGCGATCAGCGAGGTCGCCAGCTTGAACATCTCCGCCGGCACGCCACTGTCCGCCGCCGAGCGCATGGCGCCCAGCGCATGCTGGATTTCGGCGTCGCGGGTATCGGTGGTGGTCATCGGCGCCAGCCTAACCGACCGCGGTGGCGGCGGAGGAGTGCAGCGGTTCGATCAGCCGCCGGGCGAGGCGCCGGGGAGGGTCCGGCGCGTGTCGCGCGCGGCCCGGGTGGGGATCACCAGCCGCGCGGGCGGCGGCTGTCGAAAGGCGACAGGTAACCCGGCGGGTAGTAGCTGCGCGGCATTACCCGGCCGGGCGCGGAGCGGTAGATCACCTGCGTGCCGTAGCCGTCGCGGCGGTCGTTGGCGTAACCGCGGTCGCGCTCGTACTGTCCGGGCACCCACACCCGGCCGCGTTGCGAACGGTGCCAATGGCCGGGCACCCAGACCTGCTGGACCCGGGAATGGTTGCGGTAGTGGCGATCGTATCCGCGGTGGTAGTCGCTGGCGTAGCCGCGGTTGTAGCCGCCACGGTCATAGCCACCACGGTCGTAGCCACCACGGTCATATCCGCCGCGGTAGTACGGCGACGATGTTCCGATGCTGACGCTGATGGTGCCGCGCGCCTGCGCCGTGGGCGTGTGCAACGCGCCGAGGGCGGCGAGGCCGACCAACGACGCCAGCAACAAGGGACGCAATGCCATGACGGTTCTCCAAAGCCCGGCGCAGTTCGCCGACACCCCAGTAAACGCCTGCCACCGTGAACTGTTGACGCTGGCCGCAACGCCCGTTCAGTGCCCTGCCAGCTAGCTGAAGGCCGCCAAACCCGCCGCGTTACAATGCGCCCATCCCGTTTTTCGTATTGAGTGCGCGCGCATGAGCACCCCGGCCAGCAACGTCCCCGACACCACCACCGCGTCCGACGCGACCGCCGCGGCGAGCAACAGCCCGCTGCGCTTCGTCACCGCCGCCAGCCTGTTCGACGGCCACGACGCGGCGATCAACATCATGCGGCGGCTGATCCAGTCGCAGGGCGCCGAGGTCGTGCACCTGGGCCATAACCGCAGCGTCGAGGACGTGGTCCGCGCCGCGCTGCAGGAAGACGCCGACGGCATCGCGCTGTCGAGCTACCAGGGCGGCCACGTCGAGTACTTCAAGTACATGATCGACATGCTGCGCGAGCGCGGCGCCGGCCACATCAAGGTGTTCGGCGGCGGCGGCGGCACGATCACCCCCGAGGAGATCCGCGAGCTGCAGTCCTACGGCGTCGAGCGCATCTACCACCCCAACGACGGCATGCACATGGGCCTGGTGGCGATGATCGAGGACGTCGTGCGCCGCGCGCACGAGGGCCGCGTCGCCGACACCGCGCCCGACAAGGCCGCCGACATCGACGACGAGATCACCATCGGCAAGACCCTCAGCGCGATCGAGGAAGGCCAGTACGACGACGCCCAGCTCGCCCACCTGCGCAAGCAGTGGCAGCTGGCCGGCGGCAAGACCCCGGTCATCGGCATCACCGGCACCGGCGGCGCCGGCAAGTCGTCGGTCACCGATGAACTGCTCAACCGTTTCCTGGCCCACTTCCCGGACATGCGCTTGGCGGTGATCTCGGTCGACCCCACCCGTCGTCGCACCGGCGGCGCGCTGCTGGGCGACCGCATCCGCATGAACTCGCTGCGCAGCCCGCGCGTGTACATGCGCTCGATGGCCACGCGCCGCCAGCACGCGGCGACGAACATCGTGCTGAAGGACTCGATCAGCTTCCTCAAGGGGCTGGGCTACGACCTGGTCATCGTCGAGACCGCCGGCATCGGCCAGAGCGACTCGGAGATCGTCGACATGGTCGACTTCCCCGTGTACGTGATGACCAGCGACTTCGGCGCGCCGAGCCAGCTGGAGAAGATCGACATGCTCGATTACGCCGAGCTTGTCGTGCTCAACAAGTACGACAAGCGCGGCGCCGAAGACGCC
>JBBRWW010000109.1:0-9864 GCA_038248955.1 Lysobacterales bacterium
CCTTTTTATAAGCAGGGCAAATAATAACCATTGCTATAACTTGTTTGTCAAATACCACACGTGACCGCATGGTTGGGTCCATCACGTAATGCTGGATACCAGACAGGAGCATGGGCATGGCGGCAGGGGCATCAGGAGCGCGGCAACTCAAGGCGGGCACGGTCGACCCGATCAACGGGGTCGAGGTCACCGCCCATGTGGCGGGCCAGGAGTCGCTGTTGACGCCGGCCGCGCTGGCATTCCTCGCCGGCCTGCACCGTCGTTTCGAGCCCACCCGGCAGGCGTTGCTGGCGGCGCGCCGCGAGCGCCAGGCGTTTTTCGACGACGGCGGCCTGCCCGATTTCCGCGCCGACACCGCCGCGATCCGCGCCGGCCACTGGCGGGTCGCCGCGCTGCCGGCGGCCCTGCTCGACCGCCGCGTCGAGATCACCGGCCCGACCGACGCGAAGATGGTCATCAACGCGCTCAATTCCGGCGCCAGTTGCTTCATGGCCGACTTCGAGGACAGCACCTCGCCGACCTGGGGCAACCTGCTCGGCGGCCAGGCCGCGTTGCAGCAGGCGGTCGCCGGCACGCTCGAGTGGACCGCCGCAGGCGCCGCCGGGGAGCCTGCCGGCAAGCACTACACCCTCAAGCCGTTTGCGCAGCAGGCGGTGCTGATGGTGCGCCCGCGCGGTTGGCACCTCGACGAAAAACACCTGCGCATCGCCGATCCGCACGCGCCTGCCACCGCCGTCTCGGCCAGCCCGATCTCGGCCAGCCTGTTCGACCTCGGCCTGTTCGCGTTCCACAACTCGGACGTGCTCGCCGCGAAGGAACGCGGACCCTATTTCTACCTGCCCAAGCTGCAGTCGATGGAGGAGGCGGCGCTGTGGAATGACGTGCTGGACCACGTCGAACAGGCGCTGGGGCTCGTCGCCGGGCAGATCAGGGTCACGGTACTGATCGAGACGCTGCCGGCGGCGTTCGAGATGGACGAGATCCTGCACGCGCTGCGCGGCCGCATCGCCGGGCTCAACTGCGGACGCTGGGACTACATCTTCAGCTACATCAAGACCTTCCGGGCGCAGCGCGACAAGGTGCTGCCCGAGCGCGGCCAGGTGACGATGACCCAGCCATTCCTGCGTGCGTATTCGGAGCTGCTGATCCAGACCTGCCACCGGCGCGGCGCCCACGCGATGGGCGGCATGGCGGCGCAGATCCCGATCGCTGGCACGGATGCCGCGAGCGTCGCGGCCAACCAGGCGGCGATGGACAAGGTACGCGCCGACAAGCTGCGCGAGGTGACCGCCGGCCACGATGGCACCTGGGTTGCGCACCCGGCGTTGATCGCGCTGGCCAAGGAAATTTTCGACGAGCGCATGCCGACCCCGCACCAGCAGCATGTGCTGCGCGACGACGTGCTGGTCACCCGCGACGACCTGATCAAGCCGCCACTGGGCACGATCACGCGTGCCGGCTTCGAGGGCAATGTCGAGGTCTGCGTGCGCTACCTCGCCGCGTGGCTCGACGGCAACGGCTGCGTGCCGATCCACTCGCTGATGGAGGATGCCGCCACCGCCGAGATCGCCCGCACCCAGTTGTGGCAGTGGCTGCATTACACCGACCAGGCGCCGGGCGCGCCGGGCCTGCAGCTCGATGACGGCACCGATGTCGACTTCGCCCTGCTTGATGGCGCGTTGATCGGCCTGCCCAGCAAGCTCGATGGCGGCCTGAAGCTGCCTGGCGCGAGCCGCATCAACGAAGCGATCGGAATGCTCGACCGTCTCACCCACGCCGACGTCCTCGAAGCGTTCCTGACCCTCCCGGCGTACGTGCGCCTCGACTGATCCACCTGCCGGGTTGGATCGCTGCGACTGCAGCCAGCCAACCGGCCGCCACGGCGGCGCGGTGCAAGCCGGCCCCGTGACATCAACACTTTCCCCACCAGCCCATCGAACCCGTCACCAAGGACCACACCCATGACTACCCTGCCCACCGCCGACCAGCTCCGCCACGACTGGGCCACCGATCCGCGCTGGGCCGGCATCGAGCGCCCGTACTCCGCCGAGGACGTGGTGCGCCTGCGCGGCACGATCGGCGTCGAACACACCCTCGCCAAGCTCGGCGCCAACAAGTTGTGGGCGTCGCTGCAGCGCGAGGATTTCGTCAACGCGCTCGGCGCGCTGACCGGCAACCAGGCGATGCAGCAGGTCAAGGCCGGACTCAAGGCGATTTACCTGTCCGGCTGGCAGGTCGCCGCCGACGCCAACCTCGGCGGGCAGATGTACCCCGACCAGTCGCTGTACCCGGCCGACTCGGTGCCGGCGGTCGTCAAGCGCATCAACAACACGCTGCTGCGCGCCGACCAGATCCAGTGCGCCGAAGGCGTCGGCGAGATCGACTTCCTGCAGCCGATCGTCGCCGATGCCGAGGCCGGCTTTGGCGGCGTGCTCAACGCGTTCGAGCTGATGAAGGGCATGATCGAGGCCGGCGCGGCGGGCGTGCATTTCGAAGACCAGCTCGCCGCGGCCAAGAAGTGCGGCCACATGGGCGGCAAGGTGCTGGTGCCGACCCGCGAGGCGGTCGAGAAGCTGGTCGCCGCGCGCCTGGCCGCCGACGTGATGGGCGTGCCGACGCTGATCGTCGCCCGCACCGATGCCGAGGCCGCCGACCTGCTGACCGCCGACATCGATCCCAATGACACGCCGTTCCTCACCGGTGAGCGCACCGTCGAAGGTTTCTACAAGACCAACAAGGGCCTGGACCAGGCGATCAGCCGCGGCCTGGCGTACGCCCCGTACGCTGACCTGGTGTGGTGCGAGACCGGCAAGCCGGACCTGGAATTCGCACGCGCGTTCGCCGCGGCGATCCATGCCAGGTTCCCCGGCAAGCTGCTTGCCTACAACTGCTCGCCAAGCTTCAACTGGAAGAAGAACCTCGACGACGCCACCATCGCCACGTTCCAGACCGAACTGGCCAAGCTGGGCTACAAGTTCCAGTTCATCACCCTGGCCGGTTTCCACAGCCTCAACTACGGCATGTTCAACCTCGCCCACGGCTATGCGCGTCGCCAGATGAGCGCGTTCGTCGAGCTGCAGGAGGCCGAGTTCGCCGCCGCCGAGCGTGGCTTCACGGCGGTCAAGCACCAGCGCGAGGTCGGCACCGGCTACTTCGACGCGGTCACCCAGACCATCCAGAACGGCCAGTCCTCGACCACCGCGCTGACCGGTTCGACCGAGGAAGAACAGTTCCAGCCCGATCAGGCGGCAGCCTGATGTAACGCGGACGGCGCGCCTGCCTTGGCGCGCCGGCCGGCCAGGTGGGCAGCATCCGTAACGCCGTCTTCGCCGGGTCGGGCAGGGCGATCCCTGCGCGGGCCGGACGGTGACCGCCGCCGCGGCGGCCCGGCCCCCCGGGGGCGGCACTTGCAGGCACCGGCATCGGGAGCGACGTCAGCGGCGTGGGGATTGTCCGGTAACGCCAGCGCCCGCCGGCCACGTCGGCTATCCTGCCTTCCAATCACCCGGGAGCCGTGGGATGAAGTCACCAGGCGCAGCGCGAACACTTCGCTGCGAACCACCCAGTCGTGGCGCACCGGCCAGCGACTTCGCGACCGCGTCGCTGGGCGCCGACGAGCGCGCGCTGTTCGCCGCGGTCGGGCGGATGCGTCGCACCTACGCGGGTGAGGTGCTGTTCCGCCGCGGCGACCTGGGCACCACCATGTACGTGATCGTCGAAGGGGCGATCCACCTCGACTTCGGCGACGACCTCATCATCAAGCAGTTGGGCCCGGGCGAATTCTTCGGCGAACTGGGCCTGCTGATCGGCGACCACGCGCGAAGCGCCGATGCGGTATCGCCCGTGGACGGCCTGCTGATCGAGCTGCGTCACGAGGAATTCCAGCACCTGGTCGACCGCAGCGCCGGGCTGGTCTCGCACTTCCTGCGCCGCGCGATCATGCGCGTGGTGCTCAACGAGCAGGGCCTGATCCGCCGCCTGCGCCGCCGCAACCAGGAGTTGCAGGCCGCGCTCGACAGCCTGCAGTCCACCACCCACCAGCTCAGCCAGACCGAGGCGCTGATCCGCACCGACGAGCTCACCGGCCTGGCCAATCGCCGCGGCCTAAGACAGTACCTGCAGGCGCGGCACCCGGACGGGGGATTCGCTGGACTCGGCCTGGTGCTGATCGACTGCGACAGTTTCAAGGCGGTCAATGACGATCACGGCCACCTGGTCGGCGACCGGGTGCTGCAGGCCGTCGCCAGCGTCCTGCGTTCGGTGGCCGGCCCCGGCGATCTCGCCTGCCGGCTCGGCGGCGATGAATTCTGCCTGCTGGTGGGTGCCGACAACCGCGAGAGCGTGATGCGCTACGCCGATTTCGTGGTCGCCACCGCCCAGCACCTGACGCAACTGCCGCGCCATGCCGAACCCGCGCAGCCGCCGAAGATGTGCAGCCTCAGCCTCGGCGCCTGCCTGGTGCCGGCCGCCGGGGACTGGAGCGACTGGTATGCGCGCGCCGATGCCGCGCTCTACCGCGCCAAGGGCCGCGGCGGCAATTGTGTCGAATGGCAGGACGACGCAGCCGCGTCGGTCTAGGTCGAACTACCGTGACGGAGCCCATGGATGGACATGCCTGACCGCGACCCTCGCCATCCGTCCAGCGCGCCGCAACTGCGCACGCTGCTGCTGACCGACCTGTGCGATTCGACCAGCCTGGTCGAGCGCCTCGGCGACACCCCCGCATCCGAACTGTTCCGCGAGCACGACCGCCTGGTGCTGAAGCTGCAGCAGCAGTGGCGCGGGCGCCTGATCGACCGCTCCGACGGCCTGCTGCTGCTGTTCGAGCGCCCGATCGACGGCCTCGGCTTCGCGCTCGACTACAACATCGGCCTGGCCGAGATTGGCATCGCCCGCAAGATCAAGCTGCAGGCGCGCGCCGGCCTGCACGTCGGCGAGGTGCTGACCTGGCGCAACAGCGCGGAGGCCGTGAGCGTCGGCGCCAAGCCGCTCGAGGTCGAGGGCCTGGCCAAGCCGATGGCCGGCCGGCTGATGGCGATGGCGCGTCCCGGCCAGATCCTGTTGTCGGCGGTGGCCGAGCCGCTCGCCCACCGCGCCGCGCGCGAGCTGGGCGAGCGCGGCCAGCAGTTGCTGTGGAAATCGCACGGCCGCTGGCGGTTCAAGGGCGTGCCCAGCGTCCAGGAGGTCTACGAAGTCGGCGAGTCCGGCGTCGCGCCGCTGCGCATGCCGCCCAACACCCCCAAGGCCTGGCGCGACCTGCCGTTGTGGCGGCGCCCGGCGGCGCTTGCCGCCGAGATCGTGCTGGTCATCGGCATCGGCATCGGCGCCTGGTTCGTGACCCAACCGCAGCCGGCGATCGCGTTCGGCGAGCGCGACTGGGTGGTGGTCGGCGACCTGCGCAACCTCACCGGCGATGCCCGGTTCGACGATGCGCTGGAAATGGCATTGCGTCTTGGCATCGAACAGTCCAGATACGTCAATGTCTTGCCCGCCGCCAAGGTCTTCGACACGTTGAAGCAAATGGGGCGGGATCCCGCAGCAACGGACGTGGGCCGCGAGATTGGTGCAGAGGTTGCACTTCGCGATGGCGCGCGCGCTTTGTTGTTGCCGACGCTTGCTGAAGTCGGGGGGCGGCTTCGGGTCAGCATCGAAGTGGTCGATCCACATACGCAGGCGACGGTCTTCTCAGAATCGGCAACCGGAAAGGGAGCCGACTCCGTGGTGGGTTTGGTGGACGGGGTCAGTGAAGCGTTGCGTCTGCGACTTGGCGAGGCGCTTGCCTCGGTGCAGGCATCGTCCACCCCGTTGGAGATGGCCACCACGCCTAGTCTCGACGCGCTGCGGGCATTTACCTTGGGCCAAAGCGCCTATGCACAGCAGCAACTCGACGAGGCGGAGCAACATTTCAACCAAGCGCTCGCGGTCGATCCAACGTTTGCAATGGCGCGGATCGGACTTGCACGCGTGGCATTTGCCAGGACCGACGTGCCGATTGCGCTGCAACACATGCAGGCGGCGCTCGGATACCCCCATAGGCTCAGTGATCGCGAACGGCTGTACGCGTCGGCCAGCTTGTCGATGTACCGCTGGGACAAGGGGTTCCTCGAGCAATGGCAGGCCCTGTCCAAGCTGTATCCGGACTTTCATGTCGCCGCATTCAATACTGCCAATGGCATGCGCTACGCCAATCGTTACCCGGAAATGCTTGACTACAGCGAACGCGCCACCGTCTCGGTCGCCATCACGCGCCCGGCTGCGCTCTACTACCGGGGACTGGCCGAGGTTGCCATGGGCCGCTTCGCCGACGCGGATCGGAGCTTTGGACAGGCTCACGCCGCTGGTTTCCCCGCGGTGTTCGTCGAGCCCGCTCTGATGGAGGCCGCGCGGGGCCGATTCAAGCAGGCCGGCGTGCTGTTAGAGAAGCTGCAGAATGGTCCGCCACAGGCCACGCTCGAGGCGGCGATGGCAAGGATGACGATTGCCGCAGATGCAGGGCAATGGCGTGAAGCGGCGGGAATGGCTGACCAACTCCGCGTTTCCGTACCGATGCCCAAAGAGCCCTTCGAATGGGCCGCGCGTGCTGCGGTGCTGGCGGTGATAAAGCGGTCGGGCAGCCCCGAGGACTTGCGCCGTGAATCGATGGGATTGATCGCACAGGCGGAGCGCGGGTTGGACGCGAGCGTCGGGCGGTCCCGAGAGTCGGTGATAAGCGCGGCGTTGTACGCCGGTTACCTCGCTGCCGAACGTGGAGATGTTCAATCGGCCGAGCGCGCGCTGAAACTGGCGCGCCCGGTGATCGCCCTCGCGCCACAGCCAGTGCTGGCCAACCTGGCCGCCATCGTTGAGGCCCGGTTGGCATTGCAGGCCGGCAACCCAACCTCGGCCTTGGCGATCCTTGCACCATTCCGTGGTCCGTCAGCGCTGGCGTTGACCTGGGTAGTGCTCGCCGACGCACAACCCGGCAGCGCTGCCGTGCCAATGTCACCGGGCGAGCGCGCCCGGGCATACGCGGAGTGGGCCGCGGAGCGGCCACCCGTTCTTGAAACCCTGGCCGCGACGCAGCGGTTCAGCGGCAAAAAACAATCCAGCCGCTAGTGGCCTCGAACTGCTTCTCCAAAAGGTCGGCGTTTGCCTTGATGTGTTCTTTCGAAGGAAGCGTGACGCTGGCGGGTGCGATTTTCGGGTCGATCACGAACCCATGTTCGGCGAACGCAGCGACGGGATTCGATTCCATTCGCGCACGGAAGTCATCGTCGCTTGCAAGCCTCGCCAACAGCTGCTGTGCCCTGGTTTGCTCGGCCATCTAATCATCCCCGTTTGTGAAAATATCCCCAGAGGAGGTTTTTACTGGGTCTGGTGGGCTACTGCAACCGATGGATCGGGGTCGTAGGGTTCCGCATGAAGATGCAGCTGGGTGCGCAATCGATCCGGAATGCCGACGCCGTTTGCACCAACCACGATTTCACTGAGCAGGTCGAGCCTGAGTCGTAAACCCACATCGGCGTCATTGATCGCTGCCGTGTAGAAGGCGCCCAAGCTGCGCTCCGCCGCCAGTAGGTAGAAGGTCTGACTGAGGTGCCCGGAATCCAGCAACACTGCCTTGTATGCCTTCGGATGTCGGCGGTACTTCCAGTGGTGCCGATCCAGGCGCGCGACATGAAACACCAACGCATGGGCTTCGGCGAAGTACGTCTGTCCGATGGTCAGCTCTGTCGCCAGGTCGCGCGCCTGAGCTTCCGTCATTGCTTCGAGCAATGCCAGGGAATGGCTGGAACCCTCATAATGGTAGAATCCTGACTCCAGCCCTTCGACCTTGATGATCAGGGGATAGGCCTCTATCGGATGCAGCGCGCCGCCCGATGCGCTGGTGCGTTTGAGCGCCACCACATGTGGGGCCAGGACTTCCGTGCCCATCACGCCGAACGTCCCGTAAAGCACGCGGGTGAAATCGGTGAGCGGCAACGCCTTCCCGGTGTCGAAGTGCCGCGTGGTACCTCGGGCGCGCAGGATCTGAGCGAAAGGGTCATCCAACGCTTCGGTGGGCAGCGCGTGGCGGGAAAGAGCATCTTCGCGATGGTGGAAGTGAGCAGGTAGCGCTCCGTGCGTAGCGGCATGTGTGCTCAGCCGCTCACGGTGCGCGCTGTCGTCGTGATCCCGGTGGCCTTCTTCGCCTGCCACGCCCCGCCATTGCGTCAATGCATGGTAGAGCGCCGCGTGCGGATGCCAGCCGACCTGGCAAAGCCGCGATTCGCCGTCGCGCAATCGTGTGGCCGATGAAGTTTCGGCGTCACTTATCAATGCGCCGCGCCCCGCCATTTCGACGATTTCCTGAGCATCCAGTGCTCCTTCTGCGGCAAGTGCCTCCACCTCATGCCATTCCTGGGAGGACAACGTTGCGATAAAAGCCAGTTGCCTTTCCGTAAGGAATACCCTGCTGCCGCTGATCGGGCATAGGAGGTTGATCCTGATCGTGGAGCACAGTCGCGCATCGCCGCGCAGCAGCGCTGCGAAATCCGGCGTCAGTGAGTCATCGATTTCTATGAAGCAAGGATCTCGACGGCGTATTCGCATCGGCGGAGTATGCCCTTTCGGTAGTCGAGCTCGACACAGTCGAAATTTCATTCCTCCCGCGCAGGCCGAGGTGCGGATCAGCGACGACACCGTGTTCCTGAAGAAGACCAGCCCGTCGGGCGGCGGCCTGCATCCGATGGAGGCGTACCTGATCGTGCAGCACGTCGATGGCGTAGCGCCCGGCCTGTACCACTACCAGGCGGGCGAACACGCGCTGGAACCGCTGCCCGCGCCTGCGGCGCCACTGCGCGACTTCGTGATGGCCATGGTGGCGCAGCAGCACTGGTTCGCTGACGCCCACGTGCTGGTGCTGCTGTCGCCGCGCTTCGACCGCACGTTCTGGAAATACCGCCACCACGCCAAGGGCTACCGGGTGGTCGCGCTGGAGGCCGGGCACCTGTCGCAGACCCTGTACCTGGCGGCCACCGACGCCGGCCTCGGCGCATTCATCACCGGCGCGATCAACGAGGTGCAGCTGGAGCACGCCTTTGGCCTCGACCCGATCCAGCAGGGCGCGCTGGCGATCTGCGGTTTCGGCTGGCGCGGCGAGGTGATGGAAAACACGGAGCTCGATCCGGCAGGCGAGGTCTGGCGGCACGAGGCATGCGCTGCCCCATGAGCCGACAGGGTTAGGGCCCGGAACTGGCCGCGGTGTGGATGACGGCGCTGGCCGTTTCGATGGGCGGCGGAATCACGGCGTCTGCGAACGGCCCGACGCGAGCCGGAAGCCGGCGATTCGCGTTCAGTCGCCGGCGTGAATGTTCATCGCTAATCCTCGAACGGCTGACGTTTGGCAGTCGACAGCGGCGCGCTGTGGCAGTTATGTTCCATCGCTTCCCCCACCCGAGCCATTCACAGCATGAGCATTCGTATTTTCACTTTCACGGCCTTGGTCCTCCTTGGCTTGGCTGTCGCCAGCCCCGCGTTTTCCGCAACCGGCCCGTTGAAGCTGGACGCGATTCGTAGCCAGCAGTCCGAGATCCGCGCCGGCGTGGCAACGCGTACCGGGATCTACAAGCAAATGTCGGACCGCGACCGTGACCTGCTCCTGCGCGAGCAGGTCGGTGTCCTGAGCATCATCGGGGACAAGCAGACCGTGGACGATCTCAATGCCCAGCAAAGGATCGCGTTGTTCAACGGGCTGGAAAAAATCGAAGCCTTTATCAACAGCACCGAGGACGAGCGGATGATTTGCGAGTACCGCGCCACCATCGGCAGCAACCGAAGGACGCGGGTGTGCATTACGGCGGGCGAGCAACGCAAACAACGCGAAAATACCCGCAACCAGATCCA
>JBBRWW010000110.1:0-9731 GCA_038248955.1 Lysobacterales bacterium
CCCTCTCTCCGCCAGATTCGAAATACCAGTGCGCCACCGTTACAGCGCGCCTTAAAGGCGCGTGCAAGTGTCCATGGTGGCCCCGTCGGCCCCTCGCGACGCTAGGTTGAAAACTCCGCCAGGGCCGGAAGGCAGCAACGGTATCGACTGATGCGGGTGCCGAGGTCAGCTGGCGGGGTTGCCACTCTTTCGGCTCCACCCTTCCCCAGACGTTGCGCCCTTCGGCTCGCGACTTCGCCCCCGAACCGTGTCCGCACTTGCCCGAGAGCGCGCCTCCCTGGGCGCGGGCAGCGCTCGCGGCCTAGACGGCCGTTGGCGGCTCGCCTGCGCGCGGATGCAGCCAGCCCGCGTCGCCTTGGACGTACGCCTCGTGCTTCCAGATCGGAACGCGCGCCTTGACCTCGTCGATCACGAATCGGCACGCCGCAAACGCGGCGTCGCGATGTGCGGCCGTGACCCCTACCCACACCGCCAGCTCGCCGATCATGAGATCGCCAATACGATGGACGCAACCGGCGTCTAGGATGTCGTGGCGACGGCAGGCCTCGTCGAGGATGCGTTCGCCCTCGCTTTGCGCCAACGCGACGTACGCCTCGTAGCGCAGGCCCGTGACCGCCCGGCCATCGTTGTGGTTGCGCACCCAGCCCTCGAAGCCAACATAGGCGCCAACGCGATCGTCGAGCAATGTCGCGCGCAGCGTGGCGATGTCGACCGGTGTCTCGGAGAGCGAAAACCGGACCATCTCAGCCACCGCTGACCGGGGGAATGAATGCAATCTCGCTGCCGGCGGCGGGCCGGTCGTGCCAGCGCGCGAACGCACCGTCAACCGCGACGCGCAGCCGTTCCACCGGCAACGTGAAGCCGTGCCGCTCGCGCAGGGATTCGTACAGCGCGCGCAGGTCGCCAGCACCGCCATCGACGACCTCGCTGGCAACGCCAGCGGCATCGCGCAGGCTGGCGAAATACAGCACCGTGACCGCAGTCATGGCGTGGCGCCGAAGTTGCGCTTGCCGCCGCGCTTGGCCAGGACTTTCGCCGGCCCGACCACGATGCGCGGCGACAGCGCCTTGCACATGTCGTACACGGTCAGCGCCGCGACCGTGGCGCCGGTCAGCGCCTCCATCTCGACGCCGGTGCGATGGGTGGTCTTGACCGCGCACTCGATGCGCAGCGTGGTGGCGTCGTGCCAGTCGATTGCCAGGCGGCAGCTGTCGATCGGCAGCGGATGGCAGAACGGAATCAGCTCGTGGGTACGTTTGACCGCCATGGTGCCGGCGATGATCGCGGTGTCGACGATGCCACCCTTCGCGCTGCGCAGGCCGCTGGCGCGCAATTGCGCGGCGACCACGGCGGGGAAACGCACGCGGCATTCGGCATGCGCCTCGCGCACGGTCACGGCTTTGGCGGAAACGTCGACCATGGTGGGCCGGCCGGCGGGATCGATATGGGTGAGGGAGGGCGACTTTCGACCCCCGGTCGCCGCGCTCCCGTGCGCCCGGCCACGGGTGGCCGGGGCGGTCCCGGGCAAAGACACCAATGTCTCGCCAGGAACGGCAGCGGCGGCATCCACCCGGGGGTTCGTCGCGGTCTTGATGGATTTCTTCATGGGTCGCGTCGGCCCTGCACTCAACCGCCCACCAGGAACATCTCGACCTTGTTGCGCGCCGGTGGCGCCTGCGCGCGCAGTTCGCTGTAGCGGTCGCCCCGCAGCGACCACAGCTGCGCCACATGGTCGGACAACGCGCTTTCCCCCCGCGCCAGCAGCGGCCGCAGGTCGTGGCCCTCGCCCGCGAACAGGCAGGTGTACAGCGCGCCGTTGGCGGACACCCGGGCGCGGTGGCAATCGCCGCAGAACGGTTCGCTGACCGAACCGACGAAGCCGACTTCACCCCCGCCATCCACGAACGCATGGCGCACCGCGACTTCGCCGCGGTAGTTCGGATCGAGCGGCCGCAGCGGCCAGCGCGCGTGGACCCGGTCGCGCAGTTCCGCCGACGGAAGCACGCGCTCGCGACGCCAGCCGTTGCAGTTGCCCACGTCCATGTACTCGATGAAACGCAGGACATGGCCGTGTTCGCGCGCATATTCCAGCAAGGGCAACACCTGGTCGTCGTTGATGCCGCGCTGGACGACGCAGTTGAGCTTGATAGGACCGAAACCCGCCTTCCGTGCGGCCTGGATGCCGCCGAGCACGTCGGTCAACTCGCCGCGACCTCCGGACAGCGCCGAAAACACCCGCGGCTCGATCGCGTCGAGGCTGACGGTGATCCGGGCCAGGCCCGCCGAGCGCAACGCCTGCGCCTGTCGCGCCAGCAGCGAGCCGTTGGTCGTCAAGGCGATGTCGGCCAGTCCCTCGATCGCCGCCAGCCGCGCGATCAATGCCGGCAGGTTCCTGCGCAGCAGCGGTTCGCCGCCGGTCACGCGCAGCTTGCTGACGCCCAGTCGCACGAAACCACGCACCAGGGTTTCGATCTCGTCGAACGACAGCCGCGACGCCGCATCGGAACCGTGGTCGTCGGCCACCCGGTCGGCCGGCATGCAATAGGGGCAGCGGTAGTTGCAGGCGTCGATCACCGACAGCCGCAGGTCCCGCAGCGGGCGCGCCAGCAAGTCGACCACCGGCGAGGCCGTTCGGGTCATCGCGCTCATGACGGTTGCACCCGCTCGGCGGTGGGCTCGGCCAGCGCGATCAAGTCTCCCGGCCGCGCGACACGATAGCCACGTGACGCGAGGACGTCGCCGTCCTCGCGGCGGGCGTAGTGGTACAGCACGCAGCGGTCGAGCAGGTCGCGCGGGTATTCACGCTCGAGGTCCTCTATGCCGCTGTGGGACGGGTTGCCGTGCAGGCCGCAATCGTGCGCGATGAGTTCGCCGGCGGCGGCGAATTTCGCCAGCGTCTCCGGGATCGGCCGGGTGTCGCCGGTCCACGCCATGCTGCCGCGCAGGCGCAGGCCGAACGCCGTGTCGGGCCAGTGGTGGCGGGCCGGGAATACCTCGAGCCGCACGCCGTCGTGCCAGAACGCGCCACCGACCGGGATCACCTGGAACGCGTCCCAGAAGTTGGCACCACCCTCGGCCAGCGCATTGGGGTAATCGCCGACGCGCTGGTGCAGCAAAGGCACCAGCGGCGCCGGCACGTACAAGCGCACGCGCCCGCGCCACTCGGGATCGAAATAGCTGTCGACGAACAGGCGCTCGAAACCAGCGACATGGTCGAGGTGCGCATGGGTCATGAACAGCGCACGCGGCGCGTGGCCATACTGGGCCAGGCACGCGCTCAGGCCTTCGCCGCCACAATCGATGGTCAGCCATGGGGCGCCGTCGCGTTCGATGGTCGCCATCGCCGAACCCAGTTCCACCGCGGCGGCGTTGCCGACGCCGTGCATTCGCAAGTTCCAGGACATCAGTGGTATCCAACCATCAGTAGCCGCGCGCCCAGACGCGATCATAGGCGTCGCGCAGGCGCGCGAAGTCGCGTTCGACATCGACCACCGGGCGGGCGTCGCGCAGTTTCAGCAGCGATCGCTTCAGTCGCGCCAGGTTGCCTTCGCGCCAACCCGTGGCGGGAATGCGCACCCGGCCACGATCCAGGTCGATCACCCAGCCACGGCCACCGGTATCGAACAGCAGGTTGTGGGCATTGAGGTCGGCGTGGTCGAGGCCGGCGCGGTGGCAGCGCGCGATCAGCCGGCCGGCTTCCTCCCAAGGCGCGCCGTCGCCGGCGACCGCAGCGCGATCGGCGAGCGTGCGCACATCATCGAGGCGCTCGAGCAGGATCGCGGCCTGGTAGGTCAGGCCGTCGCGCCGGTAGTAGGCGGCGATCGGTTGCGGCACCGGCACGCCCTTGGCCGCCATCGCACGGGTCAGGCGGAACTCGGCGAAACTGCGGGTCTGGTTGGCACCGCGCCACCAGTAGCTGTCGCGGCTGATGTGCGCCACCAGGCCGCCACGCAGGTAGCGTCGCAGCAGCGACGGGCCAAACGGCGCATCGACGAACCACGCCCCGCCGCGACCGCCACTCTCCACCGGACGCGCCTGCGAACCCCAGGACGCCGGCGAGAACCAGTCGGGTTCGACATGCCGCATCCGCTCGAAGTCGAACAGGATCGCGCCGTAGCCGCTATCGTCGCGGAACGGCGTGAGTCCTTCGGTCGCGTCATACCCCGTCATCGCTGCGAGTCTAGCAAGTCACATGCCGCCATCGCCCCCTGCCCAACCGCCGCGTTCGATCTGCCTGCTGCGCCTGTCCGCGCTCGGCGACGTGACGCATGTCGTACCGCTGGTCCGCACGCTGCGCGACGCGTTGCCCGACGCGGCCCTGAGCTGGGTGATCGGCAAGGCGGAGCGACGCCTGCTGGAGGGACTCGAAGGCGTCGAATTCATCGAATACGACAAGGGCAGTGGACTGGCTGGCATGCGAGCGCTGCGCCACGGTCTGCACGGACGACGCTTCGACGCGCTGCTGCAGATGCAGGTCGCGGCGCGCGCCAACCTGCTGTCGGCCTTCCTGCCGGCGACCAGGAGGATCGGCTACGACCGCGCGCGATCGAAGGATCTGCACGGACTGTTCATCAACGAACGCATCGCCGACCGACCCGGCCTGCACGTGCTCGACGCGCTGGGCAGCTTCTGCGGGCCGCTGGGGCTGCGGCAGACGCAGGTGCGCTGGGACCTTCCGGTGCCAGGCGACGCCCGCGACTGGGCGCGGGCGCAGTGGCCGACCGATGGCGCGCCGACACTGCTGATCTCGCCGTGCTCCAGCCACCAACGGCGCAACTGGCGCAGCGAGCGCTACGCCGCGGTCGCCGACCACGCGGCGTCACGCGGCTGGCGCGTCGTGCTGTGCGGGGGCCGCAGCGAGCTGGAGCGGCGCACCGCGGACGCGATCCTCGCCGCCATGCGCTCGCCGGCGCTGGACCTCGTCGGCCGGGACACGCTCAAGCAGCTGCCGGCGCTGCTGGAGCGCGCGGACCTCGTGATGACCCCGGATTCGGGCCCGATGCACATCGCCAATGCGATGGGCGCCAAGGTGCTGGGCCTGCACGCGGCCAGCAACCCCGCGCGTAGTGGGCCGTACAGCGACCGGCGCTACTGCGTTGACCGCTATGACGATGCGGCGCGCCGTTACCTGGGCAAACCCGCATCAGCGATCAAGTGGGGGACGAAGATCGAGCATGACGGCGTCATGGACCTGGTCACGGTCGATGACGCGATCGCCGTGTTCGAGCGCTTCCGGGCAGCGGAGCCGCCCCGGCCGGCCTGACGCGCATCGGCGGCTGGGCGTGTGGTTGGAACCAGGGAATGGCCGCAAGCGTCGGCGCGAGGGCCGTCACGCCTCCCCTGCGCAGTCGATCGCCACGGGCCCGCCGGGCCAGGCCGGCCCGGCGAACCCACGGCCGACCGGCATTACGGCGTCGAGCGGTAATCCCGGTACGACTTTTCCTCGACATAGGCCGAACCCAGCGCCACGTTGATCTCGCGCTTGATCCGGGCGCGCTCGTCGTTCTCGAAATAGACGCTGCGGGCAAGCTGGATGAACCCGTCATCGAAAGCCCGTGCCCGCTCCTTGTCGCGGATGTCATCCTCGATCCCCCACAGCCGCTCGTTGACGGCCTTGAGGTCGGCGCGGAGCCTGACGATATCGCCGCCGGCGGCGGGGTGGGCCATCCAGGTCTGCTCGAGTGCGGACAATTCCTTGCGCACGTTGGCCAGCTTCGCCGCGTCGTCCATCCGCTCGGACTTGATCTGCAGGATCGCGATCTTGTCGAGCAGCTCGCCAAAAGACACCGGAACCAGGATCTCGGACATGATGTGGGCGCTCAGCCAGGGGGGACGACAGTGTAGCTGTCGCATGCGGCGCTTCGGCACGGCGCCTTGTCGGCACTGCGATCGACCCGTATCATTGCGCGCTTGGCCGCACCCGGAAACGGGTTCGCTCCAGTCACGGAGAGGTGGCAGAGTGGTCGAATGTACCTGACTCGAAATCAGGCGTAGGTGTGAGCCTACCGAGGGTTCGAATCCCTCCCTCTCCGCCAGATAGACGCAAAAGGCTGCCTCGGCGGCCTTTTTGCTTTTGCACCGCCAGTCTGGTGCCACTGGGTGTCCGGGAATAGTTCGCCTTGCCTCGGAGGCCGCCGCAGCCCGATGATGCCGTTTGCGTATAGCGACGACGACAGCGGCGGCCCCATGATCGAATTCGGACACCTGACGCACCCCGGCCTGCGCCGCGAGCTCAATGAAGACACCTATTACGGCGACAGCGAGCTGGGCCTGTGGCTGGTCGCCGATGGCATGGGCGGCCATGAATACGGTGAAGTGGCCAGCGCGCTGGCACGCGAAACCATCGTCCGCGAGATCCGGGACGGCACTCCCCTGGCCCAGGCCATCCGGATCGCCGACGAGGAGATCATGCGCACCTCCAAGCGCCGCAATGATGCCCTGCCGATGGGCACGACGGTGGTCGCGGCACGCGTCAACGGCAACCGCTTCGAGGTGGCCTGGGTCGGCGACAGCCGGGTCTACCTGTGGCGCGACGGTCTCCTGGCGCAGCTCTCGCAGGACCACAGCTACGTGCAGGAGCTGATCGCTACCGGCGCCATCACCCACGAGCAGGCGCGTAGTCATCCGCACCGCAACGTGGTGACCCAGGCGCTTGGTGTCACCGACCCGCGCAACCTCAACGTCGAGACCATGACCGGTGAACTCAAGCCCGGCATGCAGCTGCTGCTGTGCAGCGATGGCCTCACCGAGGAGGTCGATGACCGCAACATCGCCCGCGTGCTTGCCCACCACGACTGCAGCGCGCAGGAATGCGTGGATTCGCTGGTGGCAGCGGCGCTGGACGGTGGCGGATCGGACAACGTCACCGTCGTGCTGGTGCGCAGCCACTAGGCCACGGATCCACGCGGGGCTTGTCACGCCAGTGCCAGGACGTCCTCAGCGAGGGCGTCGACCGCGGTGAACTGGTCCCACACCGCTTTGCCAGCCTTCTTGCGCAGCGTCGCCAGCCGCGATTCGTGCGCCGCCAACTCCTCGGCGCTGACCCGCACGCACGGTCGCGCGGCATCGGCATCGACCTGGAACGAAGCCGCCTCGACGACCGGCGTTGCCGCGGAGCCATCGAAGCCGATTTCGCCCTGGCCCGACGTCAAGGCCAGGTAGACCTCGGCCAGCAGCTGCGAGTCGAGCAGCGCGCCATGCAGTTGCCGGTGGGCGTTATCGACACCCAGCCGCTTGCACAGGGCATCGAGCGAGTTGCGCTGGCCCGGGAAGCGCTGGCGCGCCAGCAGCAGCGAATCCTCGATGCCGCACCGGTCCGCCAATTTCCCGTAATGCGGGCCCAGCAGGCGCAATTCGTTGTCGAGAAAACCGACGTCGAAGGCAGCGTTGTGGATCACCAGCTCGGCGCCGTCGATGAAGGCCAGGAACTCGTCCGCTACCGCCGCGAACTTGGGCTTGTCGGCCAGGAAGTCCAGCGACAGCCCGGTGACCTGCTGGGCGCCGGGTTCGAACTCGCGGCCGGGGCTGAGGTAGCGCTGGAACGTACGGCCGGTCGGGCGACGCTCAACCAGCTCGACGCAGCCGATCTCGACCACGCGGTTGCCGCGCTCCCAGCTCAGGCCGGTGGTTTCGGTATCGAGGATGATCTGGCGCATCGGCGGGGATTCTCGCACGCGCTCAGCGGACGTCGGCGGCGCGGCCGCGCACGGCGATGGCCGCGTCGCGAGCCAGCACGTCGACGCGCTCGTTGTGGGGGTCGCCGGAATGGCCCTTCACCCAGCGCCAGTCGATCGTGTGGCGAGGCGTGGCCGCGTTCAGGCGCTCCCACAGGTCGCGGTTCTTGACCGGATCGCCACCGGCGGTCTTCCAGCCGCGTCGCACCCAGTTCTTCATCCACTCGGTGATGCCCTGGCGCACGTACTGCGAGTCGGTATGCAGGATCACGGTGCTGGGTGCGGTCAGCGTCTCCAGCGCCATGATCGCGCCCATCAGCTCCATGCGGTTGTTGGTGGTGTCCGGATCGCCGCCGGAGATCTCACGCTCGCGGCCATTGCAGCGCAGCAGAGCGCCCCAGCCACCGGGTCCAGGATTGCCGAGGCAGGCGCCATCGGTGTGGATGTGTACGGTCTTGCTCGGTTCGGTTGTCATCGCTCCATTATCGCCGGCGACGTTGTCGAGCGGGACATCGGCCCGGTCTGCCAGCGCAGGCTGCGCAGCGGCCGGGGTGGAATCGCCGCGTGCACGCGCTTGCTGATCGTCAGGGCGACGCCGGCGCGCAGGCGGTCAGCGGCGCCAATACCGGCTTCTCCGGACGCTGGCGTCCAGATCGGCCCCAGCCACTGCAGGCTGACGGAGTCGAGGGCGAACCCGGCACGCCGCAGCGCCGCCTGCCAGTGTCCGGGATTGCGTGCCTTGAGCCCGGTCCCCAGCCAGCGCGCACGATAGGGACTCCAGGGATTGAGCGTGGCCAGCCACAGCGTGCCCCCGGGGGCGAGCACGCGCTCGCATTCGGCCAACAGATGCCCGGCGGACACGCCATCGTCCAGCAGGTGCTGCAGCAGCACGGCGCCCAGCGCTTCGTTGGCGATCGGCAGCGGCAGGGCGCAGCGCACGGCGCCGGTCAATCCGCCGCCATCGCGCTGCAGCCGCAGGCCGGGGCGATCGTTTGCCTCCGGGGCCGTGGCGCCGGCCACGCCGAGCCATGCCCACGGCAGCGCCGGCCCGATTGCCAGCACCCGCGTCATCGCGACCGCCTCGACCCCGAGCAGGCCTTGCCCGGCCGAGCTGCCGAACCAGCCCAGGGCGGGACCGGGTTGACGGCGATGCGAGAGCAAGGGCATGGTCGGGGCGGTCTCAGGTCAGGGCGTGGCCGAATTTGGCGCCGAAACCCGGCTGCCGCGCAAATCCGGGAGTGTTTCGATGCAACTGCAGGCCCTGCCCGCGTTTGACGACAACTATATCTGGACGCTGGCCGACGACAACGGCCGCGCCCTGATCGTCGACCCTGGCGAAGCCGGTCCGGTCCTGGCCGCCGCCGACCGGGGGCTGAAGCCCGCGGCGGTGCTTTTGACCCACCACCACCACGACCATATCGGCGGCACCGCGACGTTGTTGCAACGTTGGCCGGACCTGCCGGTGATCGCCCCGCATGACGACCGCATCGCCATGGCGACCCGCCGGGTCGGCGATCGCGATCGCGTGGAGTTCGACGGCTGGATGCTGGAGGTGATCGCCGTGCCCGGCCACACCCTCAGCCATGTCGCCTACTACGCCCGCCGTGGCATTGGACCAAATGGCAGCAAGCCTGAAGGTGCCCGGCTCGGGGCCGAGGACGTCGGGCTGCTGTTCTGCGGCGATACGTTGTTCAGCCTGGGCTGTGGGCGCCTGTTCGAAGGTAGCGCCGCCCAGATGGTCGCTTCGCTGGCAGAGTTGGCCGCCCTCCCGGGCGATACGCGGATCTGCTGCGGCCACGAATACACGCTGTCCAACGCCGCGTTCGCGCGCGTGGTCGAACCCGACAATCCGGCGCTGCGGCGCCGCACCGAAGAGGCCCATGCCATGCGCGACGCCGGACGCCCCACCCTGCCCAGCACCCTGGCCAGCGAACTCGCGTGCAACCCGTTCCTGCGCTGTGGGCAACCGGCTGTCCAGGCCGTGGTGGCCCGCCGCCTGGGCCGCCCGCCCCAAAACGAGGTGGAAACATTTGCCGAACTGCGGCGCTGGAAGGACGG
>JBBRWW010000111.1:0-9715 GCA_038248955.1 Lysobacterales bacterium
GATCACGTCGACCTGGTCGTTGCTGCCGGCCACGGGCTGCGATTCGACGTCGACGGTCTCGAAGTAGCCCAGCTGCTGCAGGCGGATCTTGGAGCGATCGATGGCGGCCTGCGAGTACCAGCTACCCTCGAACTGGCGCATTTCGCGGCGCAGGACTTCGTCGCCGCTGCGGCTGTTGCCCTTGAAGATGATGCGCCGCACGTTGACGCGCGGACCCGGCACGACCTGCAGATTGATTCCCACGGTCTTGGAATCGCGGTCGATGTCGGGGATCGCGTTGACCTGCGCGAAGGCATAGCCGATGTTGCCCAGCGTCGCGGTGATCGCGTCGGAGGTGATTTCCAGCAGGCGCCGCGAGAAGATCTGGTCGGGCTTCACCAACACCAGTTTCTCGATCTCCTCCTTGGGCAGCACGGTGTCGCCGCTGACCTGGACCGCCGATACCTTGTACTGGTCGCCTTCGGACAGCCCGGCGCTGATGAACATGTCCTGGCGGTCGGGGCTGATCGACACCTGTGTCGAGTCGACGCTGAAGTCGACGTAGCCGCGGTCGAGGTAGTACGCGTTCAGGCGCTCAAGGTCGCCGGAGAGCTTTTCGCGCGAGTACTGGTCGTCGCGGCGGTACCAGCTGAGCCAGTTGCTTTCGCCCGACTCCCAGGTGTCGAGCAGCTGCTTCTGCTCGAATTTCTCGTTGCCCACCAGGTTGATGTGGCGGATCTTGGCCGCCTTGCCTTCCTTGATGGTGATCGTCACGTTGACGCGGTTGCGATCCAGCCGCGACACGGTCGGACTGATCTCGGCGTTGTACTTGCCGCGGTTGTTGTAGGCGCGGTTGAGCTCCTGGGTGACCTTGTCCAGCGCGAGGCGGTCGAAGGTGCTGCCTTCGCTGATACCGATCTCGTTGAGGTTCTTGACCAGGTCCTCGGTCTTGAGGTCCTTGTTGCCGGTGATCGTCAGCTTGTTGATCGCCGGCCGCTCGGTGACGGTGACCACCAGGATGTTGCCTTGCTGGTCCAGGCGCACGTCCTCGAAGAAGCCGGTCTTGTACAGCGCGCGAATCGCCTCGCTGGCCGCGGCCGCATCGAGGGTGTCGCCGCGCTCCACCGGCAGGTAGGTGAAGACGGTGCCGGCGGAGATGCGTTGCAGTCCATCGATGCGGATGTCGCTGACGGTGAACGGCGTCACCGCCTGCGCCGTGGCGGACAACACCGGAACTGAAGCGAGCGCCGAAGCGAGTGCGAGGGCAAGCAGGCGGCGGGATAAGGGTCGCGTCATCTTTACGTCCGGTTGGGTGTCGTTAACGCCATGGAGGTGGGTTCCATCCATGCGTCGGGTCGTGGCATCGGTACGGGTGGTCGGCTTGGCTGGGCGATGTCGCTGCCCGCGCCTACGTGCAGTGCGACCATGACCTTTGAGTCAGCTTTTTCAGGGCGGGCTCGTTTGGGCAATTTCAGCGCACCAGGTTGTTGACAATGTCGTTGTAGAACGCCAGGCCCATCAGGCCGGCGATCAGTGCCAGGCCGACATATTGCCCGGCCGCCATCACTCGTTCGCTCACCGGACTGCCTTTGACCAGCTCGATAAGGTAATACAGCAGGTGTCCGCCGTCCAAGATCGGGATTGGCAACAGGTTCAGGATGCCCAGGCTGAGCGACAGCATCGCCAGCAGCGACAGGTACCAGGCCGCGCCGTGCGCGGCGTACGCGTTGGCGGCGCGAGCGATGGTGATCGGGCCGGCGACGGTGTTCTGGACCGACACCCTGCCGCTGAATGCGCGGCCGATCATCGACAGCAGTTGTTGCGCCTGGTGCGCGCTTTCGCGCAACGCGGCAGGCACGGCGGCCACCGGTCCGAAGCGCAGCACCGCGTCCATCGGGGGTTCGGCGACGGCCGCCGACGCCACGCCCAGGGCCCAGTAGGCGGGGCCCGCGTCGGGCAGTACGCGCTTGGGTTTCAGCGCCAGCGCGAGGCGATCGCCGGCGCGTTCGACCTCGACCATCGCCGTGCCGCCTTGCGCGCCCAGTCGCTGCACAAGCGGACCGATGTCCTCCCACGCGGTGACCGGTTGGCCGTCGACGGCGATGATGCGGTCGCCTTCGGCGAGCACGCCCCACGCCGGGGTTGCCGGCGCGACGCGGCCGATCAGCGCCGGCACCAGCAGGTGGCGCGGAATGATGCCGATCGCCTCCACCGCGCGACGCTCGTCGAACCCGGCGGGCATTTGCGACAGCTTGAGCGTCCGCGTGGCGTCGATGCCGCTGGCCGTGCGCAGCCGCACGGCGACATCGGCATGGTCCAGGGCCGCGGGGATCAGCGCCAGTTGCACTTCGCTCCAGGTCGGAGTATCGCGCCCGTCGACCGCAAGCACGGTATCGCCGCGCTGCAGCCCGGCGCTCGCTGCGATGCCCCGCACGTGCCCCACGACGGCGGCATAGTCGGGGCGGCCGATCACGAACATGCCCCACAGCAGGGCGACGCACAGCAGCAGGTTGGCTGTCGGCCCAGCGACCACGATCGCGATGCGCTTCCACACCGGTTGGCGATTGAAGGCGTGGGCAACGTCGGCCGCGGCGACCTCGCCCTCGCGTTCATCAAGCATCTTGACGTAGCCACCCAGCGGGATTGCGGCCACCACGTATTCGGTCCCGTCCTTGCCCCGGCGCGTCCACAGCGGTTTGCCGAAGCCGACCGAGAAGCGCAGTACGCGCACGCCGCAACGGCGCGCCACCCAGTAGTGGCCGAATTCGTGGAAGGTCACCAGCACGCCGAGGCTGACCAGCAGCCACCAGA
Source organism: Lysobacterales bacterium (assembly GCA_038248955.1). GTDB lineage: Bacteria > Pseudomonadota > Gammaproteobacteria > Xanthomonadales > Xanthomonadaceae > Lysobacter_K. Next base: position 2,791 of record JBBRWW010000111.1, read on the forward strand.
TCGAGCCGAGCAATTCAGTCATGGGACTCACTCACAGGTCGGAAGTGCAGTGATTGCCGCTTCGACTTGGCGGCGCGCCGCGCGATCGGCGTCGTGCAGGGCGTCGAGCGATGCGGCCGGCGTGGCGGGCAGGGCGGCGAGGGCGGCCTCCACCAGCGCCGGAATCGCCAAAAAGCCTATGCGCCGCTGAAGGAATGCTGAAACAGCCACCTCGTTGGCGGCATTCAGCACCGCCGGGGCGGTGCCGCCCGCACGCAATGCCGCGAAGGCCAGGCGCAGGCAGGGGAATGCCTCGAGGTCGGGTGGCTCGAAATCCAGGCGTCCGCCTTGTGCGATGAGGTCGAGGCCGTCGACCCCCGATGCGATCCGCTCGGGCCAGCCGAAGCCGACCGCCAACGCGGTGCGCATGTCCGGCAGGCCCAGTTGGGCGAGGGTCGAGCCATCGACGAATTCGACCAGCGAATGCACCAGGCTTTGCGGGTGCACGAGCACCTGGATGCGATCGGCGGGCATGCCGAACAGGTGGTGCGCCTCGATCACCTCGAGGCCCTTGTTCATGAGGGTCGCCGAATCGACGGATATCTTCGGCCCCATCGACCATTTCGGATGGGCGATCGCCTGTTCGGGAGTGACGTCGCCCAAGCTGTCGCGGCACCGTCCGCGGAACGGGCCGCCCGACGCGGTCAGCACGATGCGCTTGAGGCCGCGGCGCGCGTCCGCCGACGGCAGGCACTGGAAGATCGCGTTGTGCTCGCTGTCGATCGGCACAATCGTGGCGCCGCCTTCCTGCGCGGCGGCCATCAGCAGCTCGCCGGCGAGTACCAGCGATTCCTTGTTCGCCAGCAGCAGGCGCTTGCCGGCGCGCGCCGCGGCCAGCGTCGACGGCAGGCCTGCCGCACCGACGATGGCCGCGACCACGGTGTCGCTGGCGTCGCTTGCGACCAGTCCCACCAGCACGTCATCGCCGGCATGGGCCTGGGTATCGAGGCCGGCAGCGCGCAACCCGTCACGCAGTGGCGCGTAGAGCAACGGGTCGGCGATCAGCGCGTGGCGGGGACGGTGGCGTTGGCACAGGTCGATCAGTGCGGTCACGTTGCTGCCGGCCGCGAGCACGCTGGCGCGCAGGCGGTCAGGGTGGCGTCCGATGACATCCAATGCCGAACCGCCGATCGAGCCGGTGGCCCCCAGGACCGCGACGTCACGCATGGGCACGATCCGCGGGAGCGACGTCGTGCCATGCCGCGTCGGTTCGGACAGGTGCTGAAAGGTCGGCCTCACGCACGGTCAGAATCCCAGCAGGGCCTTGCCCACCGCAAACACCGGCAAGGCCGCCACCACGCCATCGACGCGGTCGAGGATGCCGCCGTGGCCGGGAATCAGGTGTCCCGAATCCTTGACGCCCGCATGGCGCTTGAGCAGGCTTTCGAACAGGTCGCCGATGACCGAAAAGCACACGGCGACCAGCGCCACCAGCGCGACCGCAGGCAACTGCGAAACCCCGGCGCCCGCACAAAATCCCAGCGTCACGCCCACCACGACGCCGGCCACCATGCCGCCGACCATGCCCTCGATGGTCTTGTTGGGACTGATGTTGGGCGCCAGCTTGTGCCTGCCGAATTTGCGGCCGCTGAAGTACGCGCCGGTATCGGCCGCCCAGACGATTGCGAGCGCCGCCAACAGCCAGAGGTGGCCTTTGGGGATGCCGGGCAACAGGCTGGACGACGCGTCGCTGGCGTGCAGCCAGGCCAGCGCGCACCAGGCCGGGATGATGCTCAGCGCGCCGGCGGCGAGCTTGAACACGCGGGCGTGGGTGTCGTGGTCGCTGCCGAACCGGAAGCGGCCCAGCCACAACAACGCCAGCAGCCACCAGACCACGCCGATCACCGATGCCATCTTGAACAGCACCAGCGTGGGCCCGGCGCTGGAGCGCGAGGCCCAGACGATCGCCACCATCATGGCCAGATGTGCGACCAGCAGCACGGTCCGGGCAAGGGCGTCCTCGATCTCGGCCAGGTCGAACCATTCCCACAGTCCTGCAAGGAAGATCACCGCCGCCAGCACCATCATCCACGGCGTTGGCAGCAGCAGGATCGCGGCGATGGCCAACGGGGCCATCACGAGGGCGGCCAACAGGCGGGTTCGGGTCATTCAGGAGTCTCGTTGGGAAGGGCCGCGACCTGCGCGCCGGTCAGGCCGAAGCGGCGCTCGCGGGCCGCATAGTCGTCCAATGCGCGTTGCAGTGTCGCCGCATCCACGTCGGGCCACAACGTCTCGGTGAACCACAATTCGGTATACGCCAACTGCCAGAGCAGGAAATTGCTGATCCGGGTATCGCCGCCGGTACGGATGAACAGGTCCGGTGGTGGCAGGTCGGCGAGGGCGGTGCGTGCGTCGAGCGCGGCCTCGTCGATGTCCTCGGCGCGCAGGCGGCCGGCGGCGACGTCGAGCGCCAGCGACCGCGCGGCCTGGGCGATGTCCCAGCGACCGCCATAGCTCGCGGCGATCGTCAGTTGCAGGCCGGTGTTGGCATGGGTGCGGGTTTCGGCGCCTTCCATCTGCGCGCGGATCGCCGCCGCGAAGCGCTCGCGCTCGCCGATGAAGCGCACCCGCACGCCGCGGCGGTCGAGTTCGTCGACCTCCCGTTCCAGGGCATTGAGGAACAGCTTCATGAGCGCACCGACCTCCTCGTCCGGCCGCCCCCAGTTCTCGCTCGAAAATGCAAACAGCGTCAGCGCCTGGACGCCACGGGCGATGCAGAAATCGATGCAGACGTTGACGGCGCGCGCGCCGGCACGGTGGCCGATCATTCGTGGGCGGCGGCGACGCTCGGCCCAGCGTCCGTTGCCATCCATGATGATGGCGATGTGCCGCGGGATGCGTGCTGGTGGTTGTGCGGGTTGCAAGGGCAGTGGCGCCGGGTTGTCGGACCGTGGAAGGGTCGGTGGTGGGACGAGTGGCGCCGTGTCGGCCGCCCAGGGCGGCGACGGCACGCGGACCCGTGCAGCGGCAGCGGCAAGATGGACGGTCACCTTGCAACGGACTGGCCGCCTGCGCCGCGAAGCCGTAACCAGGTCCGGACCCGATCCTGGCGCGATCCGCGATCCGTGAACCTGCCTGTCAGGACCGCCGTCGAATTCGCCGCGGTCAGACCGCCATCAGTTCCTGTTCCTTGGCCTTGACCACTTCATCGACGCCCTTGATCGCCTCGTCGGTGATCTTCTGGATCTCGTCCTCGCCGCGGCTGGCCTCATCCTCGGTGACCTGCTTTTCCTTCAGCAGTTCCTTGGCCTGGGAGTTGGCGTCGCGACGGATGTTGCGGATCGCGACCTTGGCGTCTTCGCCGCCGGCATGGACGTGCTTGGACAATTCCTTGCGGCGCTCTTCGGTCAGCGCCGGCAGGTTGATGCGGATGACGGTGCCGGACGTGTTGGGGGTCAGGCCGAGGTCGGAGGCCAGGATCGCCTTTTCGACCGCCGACACCATCTGCTTTTCCCACGGTGTGATCGTCAGCGATCGCGAGTCACTCACCGCCACGCTCGCGACCTGGGTCAGCGGCATCTCGGAACCGTAATAGTTCACCTTGAGGTGATCGACCAGCGCGGTCGAGGCGCGGCCGGTGCGGACCTTGGTCAGGTCATGGCGAAAGGCTTCGACGCTCTTGGCCATACGGGTCTGGGCGTCTTTCTGGATCTCATTGAGCATCGCCGGCGGTCCTGTGACAGATAAGCGCCGGATTATAGGCGAATCGTTCCGGCCGGCCGCGCCGTCGCCGCCGGGCCGGCGCCGGACCGGCAGGATTCGCCACGGTCCCGGCGCTGTTTCGCAGGCTCAGCGGCCGTGGGGTGCGCGATCGTGCTGGTCGTGTTCACAGGCCGTCCCGCGCTCGACCTGCAGGGTCGGGTGGTTGATCCCGAAGGTTTGGTCGAGCGATTGGTTCAGGCCGTCGATGAAGTCGTCTTGGTCGCCGCGGTCGGGACGAACCAGGTGCGCGGTCATCGCGATCTCGCCCGCGCCCAGCGCCCAGATGTGCAGGTGGTGGACGGCGACGACGCCGGGTTGGAGGAGGAGGAACTTGTGTACCTGGGCCTGGTCGATGCTGCGCGGCACCGCATCCATCGCCGCGGCAAAACTCTCGCGCAGCAGGCCGAACGCACCGATCGCGACCACGACGCCAATCAGCACCGCCGTGGCGGGGTCCAGCCAGGCCCACCCCAGCCACCACATGCCGGCGCCGGCCACCACCGCCGCCAGCGAAACCGCGGCGTCGGCCAGCAGGTGCAGGTATGCGCCGCGTCGGTTGAGGTCATGGTCTTGGCCGTCGCGCACCAGCCAGGCAGCGCCAAGATTGACCGCGATGCCCAGCGTCGCCACCACCATCACCGGCAGTGCCGGGACGTCGGGCGGGGCGCTGAAGCGGCGGATCGCCTCCCACCCGAGCGCGCCGGCAAACGTGACCAGCAGCAACGCGTTGGCCAGCGGCGAAAGGAGGGTCGCGCGGCGCCAGCCATAGGTATGGCGACCCGTCGGCGGGCGCAGGGCGATCACCGCCGCGCCCCAGGCCAGTCCCAGGCCCAGCACGTCGCCGAAGTTATGCAGGGCGTCGGACAGCAGTGCCAGCGAATTGGTGGCGAAGCCATACCCGGCTTCCAGCGCCGTATAGGCCAGGTTGATCAGGGTGACGGTGGCGAACGCGCGGGTGCCGCCACGCGCGTGGCCGTGACTATGTGGATTCGACATGCCGCGATGGTGGCATGGCCGGCGAGCGAAACACTATTGCGCCGGGGGGTTGCGGCCGCGGACGAGGGTGCCGATGTTTTCGCCGCGCAGGATCCTGAGCAGTTCGCCAGGCTGCGACATGTCGAAGATGCGCAGTGGCAGGTCGCTGTCGCGGGCCAGCGCGAAAGCGGCGGTGTCCATCACCTGCAGATCGCGGGCAAGCACCTCGTCGTAGGTCAGGGTGTCGAAGCGCACCGCGTCGGGATGCTTCTTCGGGTCCTTGTCGTAGACGCCGTCGACCTTGGTTGCTTTCAGCAGCAGGTCCGCGCCGATCTCGATCGCGCGCAGCGCGGCTCCCGAGTCGGTGGTGAAGAACGGGTTGCCGGTGCCGGCGGCGAAGATCACCAGTCGGCCTTTCTCCAAGTGGCGGATGGCGCGCCGGCGGATGTAGTCCTCGCAGACGTCATTGATCTTGATCGCGCTCATCACCCGCGCCTTGGCGCCAAGTTTTTCCAGTGCATCCTGCATCGCCAATGCGTTGATCACGGTGGCCAGCATGCCCATGTGATCGCCGGTCACGCGGTCCATCCCGCCGGCGGCCAGTCCCGCGCCGCGGAAGATGTTGCCGCCGCCCACCACCAGCGCGATCTCCACGCCGGCGTGCTGGGCCTCGATCACCTCCCGCGCCAGCCGCTGGATCACCAGTGGGTCGATGCCGTAGTCCTCGCATCCCATCAGTGCCTCGCCGGACAGCTTCAATACGACGCGGCGGTAGGCAAGTTGCGACATGGCGACCTCGGGGTGGGCAAACAGCGGAAGTCTAGCCCAATCCAGTGGAGCGCTCCGCCCGACCTGAACGAGAAACGGGCAGTTCCGGAACTGCATCACATTTCAGGGATGGCAGCACGTTGGTCATGACGTGTGCGAGGTGAAATTGTGAAAGTTAGGTTACGGTCGGGGTTCACTGGCGATTGACGCCGGTGAATTCAGTCGCGTCTCGCAGCGTTTCGAGACCACGCCTTGAGTGATCGGAGCCGACCGACGAACGACCGGCAAGACACTTTAAATTTTTTTCCAGGGGGTACTTGAGTGACCAGTTCCAATCAATTCTCACGTAAGACGATTCGCCGCAGCGCATTGACCACGGCGCTGGGTTTGAGCCTGTCGCTGCTCAGCGTCAGCGCAATTGCGCAGTCCAACGTAACGGGTTCGATTTTTGGACAGGTACCGGCCGATGCCGGCACTTCGGTGGTCGTGCACAACGTCGACACCGGCTTCGAGCGCTCCTCGCAGTTGGACAATGGTGGCCGCTACCGCCTCGGCTCACTGCCGACGGGCGAGTACACCGTCAAGCTGATGAAGGACGGCCAGGTCGTTTCTACCCGCGAAAACGTGATCGTCAGCATCGCCGGCGGCAGCGAGGTTTCCTTCGGCGGCGCCGGTGGAAGTGCAGCGACCGCCCTGGACCGCATCACCGTGACCGCTTCGGGCGCTGCCGCGCTTGACGTGTCGTCCATCGACACCCGCACGGTCTTCTACGCCAAGGACCTGCAAAAGCTGCCGCTGCCGCGCGATGTCGCCAGCGTTGCGCTGCTGGCGCCGAGCGTCGTCAACAACACCAGCTATGCCGGTGCGCCGAGCTTCGGCGGTTCCGCCTCGTCGGAAAACGCCTATTACATCAACGGCTACGCGGTGACCAACCCGCTGACCTCGATCGGTTTCACCACGCTGCCGTTCGACGGCATCGACCAGATGCAGGTGCTGACCGGTGGTTACGGCGCCGAGTTCGGCCGTTCCACGGGCGGCGTGATCAACACGACCACCAAGCGCGGCACCAACACCTGGCAGGGTGGCGTGGCGGCGTTCTGGACCCCGGAATCGCTGCGTGCCGACCCGGTCAACCAGCCTTACCCGGATACGGGCGCTTTCGGCCCGGACAACACTGACCCGAAAAAGCGCACCGACGGCCAGTTGTATGCCTACCGCAAAGAAAACCAGTCCTGGAACCTGACCTACGGCGCCTACGTCGGCGGCCCGATCATCCAGGACAAGCTGTTCTTCTACGCCGCCGGCGAGATCACCAAGCGCCAGGGCAACAGCGTCCGATCGACCAACAACGTCGGCGGTTCGGACAATACCAGCCCGACGGGTTACAACACCTACAAGTACAAGATGCCGCGCTGGATGGCGAAGGTCGACTGGCAGATCA
>JBBRWW010000112.1:0-9543 GCA_038248955.1 Lysobacterales bacterium
CAAGACGCTTGGTTTTGTCTACAACCCGTCGTGGCTCCCGGGCTTCGACGTGTCGCTCGACTGGTGGAAGATCGACCTTGACAGCGCGATCACCACGATCGGCGGCCAGACGATCCTCGACAGCTGCGTGATCGACAACCTCACCGCGTTCTGCAACCAGTACAGCCGTAACCCGGGCGGCAACCTCAACAGCCTGCTGGCCACCACCACCAACATCGGTGGCACCAAGGTCGAAGGCTATGACATGACCGTCGGCTACAAGCTGCCGGAAAATGCCTGGGGCAAGTTCAGCTTCACCTGGGACACCACGTACCTGGCCAACTACTCGCAGGACCTCGACGGTGACGGCGTGTTCGGCGAAGTCAGCGAAGGCGGCAACCTCGTCGGCGAATACACGCAGGGCAGCAACCAGTGGCGCATCCGCTCCAACCTGGCCACGCGCTGGGAGATGGGCAACTGGGGCGCCACCTGGAACGTCCGCTATTACTCGCAGCAGCAGGAAGCCTGCCAGTCGTTCGTGGACTACGGCTACTCGTTCCTGTGCTCCAACCCGGACCGTATCGTCAACGATCAAGCCGGCGATCCGATTGCCTCGGCCGAGAACCACATCGGTGGCACGACCTACAACGACGCGAGCATCTACTTCAGCGCGCCGTGGAACGCCAAGGTCACGCTCGGCGTGAACAACGTGTTCGACCGGGATCCGCCGCGCTCCGTGCAGGCGTTTGCCAACAGCTTCGACCCGCAGTACGAAGTTCCGGGCCGCTTCTTGTACATGCGTTACACGCAGAAGTTCTGATCGCTGCCTGATCAGTCCGCAACACCTCTACGGCCCCTCACGGGGCCGTAGTTTTTGGGGGGTTGCCAATTGCGTTGCAACGCCCGACATTAGGTGCCCTTGCTGTAGACGGGCGTGGAAATGGCTTTCGAAATATCGTCGGTGTTTGCGGTCCCGCTCGTGCAGGAGATGTATCCGCACGCCGCGGCGCTCAATCCACACCTCAAGGCGCTGTTGCTGGCGCGTGAGGCGGAAGGGGCGAAATACGCCAACCCGAACCCGTCGCTGAAGCAGCAGGCGGGCGTGTACGAGAGTGACTTCACGCTCTTTTCGTGGCCCGAGACCTCGATCCAGACCCTGCGCCAGTTTTGCTGGGCGACCTTGGGCCGCGCGATCCAGGAGCTCAATAATTACAGCGCCGAGGAAATGGAGCAGCTGCGGATCTTTTCGCACACCTGGTACCACGTGACCAGGAAGGGCGGATTCGTGATCCTGCATACCCACCCGATGGCGTCATGGTCGGGCGTGTATTGCGTCGCCGCGGGCGAGACCCCGGACGACCGGCCGGAATCGGGCGTGCTGCGCTTCCACAACCCCCATCACTACAGCGGTTTCTTCCGCGACGCCGGCAACTTCAAGCTGCAGCCGCCCTACCACCACGGCAGCTGGAACATCAATTTCAAGCCCGGGCAATTGATCCTGTTCCCGTCGTGGCTGCAACACGAAGTGCTGCCGTTCTATGGCGACGACGAACGCATCACCATCGCGTTCAACTGCTGGTTCGGGCAAAAGGGCGACGAGCCGATCGAGCGCGCGCATCCGTGAGGCAGGTGCGCCAAGGCCGAGGCGCAGGACGATCGACGACGACATCCCGGGATAGCGACGAGAAACCGCGCCCCGAGCGCGGGTCTACGGCTTGACAGTGCCGCCTAATCGGTCGTCGCGCCGAGCTCGCGCAACCTGGCCAGCATCGGCTGCAGATGCGCCTCATAGGGCTTCCAGGCGTGGTCGCGATTGGTGAGGATGCCCTGCCGCACGGAGGCGCTGCTGGCGGTCGAGACCGCGCCCGAGGAGCGCTCGACCTGCAGGGCCCCGGCCTCGAACGGCAGCCCGCAGAAGTCGAAGATGCGGGCCGCGGTGGCCTGGGTGTCGTTGACCAGGTCCTCGTACGCGACATCCATGAACCGCTCCGGCATCACCGTCCGCCAGTGCTGCACGAGATCGAGGTACTGGCCGTAGTAATGCGCGAGCTGCATCTGGTCGAACGAGTAGAGCGCGGCATTGGAGAAGTACGTCCGCAGGTTCGAAAAGCAGGTGTCGACCGGGTCGCGCACCATGTGCAGGATCTTCGCCCCCGGCAAGGCCTTGGCGATGAAGCCGGCGTTGACCAGGTTGGGCGGCAACTTCTCGGTCAGGAACGGCAGGCCCTTGGCGCGCCAGCGGGATCCGGCGATGAACCCGCGTCCGATCGCATCGAAATCGCAATCGGCCAACCGCTGCACCGAGGCCAGGTCCAGCGACTGGGTGCTCTTGTGGTCGGTGGCGATCTTGATCTGCGCGGTGAAGGCGTAGGTCTCGCCGCCATCGGACACCATGCTGTGTCCACCCAGGATGCGCTCGAGCAGCGTCGTCCCCGAGCGGTGCATGCCGACGATGAAGATCGGCGTGTACTCGTCGACCCGCGGCGTCGGAGCCACGAACCCGGGGGTGCACAAGGCCTTGACCGCCTCGATCAGTTGCCCGCTCTTGGCCTCGTCATACGGGTCGAGCCGGCTCTTGGTGCGGCAACCGCGCTCAAGCATCGCCCACGAGGCGTCGTACTGCCTCAGGTCGTGGAGTTCGTTGTGCAGCGCGAACGAGAAATACGCTTCGTGCTCGCTGCCCGGCGTGGTCTTGGCCAGCAGGGCCTCGAGCCGGGCGACATGGTTTTCGCCCGGCGTCCAGGACCGCAGTCGCGACAGCACCCAGTGCGCCTGCGGAAAGCCCGGGGAAAGGCTGATGCAGGCCTCCAGTTCGGCCTCGGCTTCGCTCATGCGTCCCAGGAACATCAGCACGGTGCCGCGCAGATAACGTGGATGCGCGGCCCTCGCATCCAGGCGGACCGCCTGGCTGACCAGTTCGAGCGCGAGCTGCTGGTCGCCCACCGAACTGACGATCAGCGCCATCTCGGTCAGCATTGGCGGCGGCGCATGGCGCATGAAGCCCGAACGGCGCACGAGCTCCAGCAGCGCCGCGGCCTCATGGAACTGGCGCAACTTGCGCCCCAGTTCCATGACCAGGCCCGGGTGGTCTGAGGCCAGTGGCAGTGCCTGCAGCAGGCGCTCGCGGGCTTCGCGGTAGCGGTCGAGTTCGAGCAGCGCCGTGGAGGCCTTCAGCAAGGCCGGCAGGTGGTTGGGCTCGTGGGCGAGGATCGATTCGAAGCTGTCGGCGGCCATGCGCCATTGCTTGTTGGCCAGCTGGCTTTCACCCTGGCGCCAAAGTCGCTGTTGCTTGGTTTCGTCTGCTTGGGGTCGGTTCACGGCAAGTACCAGGATGCGGGAGGGGCGCACGCGGCGGGCCGCATGGCCGGAATCACGTGTTCGGCCAGCCAGGCTTTCGCGTGGTCGAGGGCCGCTGCGTAGTGGTTGTTGACGAATTCCGCTTCCTGCTGGCGGCGCCCGGGACCATACGGCGTCTCGACCGCCTTGGCATTGCGTGCCAGCACCGCTTGGCAATGCCGGTCCAGCGCGTCGCGCGGCACCGAGAGCTGCAACCACGCCGCGCAGCGCGCCACCGTGTCTTCGAACCGGCCGAGCAAGGCCGCCATGTCGAGGATGCGCAGGCGGTCGCCGAAGGTGTCGGCAAGATCCCCCACGAGTTCGCGCTGCGCCGCCCATTGCAGTCCGGCGGCGCACAGGATGTCCGGCGGTTGCATCGCCGCGGCAGGCAACCGGGCGTGGAAGCGACCGGCTCGCATCGCGCGTTCGGTGAGCTCCGGGATCCGCGCTTGCGACTCCGGGGTCTTTTTCAGGTTCGACACCAGGAAATCCTCCAGCGACGAGGTCAGCACGATGGCGCGGCTCGACGGCGTGGCGTCCATCAGGCTCGCGGCCATGTTGAGCGCGGCGTGGGTCGGCTTCACGACCACCCGGCCGCCCGCGTGCCAAGGCCGCGCCAGCAGTTGCACCGTGGTCTCCACCAGCGCGGCCACCGACACCCCGGCGTCGCGCGCGTCCGACAGGCGCCGGAGCACGAGCGGCTCCTTCAGGCAGACCTGATGCGGCGGCAGGTGCAGGGCCCGCGCGAGCAGGGTCGAGCCGCAGAACGAGGTATGGAACAACCAGGCGGGCGCCGGTGCCGATCGCGATGCGGGAATCGCGGCAGCCTCGACGGCGACTGCGTCCGGCCAGCGGATGTCCAGGCGGGTGTCGAGGAACGTCGACTCCGCGAGCACCGCATCGTCCAGCCAGAGGAAGGCGTAACGGCCGCCCTCGACCTGCAGGTCGACGGGAAACCGGCGCGCATCGACCAGGTCCGCGGGCAGCGGTGCCCGCGCCGACGACTCAACCATGCGCAGGATCGATCACGGGCGCGCGCTCGAACTTGATGGCGAAGGTATAGCGCGGCGCGTAGCAGATGCGGTTGGGGGGCCGGCCGGCGTGCTTGATCGCACCATCGAAGATCACCAGTCGCCCCGGCCTGGGGGTGACCGCGCAGGCGACTTCGTCGTTGGCGTCATAGAACATCGTCTCGCCACCCCACTCCAGGTCCCAGCTTTCGCACAGGTACCACAGCGCGGTGAGGTCGTGCTGGCCGGGCAGGCAATCGGTATGGGTGAACAGCATGTCGCCAAAACTGCTGGCGTTGGTATAGGCGCGATACGGCCGGTAGCCGAACGCCGGCGTGGTGAACGACAAGACCGCCTGCCGGGTGATCTCGAAGATCGGCTGCTTCACCAAGGCGTCGAGCTTGACCTCGGTCGCCCAGTGCTTGTGATCGATGGTCTCGGGACGCGCGTACTCCGAACGCGTGTACATCGCGCGCGACAGCGCCTGCACGTAGTCGGCGATGTTGGGCAGATGGTTGTCGAAGACCCGCAGCGGCCGGCCGTCGACCTGGATGTCACGATCGGCGACCAATGCCTTGGCGAACGGCCCGGACATGGCGGTTCAGGCCAGTCCGCCGGCGATCCGCCGCTGCTCGTCCTTCAGCGCCTGTGGCATGCGCGGACCGTAATCGTCGAGGTACTCGCCGATGCCCGCCAGCTCGGCCGTCCATCCGGCGTGGTCGAACCCGAACAGCTTGGCCCGGGCTTCCGCCGACAGTGCCACGCCGTCGAGGTTGAGGTCGTCCGCGCCCGGCAGGAAACCGATCGGGGTTTCGGTGGCGTTCGCGGTGCCCTTGACGCGCCCGATCATCCATTCGAGGACGCGCAGGTTGTCGCCGAAGCCGGGCCAGAGGAACCTGCCATCGTCGCCCTTGCGGAACCAGTTGACGTGGAACACCTTCGGCAGCTGCGCGCCGGCCTGCTCGAACGACAGCCAGTGCGCGAAGTAGTCGGCGAAGTTGTAGCCGCAGAACGGCTTCATCGCCATCGGGTCGCGGCGCATCACGCCGACCGCGCCGCTGGCGGCAGCGGTGGTTTCCGAGCCCATCGCGGCGCCGACCAGCACGCCATGGGTCCAGTCGCGCGCCTCGAACACCAGCGGCACCAGCGAGGCGCGGCGGCCGCCAAACACGATCGCCGAAATTGGCACGCCCGCCGGGTTTTCGGCCTCGACGGTGTAGCTCGGGCACTGTTTGGCCGACACGGTGAAGCGCGAGTTCGGGTGCGCGGCCGGGCCCTTGGCGGGGTCGTAGGGCTGCCCGCGCCAATCGGTGGCCGGCGCCAGTCCGTTGTCGATGCCCTCCCACCACGGCTGGTTGTCGGCAGTGACGCCGACATTGGTGAAGATGGTGTCGTGCTGGATCGAGGTCAGCGCGTTCGGGTTGGACCTGGCCGACGTGCCCGGGGCGACGCCGAAGAAGCCGGCTTCCGGGTTGATCGCGTACAGCCGTCCATCCGCGCCCGGGCGCATCCAGCAGATGTCGTCGCCGACCGTCCACACCTTCCAGCCCTCGGCCCGGTAGCCGTCCGGCGGGATCAGCATCGCCAGGTTGGTCTTGCCGCAGGCCGACGGGAACGCGGCGGCGATGTAGTGGATCTCGCCCTGCGGGTTTTCCAGGCCGAGGATCAGCATGTGTTCGGCCAGCCAGCCCTCGGAGCGCGCCTGGTGCGAGGCGATCCGCAGCGCATGGCATTTCTTGCCCAGCAGCGCGTTGCCGCCGTAGCCCGACCCGTACGACTTGATCGTCAGTTCCTCGGGGAAATGCATGATGAAGCGGCGGTTGGGGTCGAGTTCGCCGATCGAATGCAGGCCCTTGACGAACGTGCTTGATTCAAGCCGCGCCTCGCGCTCGATCCGCGCCAGCGCCGGCGCGCCCATCCGGGTCATGATGCGCATGTTGGCGACCACGTAGGGGCTGTCGGTGATCTCGACGCCACAGCGCGACAAAGGCGAATCGATCGGACCCATGCAGTACGGCACGACATACAGGGTGCGGCCCGCCATGCAGCCGTCGAACAGCGCATCCATCTCGGCATGGCCCTCACTGGGCGCCATCCAGTTGTTGTTCGGGCCCGCATCCTCGTGATGGGTGGTGCACACGAAGGTCAGGTGCTCGACGCGGGCGACATCCTCCGGGTCCGAGCGGTGCAGCCAGCTGCCGGGGTGGGTATCGGGGTTGAGCGGTAGCAGGGTGCCGTCGGCCTGCATCGCGGCGACCAGCGCGGCATTCTCGGCATCGCTGCCGTCGCACCAGTGGATCGCGGTGGGCCGCGTCAGCTTCGCGACGTCGCCCACCCAGGCGTTCAAAGCCTCCAGCTGGCTGCCCTCGCTTCCGGCGGCGGGGGCGGGTTTTGGTGCATTCCTTGAAATGTCGTTCACGGCAACAGTCCTCCCAGCCCGGGCTGGTTCAATCAATGGATTTGCGAGAGTCGGATTTGTGTGCATCCGATGGAATCAGCGTGGTCATCACGTGTTCGACGTAGGCCTCGAACTCATCGTGCTGCAGGCGCGCCTGATGCAACTGCAGGTTGAGCTGCAGGAAGCCGACGTAGGCGGCGTAGGCGAGGCGCGCGCGGTGCTGGGCGTCGGTGCGGCTGAGCCCGGCCTGGCGGAACGAGGCCGTCAGGTAGTCCATGCGCCGCTGCGAGACCCGGCCAATGACCGGCTGCACGGCCGGGTGGTCCAGCGCCTTGAGCAGCTCGGAGTAGATGACGTGCGACTTGAACTCGTGCGCGACCAGCGCGAACAGCGCCCGCAGCCGCTGGCCGGGGTCGGCGATCGCCTCGAGCTTGCCGAACACGGTTTCCTGCTCGACCTTCTCCCAGCGCTCCAGCGCCGCCACCAACAACGCGTCGCGCGAGGGGAAGTGCCAGTAGAAGCTGCCCTTGGTGACGCCCAGCCGGCGCGCGAGGGGTTCGACCGCGACGGCGGCGATGCCCTGCTCGGCGATCAGGTCGAGGGCCGCCTGGGCCCAGTCTTCCGCACTCAGGCGGGCATGGCGTTCTTGCTTCATGGGAGCGGAGGCAGTCATGGGCCCTGATTCTAACCATACGCATGCGACGGGAACAGTATGCAGCCCTAAAACGCTGCCAGCTCCTGCTTGACATTGGTCTTCGCCGATCACCATACTGCTGCGTATGTTAAGAGTTTGATGTCGTGGTTTGAAATGCGTGCCGGTGCAGCCAACGGATACGTATTCCATCCCGGACATCGGTTGTGACCCGACCCGCCTAAGATGTTGTCATCCATCCGTCGTCGCGGGCCCGCGTGGCCTGCTGGAGCGCCACCATGAGTTCCCTGCTCGCCATTGCTGCCCCCATCCTCGCCGTGCTGGTCATCGGCGCGGCCGCCGCCTACCACCGTCTGCGCCTGGCGGTGTGGGCAGCGCTGACCGCCACCGCGCTGGTCGCCTGCTGGTTGCTGGGCGCCAACCCCTTGGCTACCGCGATCGTCGCGGTGATCGCGGCCCTGATCGCGGTGCCGTTGCTGCTGCCCGCCATCCGCCTGCCGTTCATCACCAAACCGCTGCTGGGCTTCTACACCAAGATCCTGCCGACGCTGTCGGAGACCGAACAGGTCGCACTGGAAGCCGGCACGGTGGGTTTCGAGGGGGAATTGTTTTCCGGCAAGCCCGACTGGCAGATGCTGCTCGACCAGCCCAAGCCGACCCTGACGGCCGAGGAGCAGGCGTTCCTCGATGGCCCGGTCGAGGAACTGTGCCGGATGACCAACGACTGGGAAATCACCCACGTCCATGCCGACCTGCAGCCGGAGTTGTGGGACTACATCAAGAAGCACCGGTTCTTCGGCATGATCGTGCCGAAGGAATACGGCGGGCTGGGCTTCAGCGCGCTGGCCAACCACAAGGTGATCCAGAAGCTCAGCTCGATCTCGACCGTGGTCAGCTCCACCGTCGGCGTGCCGAACTCGCTCGGTCCGGCCGAGTTGCTGATGCACTACGGCACCGACGAACAGAAGAACCACTACCTGCCGCGCCTGGCCGACGGCCGAGAAGTCCCCTGCTTCGGCCTGACCGGGCCGTGGGCGGGCTCCGACGCGACCTCGATCCCTGACTTCGGCATCGTCGCGATGGGCGACTGGAACGGCGCCCGGGTGGTCGGGGTCAAGCTCACGTTCGACAAGCGCTACATCACGCTCGCCCCGGTCGCGACCCTGATCGGCCTGGCGTTCCGCATGTACGACCCGGACAGCCTGATCGGCGACAAGCGCGACATCGGCATCACCTTGGCGCTGCTGCCACGCGACACCGCCGGCGTCGACATCGGCCGTCGCCATTTCCCGCTCAACAGCCCGTTCCAGAACGGCCCGATCCACGGCCGCGAGGTGTTCATCCCGCTCAGCCAGTTGATCGGCGGGGAAGCCTTCGCCGGCAAGGGCTGGCAGATGCTGGTCGAGGTGCTGTCGATCGGCCGCTCGATCACCCTGCCCTCCACGTCCAGTGGCGGTGCCCGGATGGGCGCGCTGGTGACCGGTGCGTACGCGCGCATCCGCAAGCAGTTCGGCCTGTCGATCGGCCGCTTCGAGGGCGTCGAGGAGGCGCTGGCGCGGATCGCCGGCAACGCCTACACGATCACCGCGCTGGCCGAGTCCACCGCCGCGGCGGTGGCGCGCGGCGAGAACCCGGCCGTGCCATCGACGATCGCCAAGTACCATTGCACCGAGATGGCGCGCGAACTGGTCCAGGACGCGATGGACATCCATGGCGGCAAGGGCATCATCCTGGGGCCGAAGAACTACCTCGGCCGCGCCTGGCAGGCCAGCCCGATCGGCATCACCGTCGAGGGCGCGAACATCATGACCCGCTCGCTGATGATCTTCGGCCAGGGCGCGATCCTGTGCCATCCGTGGGTGCTCAAGGAAATGAAGTCGGCGGCATTGCCCGATCCGGACCAGCGCCTGCGAGAGTTCGACCAGAACCTGTTCGGGCACATCGGCTTCGCGCTGTCCAATGCGGTCCGCAGTGTGTGGTTCGGCCTGACCGGCGCCACCATCGGCAAGGCGCCGGGCGATGCCTATACCCGCCGCTATTACCGCAAGCTCAACCGTTATTCGGCGGTGCTGGCGCTGATGGCCGACACCTCGATGCTGCTGCTGGGCGGCAAGCTCAAGTTCAAGGAGTCGCTGTCCGGCCGCCTGGGCGACGTGCTCAGCCAGCTG
>JBBRWW010000113.1:0-9376 GCA_038248955.1 Lysobacterales bacterium
CCGTGCGCCGCCGCAAACGTTGACGCTGGTCAATGCGCATCGCTGCGGCCGGCGCATCCTTCGCCATACCGAGGATGCTGCGGCCCTGCACGACAGTGCGCGACGCGGCACTGGATGCGCATCGATGGCCTCACTGCCTTTCCTGGATCGCGACGACGCCGCCCGGCAATTGGTGGTGGCGTTGATGCACTTCCGGGGAACGCATCCCGTGGTGCTGGCCATTCCACGCGGCGCGGTTCCCATGGGTCGCATCGTCGCTGACGCACTCGATGGCGAGCTCGACGTGGTGCTGGTGCGCAAGCTGGGTGCACCGTTCGATCCCGAGTTCGCGATTGGCGCGGTCGACGAGGACGGCGCGGTGACCCGCAGCGGGCATGCGGCGCTCGCCGGCGCCGGCGAAGCCTACGTCCAGCGCGAAGCGCAGCGGCAGCTCGCGGTGATCCGCGAACGCCGCGCCCACTACCGTCCCGGCCAGCCTGCCGTCGAACCAGGCGGGCGTACGGTGATCGTGCTTGACGATGGACTGGCCACCGGGGCGACGATGCTCGCGGCGTTGAAGTCGGTGCGCGCCCATGGCCCATCGTGGTTGGTGTGTGCGGTGCCCGTGGCCGCACGGGACAGCCTGGCGCAGATCGCCCCGTTCGCCGACGAGGTGGTCTGCCTGGCGAAACCGTGGCCCTTCATTGCGGTCGGACAACACTACCGATCCTTCAGCGACGTCAGCGACGCGCAGGTGATCGAGCTCCTGGCCGCGCCCGCCATGCACGCGACCGGCATCCCGAAGGCCGCGAACGACCAGCGCGGTGGCACTGACAGCGCGCGGGGATAGCGCCAGCGACAGCCCGGTGACGCATCGGCCTGCTCGGATCTGGCGGCAGCGAGCTTCACTTCACCGCCACCACGGTTCACATGCGCGCATCCAGATCGCGCGACTGCGCGCTGCCCAATACCTGGCTGAGGTCACGCATGTTCATGCCCAGCGCCGCAAAGATATCGTCGGCGGCGATCATGCCCGCCAGCCCACCCTTGGCGTTGAGCACCGGCAAGCGGCGCACGCCGTGTTCGCGCATGGTCTCTATGGCATCCGCCAGCTCCCCGTCTTCGAGGCACGTGGCCAAGGGGCGGGTCATGACGTCACCGGCGGTGAGCGACTCCGGCCGCACACCAGGCGCGCCCACCGCCAGCACGATGTCCCGGTCGGTGATGATGCCGACGGGGACGCGTTCGCCGTTGGGCTGCTCGGTCACCACCAGCGCGCCGACATGGCGCTTGCGCATGGTTTCGGCCGCTTCATTGAGTGATGCGTCGGCGGCGATCTGGACCACGTCATGAGTGCATATGTCGGCGATACGCATGAGAGCCTCCTCCCCGGGTCAGGAGCCGCGGTTGTTCACTTCACCATGCGACCGATGGCCGTCGCGGTGTTGACGACGG
The DNA here is from genome assembly GCA_038248955.1 of Lysobacterales bacterium. Taxonomy (GTDB): domain Bacteria; phylum Pseudomonadota; class Gammaproteobacteria; order Xanthomonadales; family Xanthomonadaceae; genus Lysobacter_K. Next base: position 1,435 of record JBBRWW010000113.1, read on the forward strand.
TCAAGAAAAACGTCGTCCGCCGGAGGCGCACACCCCAAGCGCCGTGCGGGGTTTCATGGCGGGGCATCCGCGGACGCGGCCCGGCGCGCAGGCCAAGGATGCTGGCGCGACAGGCCTGACCCACAACCAGAAGAACCGGGACTTCGGCTTGTGCTTCCTTCACCGGCGCAACGTCAAGGGCTACGGCTGGAATCACAAGCGCGTGTACCGTAGTTACCGGGAGCTCGAGGGGCCGACAGCGTGGCGTGCCGATGAGCGAGGGCGCGGGCAACGGCGGGAGCGCCTACGATTGCGCCCGAATGCGATCGCTAGATGGCGGCGGCGCCACCCTGTCGCCAGACGGGACCTGGAGCAGGTGCCATTGGACAGGTGTCTCGAGTCACCCCAGGCAGCAGTCGGCATGGCCGACGCGGCTGGAGGACCGTGACGGGGTTGGGTTGGGCCACCTCGTCGGCACGGGCGGGCGGTGGCCCTTTCCCGCCCATTACCCCGTCCGCAGAGTGCGCTCGTAACCCGGGCTTTCAGCCCGGTTTTTCCCGCTGCCGGCACGCAGCGCGGACGTCTTCACCGCCTGTGAACCGAGCGCGGGCACATCATTCGCGCATAGCATCGCATCGCATTTCCCCACCCACCCACCCACCGCGGTGGTCACGACCCGATGCGCGCCGGATCTCCCGGCGCCTTTGCTGCAGGTGACCGACATGCGCGAACAAATCGAGGAAGGCTTCATGGTGTTCGTGGCCGATGGCGACGAAGGCATCGGCTCGGTACGCGAAGTGCGGCAAACAGCGCCGGAACTCACGATCTACATCGAGAACTCAGGCGACTTCCAGGTGCCGCTGTCGGCGGTCAAGACCGTGCATTCGGGCAAGGTGATCCTGGATGTCGAGCACCTCGACCCGCCCCTGCGCGCCGCGCTCGGCCACGCGCGCGAGGCCGAGGATCCCAATTACGAAGCCAAGCCGGATCTGGATGCCTCGGCGCACGAGTAGCGGTGGTTGCCGATGGCTGCGGCAAGAGTCGTGGCGCGTTCGCTGAAGGACGCCCCCCTGGGTCGAGGTGGCCGGTCCCGGTGCCACGCACCTTGCCGCCAGGACCCGCGGTCCGATGCCTGCCAACAGGGCTCTGCGAGCGGCTGGAAAGCTTTTGTGAAATGGCTTTGAAGCGGGCGCGCGAAGCGATGGCCGCCTGGCGCCGATGCAACGCGCGCCAGTACCCCCCGGGGAGTGCCTTCCCCGCGTCGAAAATGTCCTACCGGTCGTCCCGCATCAGCGTGCGGGCACGGATGCCGCGCGCATCAGCAGCATTACGCCCAGGAAGACCGCCGCCGCTGCGTCGAATGCAAGACAGAATCCGGGCCACGTGGCCGGTACGCCGGCGTTGTGGACCAGGGCCGGGTGGTACCAGTCGAGCACGCCATGCATGAAGAGTGCGGCGACGACGAGCCAGAGACTGCGTTTGAATCCGATCACGGCCAGCGCCGAAAAGGCGGCTGCAATGGCGACTTCGATCGCCAGCACCCCGTGGTCAGCGGCCAAGGTGGCGAACAGCACGTAGTACGAAGCGATGACGATGACAACGGTGGGATAGAAAGCGCGATCGCGATCGAGTCCGAGCCATTTCGCGCCGCTGCAGGAGAACAGCGCGAGTGCAATGCCGACAAGGTATTCCATGGTTTGGGTGTCCTGGTGGGTGGTTCCCTGCCGCGCGGTCCGGACGCAGCTGCGCGGTCGTGGGTTGGCAGGCGGGGAGCCGAGCCTGCAAGGGCGCAACGCCCGTGCCGTGGAGCCCTGCGCGGAGGTCAGGCGTCCGCACCGGCGGCATGCGCGGAGAAGCGGCCGCGGTATTCCGCGGGCCCCACGCCCAGTTGCCGCTGGAACGCGCGGCGCAGGTTCTGCTCGTCGGCGTAGCCCGACAGGGCCGCGACGCGCTTGAGCGGCAGGGGGGTTTCCTCGAGCGCGCGGCATGCGGCTTCCAGCCTCATCGCGTCGACCGTGCGGGCCGGCGTGTGGCCCAGCTTCTGCGAATACGTGCGCGCGAACGTGCGCGGGCTCATGCCCATGCGCGCGGCCAGCTGTTCGACGCGCAGGTCGCCGTCGAGGTTGGCCGCGATCCAGGCATGCAGTTCGGCGAAGCGCGCGTCGTCGCGCGTCTGCGCGGCGAGCGGCACGCTGAACTGCGATTGCCCGCCCGAGCGCTTGATGAACATCACCAGTTGGCGTGCGGTCTCGATCGCCACGGCATGGCCGTAGTCGTCCTCGATCAGTGCGAGCGTCAGGTCGATCCCGGCGCTGACGCCAGCCGACGTCCACACGTTGCCGTCGCGCACGAAGATGCGGTCGGCGTCGACCTCGACCTGCGGATGGCGTGCGCGCAGCCGCGCCGCCCAGTCCCAGTGCGTGGCCGCGCGCCGTCCGTCGAGCTGGCCCGCGGCCGCCAGCAGGAACGCCCCGGTGCACACCGAGCACACCCGCCGCAGGCCTGGCGCGCGCAGCGCGATCCATTCGCTCAGCGCCGCCGGTGCGTGGAACTCGTCGCCGGCGCAGCCGCCGGGCGCGATCAGGGTGTCGATCGCGACGTCGTGCAGCGAGGCCAGGGACACCGTCATCACCGGCAGGCCACAGCCGGTGGTGACCAGTCCGCCGTCGACCGAGGCGACCTGGGTCGCGTACAGCGGCGTGCCCCCCTTGCAGCTGCTCCGTCCGGCGGTCGCCAATGCCTGCAGCGGGCCGCACAGGTCGAGCAGGTTCATCTGGTCGTAGGCCAGCAGCACTACGCGACAGGGTCTTTGCGGAGTCATCGCATCGGTCTCGGCGGGAGGGTGCGGCGGGCCGGATCGCTCTGCGTCCGGGGCATTGCGTGTCGCGCGGTTCGATTGTCGCCCACGCGGCGGTCGGCCGACGGCGGTCAGCGCACGACCCCCGGGTATTCGAAGTCCAGCGCCACGCCACGCGCGGTGGTGCGGCCGTAGCGCGCCGCGATGGACGCGAGCACCTGGTCGAACAGCGGCGCGGTCGGGGTCGGCAATGGCGCCAGCACGCGCGCTGGCATCACCAGGGTGGTGCGGTCCGGCACCAACAGCAGGCCGTCGCGGGTACGGAGGGAGTCCTGCGACGGCGCGAAGGAGTAGGCGTGGCTGCGGCCGGTGCGCGAGTACGCGTCGGCGGTCAACGCCAGCGCGAGATCGTCGACGCCGGGCGCGACCTCGATCCCGAGCTGCTCGGTCCGGTGCAGCCAGGGGTTGACCAGCATCGTGGTCGCGAACACCCGCAGGTTGGCCCCGAACCGCGGTCGGAACACCTCGCTGTCATGCAACGCGCCCCACTGCGTGACGCCCAGCGAGGCGGCGACGGTGGCCGCGGTGCGGTGGCCGGCGATGGCCTCGACCAGCGCCAGCGACACCGGGATCGCCGCGCTGATGCCGGCGCTGGAGACGATGCGGCCGTCGGCCACGTAGCGGCGGTTGCGCACCCAGTGCGTGTCGGGATAGTGCTGTTCGCGCAGCTCCTGGGTGGCCCAGTGCCCGGTGGCCTGGCGGCCCTTCATCAGGCCGGTGTTGGCGACCACCAGCGCGCCGTCGCAGATGCTCACGACGGTGGCGCCCCTGGCGCCCTGGGCGGCGACCCAGGCGAGCAGCGCCGGGTCGTCGCGGTGCACGACCGCCGGCACGATGACGTAGTCGGCGCCCTCGGGAAAACGCGCATCGAACGACGCGACGGTGTCTTCGGGCTGCAGGCGCAGCGCGGGACGCATGGTCATCGCCCCGGGCCGGGTCGCGACCGCGACGACCTGCGCCACTCCCGACCGCGCCAGCACCGCGTAGGGGATCACGAAGTCGGTGAGTTCGGTGCCGCCGTTCTCGCCGATCACCGCGACGACCGGGCGCGGCCGCCCGAAGCGGTCCTGGTAGGGGGCGATCACCGAAGCGGCGTCGGCCGCCGGCATCCGTTCGGCGGCCGACGCGGGAGCGCCGAGGCACAGCAGCACCAGCGCGCCGGCGGCGAGCGCCCGACCGAAACGCGAGCGGGGAGAGGCGGGAGCGTGCATGGCGGGATCCGGTTCGTGGGGTGCGGCCACTATTGGAGTTGCCCCGCATGGCGTAAAGGACATTAACCCGTCAAATGCTGCCACCGCTGGCGGCTTCGGCAGGGCCACCTTCGGCCCCAGCGTTGTTCGTCCGCAGGCGGTGATTCGCGCCGGAGCGGTGCGGGTTGTTCCATCGCGCGGGCACGGATGGCATCCCGGGGCGTTGGCAGGCGCGCGCCGATGCCGTTGACGTTGAACGTGGCGAATTTGAGCGGCGCGGCTTTCGGCATGGCGTGAGGACTCCCTTGCGAGATCGTCGCTGCTACTCGCCGGCCTGCGCACGCTTGCGCGTGACCACCACCTGACCGACCACCGCGGTCAGCAGGATCACCGAGTTGGTCACGATGAAGACCCAGTTGTGCAGCAGCCAGCTGTAGGCGATGAAGCCGATCGAGGCGAGCATCTGCCCGGCGAACAGCCAGTGCGACACGCCCTTGGCATTGGCGTCCCTGGCCTGGGTGTGGATCTGCCGGATCAGGGTGGCGACGAGGACGGCCGAGGCGGCCCAGCCGATGAGGTCGGGTGACATGGGTGCTCCCAATGGGTGGAACCGGGTCGGTGGGTTGGTCGGGTCGCGGCCTCGCGCTGCCTTGCGGGTCGACGGTCAAAACCTATCGGTCCGCCGATGGCCGCGCCGTGACGGCCGGCGCGTGAGCGGCGAGGTCGTGATGCCAGCGATCAGTGCAGCGCCGCGCCGCTCGACGCGCTCGCCGCCGCGGGTCGCGGCATCCGGGTCCCGAGCCACGCCGTGGTTTCTTCGGCGCTCATCGGCGCGGCGACATGGAACCCTTGCAGCGCCGCGCAGCGCGGCCGCAGGAACGCGGCCTGGCGCTCGGACTCCACGCGCTCGGCGACCACTTGCAGGCCCAGGGCATGTGCCATCCGGATGATTGCGGTCGCCACCGCGCGGCTACGTGGGTTGAGCGGCAGGCCGGGCAGGGAGCCGATGTCGAGCTTGACCGCGCTGATCGGCAGGACGAACAGGTGCTTGAGCAACAGGTCGCCGGGACCGAGGTCGTCGATCGCGAAAGACACGCCGCTGCCATGCAGCAGGGCGATCTGGGTGGCGTCGAAATCGTCGGTCAACGGCGCCTCGGCGATGTCGATCCGCAGGCTCGATGACGGCAGCCCGAACTTCTCCAGCAGCCCGGTCAGCCGTTGCGCGAAGCGGGCCTCGATGAGTTCGACGGGGCAGAAGTTCAGGGTCAGGCCCAGCTCCGGCCAGCCGCTGAGCTGCCACCGCCGCGTCTGCGCAATGGCTTGCGCGCAGGCCCATAACCCGAGCCGGCGCAGGCGACCGGTCTCCGCGGCGATCGCGACGATCTTGCTGGTCGGGTAGTCGGCGAAGAACGGGTCCGAGCAGCGCAGCAGCGCCTCGACCGCGAGCACCGCGCCGGTGGCCGCGTCGACCTGCGGCAGGTAGTGCAGCGAGAACGCGCGTTCCTTCACCGCGCGCCGCAGCTGCACGTGTTCGAGGCTGTGGCGGTGGGCGCTGACATCAAGCTGCGCGGAGTAGTAGCGGTAGCCGCCGCGGCCGTCGCCCTTGGCGCGATACAGGGCGAGGTCAGCCTTGCCGAACAGACGTTCGAGGTCGTCGGCGTCCTGCGGATACACGCTCAGGCCGATGCTGGCGCCGATCTGCACCTCGCGTTCGTGGATGTGGAACGGCCGCGAGAGCGCCTCGACCAGCTTCTCGGCGACCATGCCGCCCTCCTGTGCGGACTCCGCGTCGGGTTGCAGGATCACGAACTCGTCGCCGCCGATGCGGGCGAGGAAGTCGGTCTCGCGCAGTACCGCGCGCATGCGGTGCGCCGCCTGCTGCAACAGCGCATCGCCGGCGGGGTGGCCGAATCGGTCGTTGACCTGCTTGAACCGGTCCAGGTCCAGCAGCAGCAGGATCAGTGGCCGGTCATGGCGTTGCGCGGAGGCGGCCATGTCCACGTAGCGGTTGTGGAACTCGGCGCGGTTGGGCAGTCCGGTCAGGCTGTCCTCGAGCGCCAGCCGCGACGTCGCGTCGCCGCTCTGTTTCTCCTCGGTCGCATCCCGCAGGATCTTGACGTAGCCCAGTTGCACGCCGGCGCGACTGCGCACCGGATAGATCATGCCCTCGGCCCAGAAGACCGTACCGTCCTTGCGCAGGTGCCAACGGAGCTCGCCGGCGCAGCCCTCGCGACTCGCGCCCGCCATTTCCTTGTGCGGCACGCCATGGACGACATCCTCGGCGCAGAACAGCACGCGGATGTCCTGGCCGATGATCTCGGCATCGGTGTGCTGGAAGATCCGCGCAGCACCCTTGTTCCAGACCCGGATCAGACCGTCGTTGTCGGTGACGATGATCGCGTGTTGGGTCGGGCTGTCGATGATCGCCTGCACCAGTTCGGTGGCATCAATTTTCACATCCATGAGCGGGCCCGGGGTCGCGGTTCCATAACGGGTAAACGCAAGCCGGCGAAGAGGGGGACACGGCGGGGTGTTCAGGCGGAAGCATTCCGCCAGGCCGCGCCGTCCGTTGTGCGTCACTCGACGTTTCATCCACACCGGCTGCGGCGACCGACGCGCGCCTGTGACCGCACCCGGGTACCGGCCGACGGCCGTTTGTCTCCCGGATTAGCGATCCGGCGCCGACTCGCGCTCCCACGGCGGCGTCCCGCCGAACTTCCCGGCGAGGAAGTGGACGAACGCGCGCACCCGCGGCGGCACCAGCCGGCGCTCCGGCATCGCCGCGTGGATGCCGGTGTCGGCGAGCGGGATCCGCCAGCACTACCTGCAGCCGGCCCGCGCGCAGGCCGTCGCTGACGTGCCAGGTCGAGGACTGCGCGATGCCCAGGCCAGCGACCGCGGCATCGCGCAGCGGTTCGCCCGGGTTGCTCTCGATCCGGCCCCGGACCCGCGCCCACACTTCGGCGCCGGCGCCGTCGCCGAGCCGTCAGCTGTCCTGGCGGCCCTGCGCGCCGACCAGCAGCAGGCACTGGTGGGGTGCGAGGTCGGCAGGTGTCGCGGGCGTGCCGTGCTGCTGCAGGTGCGCCGGCGCGGCGCACAGCACGCCGCGGTTGCGCGCGCGCGATCAGCGTCAAGTCGTCGAGGTTGCCAATGCGGATCGCCAGGTCAGCCCGGCGCTGACCAGTTCCAGGGTGCGGTCGTTGAGGTCGATGCGTGAACCACGCGCGCGGGTGCAGGGCTAGGAACTCCGGCAGCTGCGGCGAGATGTACAGACGCCCGAACGTCGCCGACCTCGTCACCCGCAGCATGCCGGTGCCGTCGGCGCCGGCCTCGCGCAGGCTGCCTGTCAGCGCCTCGAGGTCCTCGACGAGCGCGCGGCCGTGCTCGGGCAGCCCGAAGCCCTCGAGCGTTCGCTTGTGATAACCGTCTGCCGTGAAGCTGGCGCCTGAATGCGGACGAGCTCGACCGGGAGTCGGTCCGCCCGATTACCGGTGCTCCTGACCGACATTGGGCTGCGCCTAAACGGCGGGGTGTTCTGTCACGTAGCGTGCGGGCCTAGCCCGTTTCCGCGGATCGCTGGATTGAGGCCGAGAGCGTCTGATCGCGGCTGAACAGCCAACCTACATTCGGGGTGTCAAAGCGCTCGATGCCGTGGAATGCGTCGGAGCGTGCCACGGACGTGAGGTGGCGCCGGCGAGTGACTCGCCCGTCCTGCCGTCCGCGCGCGGAAAAGTCCGCGACCGCGATCTGCATTTACATTGCACGTAAACGAAAAATCCGGCGCTAGGCCGGATCATCGAAAACGCTTGCCGTACATTGGTGGGCGGTGCAGGTTTCGAACCTGCGACCCTCGCCGTGTGAAGGCGATGCTCTACCGCTGAGCTAACCGCCCAAATAACCTGTTGCGGCCGCGAAG
>JBBRWW010000114.1:0-9060 GCA_038248955.1 Lysobacterales bacterium
CTGGTCGGGCTGCAACTCGACGTCATCGAAGCACAGGCCCAGGTCGGCAGCAGCCAAGCGTCGCAGCTGCTCGAGGCCAACGGACAGTTGGTGCTGGCGATATTGCGCGCCCGGGCCGACGTGGAGGCCGGCGCGCGCGCACTGAGGGACGTGCTGCGGTCGGCCGAGATGGATGCGCTGACCGGGCTGCCCAACCGGATGCTTATGCTCGACCGCTTCGCCCACGCGATTGCCCATGCCAAGCGCGGTGGCAGCCGCGTGGCACTGCTGTTCCTCGACCTGGACAACTTCAAGCCGATCAATGACCACTTCGGTCATGCCGTCGGCGATGGCGTGCTCAAGCTGGCGGCGCAGCGCCTGGTCGCCGCGGTGCGGGAAGTCGATACGGTGAGCCGGCACGGGGGCGACGAGTTCCTGATCCTGCTCACGGACGTCGCCGATGCCTCCGCGGCAGAACTCGTCGCGGAGCACCTGCGCACGGCGATCGCTCCCCCCGGTTGCGTGGGTGACCAGTGGTTCCAACTCACCGCCACCATCGGCATCAGCCTCTATCCCGACGATGGCGAGGATCCAGCGACGCTGATCGATCGGGCCGACGCCGCGATGCACCGCGCCAAGCGCGATCGGCCGCCCTCACCGGGTGGCGACGATGCAGAGCCTGGCGGCGCGCACGTCCCACCACCCCTGTTGCCGTTGGTTGAGCCGGCATTGGTCCATAGCGAGCGCCGTCACGCGCAGTTGCGCGAGGCGAACGAGCAACTGGTCTTTGCCGCGTTAGGCGCGCAGCAATTGCAGGCCGCCGCCGAACAGGCGCAACGCCAGCAGACCCACTTCCTGGCGGTGCTTGCGCATGAACTGCGCAATCCGCTGACACCCATCCGCACCGCTGCGGCGCTGCTGCCACGGATCCGCAGCGAAGAACTGCCACGGATGCAGGCGATCATCGAGCGGCAGGTCGCGCACATGGCGCGGTTGGTCGGCGACCTGCTCGACATGTCGCGCGTCAACACGGGAAAGTTGCGGCTCGAACGCCGGCCGATGGACCTCGCCGGCATCCTCCACGAGGCGGTGGACGCCTGCGGCCCGGCGATGGCGACGCGTCGGCAGCGCTTCGATGCCGACCTGCCCGCTGACATGCTGCCAGTGCATGGCGACGCCGTCCGCCTCGCGCAGGTGTTCAACAACCTGCTCGACAACGCCTCGAAATACACGCCAGTGGCGGGCAGGATTGGACTGAGAGTGCGGGTGGAAGGCGCCGTAATCGTGACCACCGTGTCCGACAGCGGCATCGGCATCACCGCCGAGGCCTTGCCGCATGTGTTCGATCCATTCGAGCAGGACACCCACGCCGTCGGTTTCAACGGCGCAGGCCTCGGGATCGGTCTGACGGTGGTGCGCGAACTGGTGGAGGCCCATGGTGGCACCGTGGTCGCGACCAGCGCGGGCAGCGGGAAAGGAAGCGAGTTCGTGGTGACGCTGCCGCTGGCTGCCGAATAACGCCCTCTCCCGCTGGCGGGAGAGGGCTGGGGTGAGGGCGCGGGAAACGCGCTTGCGTCGGTTGTCTCGGCGTTGCGCACCGTGATCGGCCCGTCGGGCACCGTCTCACACTTGGACACCCTTCGGGCCCGGCAATCGGGAGAAGGAAACGTCCGGCGATGACGGGCTGTTTCGTTTTTTGCGCCAGTCTCAGTTCACTGGCGTGTAGCGCACGCCGAGGAACCATTCGCGCCCGGGCTGGTTATAGAACGACACCGTCTCGTAGTGCTGGTCTAACACGTTCGCCAGCCGGCCCTGCAGCCGCCACGCTGGCGCCAGCGCATATTCCGCGCGCAGGTCGAGCGTGGCATGGCCGCCGACGCGGCGGGTGTTGCCGGCGTCGTCGAAGCGCGCCCCCTCGCCGGCGCCGGTCATGCCGATGCTGAGGTCGCCGAAAGTGCGGTCCAGATCGATGCGACCGCTGTGGCGGGCCCGGCGCGGCAGGTCATTGCCGGCGTTGAAACCGGTCAGGTTCTCGCTGTCGGCGAGGCTGGCGCTGGCGGCGAGCGTCCAGTCCATCAGCCGGGTGTCGATCGACAGTTCGGCGCCCTGCAGGCGGGCGCGATCGATGTTGTTGGCCGTGAACAGCGACGCATCGAAGCTGATGAGGTCGTCGACCCGGGTGCGGTAGCCGTCGAGGCGGACGTTGAAACGCGTGCCGCGGTAGGCCAGGCCAAGCTCCCAGGTGTCGGACGTCTCCGGGCGCAGCGCGGCGTTGCCGAAGTACGGGTAGTACAGCTCGTTGAACGTCGGCGCCTTGAAGGCGGTGCCGTAGCTCGCCGTCATCCGCCAGCCGCCGGAAAGTCCGATCCCCCATGCGGCGCTGCCGGTGGTGTGGCCACCGAACTGGTCGTTGTCGTCGCGGCGCACGCTGGCCTGCAGCGACTGCGCGCCGAACGTGCCCTGGTACTGGGCGAAGCCGGCGCGGTTACCGCGCGCGGCGGTGTAGGCGGAGTACGCGTCGGCATAGTCGGCAAGATCGCGCAGCCAGTCCAGGCCGACGGTCACGACCTGGCGCGGGTCCAGGGTGAAATCGCCCTGCAACGATGCCGTGTCGCGAGTGGTGGCGAAGTTGCCGCTGGGCACGCCGCGCAGGGAATCGTCCGATGCATCAAGGTTGCGACCGCCGACCAGTGCGACGGCCACCGCGTCGGATGGCCGCCAGCGCATCGTGGCGCCCACCACCTGCTGCACGGTCTCGGAACGGTCGACGAAGTCGCCGTCGTAGTCGTTCTGGCCTTCGGCGCGCAGCACGTGGCCGTCGAGGCTCAGCGTGTCGCCGAGGTCGGTGCCGGCGCGCAACGACAGCGAATCGCTGGCGTAGCCATCGCGGTCGGGATCGGGGGTGTCGGTGCCGCAGCCGGCGAAGTCCGGAAAACCCACCCCCCGGCAGGCGTCGATGCCCTCGCCGCGGCGCAGCGAATAGTCCGCGCCGAACCATCCGCGTGCGCCGCGGCCGCCGAACCCGACCGCGGCTTCGTACAGGCCAAGGCTGCCGCCGCCGAACGATGCCCGCGGGGCATAGGGACCGGTATCGCGGCGGGTGAAGACCTGGATCACGCCGCCGATCGCGTCGGCACCATAGAGGCTGGAGCGCGGACCGCGAACGATTTCGACGCGCTCGATCAGTTCGATCGGCAGGTCCTGCAGCGATGCCAGCCCCGACGTCGACGAGCCGATGCGCACGCCATCGACCAGCACCAGCACGTGGTCGGATTCGCTGCCGCGCAGGAACAGCGTGGTCAGCTTGCCGGCGCCGCCCTGGTTGGCCAGCGAGATCCCGGCGCGGCCGCGCAGCAGGTCGGGCAGCGAGCGTGCCTGGCTGCGCTCGATCGCGGCGCGGTCGATCACCTCGACCGCCGCCAGCGCGTCGTCGGTGGTGATCGCGGTGCGCGTGGCGGTGACGAGCACCTGGTCGAGTTCGGTGGCATTGGCGGCGGTGGCATCGGACGACTGCGCACGGACGAGGCCGGGCAACGCGAGCGCGCAGGCGGCGGCAAGGGCGAGGGGACGGAACTGCATGGGTTTGGGGTTCTCCAGCGCGCACGGCCATGCCGCGGCGGTCATTGCCGATACATCGGGAAGCCGCGTGGAGAGGGAACGCTGCGAAAACGGACGGACAGGCACCGGCGTTGTCGCCGCCATGCCCTCCGCATCGCAACCAGGTGTGGATCCACTGGCACGCGCCAGTAGACCCTGCTTCCAGGCCGGTCTCCGGACTCGCAAGTGGAGTGCCGTGGTTTCGATGGATCGAAACCGGCCTCCGGCCGCGGCGCCTTCCCATGCAGAGCACAGTGGCGTTAGCCGCGGTTGGACTCGCTTACCGTTGCGGGGGCAGTGCCGGAATGGCTACACCTGTGGGTGGGCATCACCGGCTTCCCGTTTCAATCCATTGGCGGACGCCGCCGGATCACCTCGAAGCGCGGGCAGTCTACCCGCTGGCCGGGTTGTCCGCCTACCTCCGCAAGAGGATCGCTCAGTCCTGGGCGGGTGGGCGGCCCCAGCTGCGGAATGGCGGTGCGTTCTCGTCGGGACGGCTCGGCACCGTGTCCTCGGCCAGTACGGTGGTGCGCACGGGCCCGGCCGGCGGGCGGTGGCGTGGCGGTGGCAGCAGCGCGATGGCGGCCTCGGCGGCGAGCACCAACTCGCTGCGGCGCGCCTCCGGGATTTCCTGCCAGTGGCAATCGCGCAGTGCGCCCTCGATCGCATAGAGCAGGTTCAAGGTGGGCTTGAAGCCGGCCCGCTTGACCTTCATGAAGGCCTCGACGGCGCCGATCGCGTCGAGGTCTTCCCGGGAGCGCAGGCCCACCTGGCGCAACCACGCTGAAGACTTCGGGCCGATGTTTCGGAGCTTTTCCGGTTCGGTACTCATGCGCGAAGCTCCGTCATGCGTGCCTGTTGTAGGCCCGCGGTGCGATTCACGTCAACGATGCCACGAAGATCGCAGCGATGGCTTCAAGGCCGGCCTGGTCGTGCGCATCGAATCGCGCCCGTTCGGGGCTGTCGATGTCGAAAACGCCCACCAGGCTGCCGTCGCCGGCGACCAAGGGCACCACCACTTCCGAATTGGAGGCCGCGTCGCAGGCGATGTGGCCGGCAAACTCGTGGACGTCGTCGACGCGCTGGGTCTGCCGGGTGGACGCGGCGGTGCCGCAAACGCCCTTGCCGATGGCGATCCGCACGCAGGCCGGCAGGCCCTGGAACGGGCCGACCACCAGTTCGGTGCCGTCAAAGAAGTAGAAGCCGACCCAGTTCAGCGACGGCAACGCGTGGTACACCAGCGCGGACAGGTTGGCGGCGTTGGCGATGCGGTCGCGCTCGCCAGCCACCAGCGCGGCGGCCTGCGCGATCAGCTGCGCGTACTGGTCCGGCTTGCTGCCGGTAAGCGTGTCGGATGCAAACATGGGGGCGAGTGTAGCGCGGAGCGTCCCCGCGCTGGCGCGCGTCGATTCCGGACGGCCCCTGCCGCACGGCCGCCTGCGGCCGCAACGACTACGGCCTCGGCAGCGCGACGATGCGCGCCATGAACCTGTCGATCATCTCCGTCACCCGCACCGACACCGGCATCGGCAAGTACATCGCCAGTGCCGCCTTGCTGCAGGCACCGCGCGCGCGGTCGGCATGGAGCCCGTCGCCAGCGGTTGCGAGGTCACCCCGCAGGGCTGGCGCAACGACGACGCGCCCCTGCTGCAGGCGGCCAGCGCGCTTCAACCCGTGCTCGTGCTGGGAATGAAGCTGGGTTGCATCAGCCATGCACGTCTCAGTGCGCGGCCGATCGCCGCCGATGGCGCGCGGCTGGTCGGCTGGATCGCCAATGGCATCGACCTGGCGATGGACCGTTGCGACGAAGTGTTTGCGTTGTTACGGGGACGGCTGCCGTTCGCCGCGCCGCCCGATGCTGAGGGGCTGGCCACGGACCTGGTTATCCCCGGCCCGGTGGCCGCGCGCAACGCCTGACCGTCAGCCCGGCCGGGACTTCTGGCAGGGGCGCGCGCTCATCGCAATGCTAAACTGTTCAGTATAAGAAATGGCTACGAGGCTACCCATGCGGCGCAACGCGATGTTTTCGGGATTGCTGATCACCGGACTGCTGGTCCTGAACGGATGCGCAGGCAAGGACGAGGCGGCCGCCTCCGGCGCGGGCGCGGGTGGACCGCCGGGTGGCATGCAGCTGCCCGTGGAGACCGTCACCGTGCAGCCCCAGGCGCTGGTCGCCGGGCTGCGGACCGTCGGCAGCCTGCGCGCGGATGAGTCGGTGGTGGTGCGGCCCGAGGTCGCCGGCCGCATCAACCGCATCCACTTCACCGAAGGTGGCCGGGTGGCCGCAGGCCAGCCGCTGTTCACCCTCGACGGCAGTCTCGCGCAGGCGAGCCTCAACGAGGCCTCGGCGAACCTGGACAACAGCCGCCGCGCGGCCTCGCGCGCCGGTGAGCTCAGCAAGGACCAGCTGATCGCCCGGTCCGACTACGACAAGGCCCGCGCCGCGCTCGGCGTCGACCAGGCGCGCGCCGCTTCGGCGCGCACGGCGCTGTCGAAGATGACCTTGCGGGCGCCGTTCTCGGGCCAGATCGGCCTGCGCGAGGTCAGCGTCGGCGAGTTCGTCAACGTCGGCCAGGACCTGGTCACGCTGGTGCGGCTGGACCCGATCGAAGTGGATTTCAGCGTGCCGGAAACCGCGCTGGCCCAGTTGAAGAACGGCCAGAAACTGCGCGTGAGCGTCGATGCGTACCCCGACGACACGTTCGCCGGCGAGGTCGTCGCGATCGACCCCGTGGTCGACGCCAGCACCCGCAGCGCCCGCTTGCGCGCGCAGATCCCGAATCCCGACGGCCGCCTGAAACCCGGGCAGTTCGCGACGTTGCAGATCGATACCGGCACCGACACCGACAGCGCGCTGCTGGTTCCCGAGCAGGCGCTGATGCAGGACGGCGATACGCGGTTCGTCTACACCGTGGTCGACGGCAAGGCCCACAAGACCGTGATCAAGACCGGTGCCAGGGTGCCGGGGATGGTGCAGGTCATGGAGGGCCTGAAGGCCGGCGACGTGGTGATCACCGCCGGGCAGGCCAAGCCGATGATGCACGAAGGCATGGCGGTGGCGATCCTGCCGCCGGCCGCTGGGGGCGCCGCGGGCGCGGTGGACAAGCCGAAGGCCGCCGAGCCACCCGCTGGCGAAACGACGGGTACCGCGAAGTAGCGATGCCATTTCGTGCCTCTTCCCGACGGAAGCGAGGTGGGGAACGGAGCAAGTGCGCCCTGCGCTGATCGCACCAGCGCCCCATCCGGCGCTTCGCGCCAGCTTCCCCCGAGCGGGAAGCGAGAACAACCAGCGAGCCTGCCATGGTCCTGTCCGACATCTCCATCCGCCGACCGGTGTTCGCCACGGTCATCAACCTGGTCCTGTTGCTGGTCGGACTGATCGCCTATGACCGCCTTGCGGTCCGGCAGATCCCCAACGTCGACACCCCGGTCGTGACCGTCAACACCACCTATCCCGGCGCCAGCGCGCAGGTGATCGAGTCGCAGGTGACGCAGCCGATCGAGGATGCGCTGTCGGGTGTCGAAGGCATCGAGTACATGCAGTCGGTGAGCCGCGAGCAGTCCAGCCAGGTCACGATCCGCTTCCGCCTCAATCGCGATCCTGACGGCGCCGCCTCCGATGTTCGCGACCGCGTGGCGCAGGCGCGCCAGTTCCTGCCCGACGAGGTCAAGGAACCGATCATCCAGAAGCAGGAAGCCGACCAGCAGCCGATCATCTACCTGGCGTTCTCATCCGACCGCCATTCGCAGGTCGAGATCGCCGACTACGCCGAGCGGCTGGTCAAGGACCGCATCCAGACCATCCCCGGCGTCGCCCAGGCGCAGGTCTACAGCAGCACGTACGCGATGCGCGTGTGGCTGCAGCCGCAGCGGCTGGCCGGCTTCGGCCTGACGCCGGCGGATGTCGAGCGCGCCCTGCGCGCGCAAAACGTGGAAATTCCCGCTGGCCGGATCCAGGGCGAGCAGCGTGAGTTCACGGTGCTCTCGGAGACCGACCTCAGGACGCCGGAGGAATTCGGCGAGATCATCGTCGCCAACGCCAACGCCAACGCCAACGCCACGGCCGCCGGCATCTACCTGGTCAGGCTGAAGGATGTCGCCAAGGTCGAGTTGGGCGCGCAGGAGGAGCGGTTCCGCGCGCGCTTCAACGGCGTCAACGCGGTGCCGCTGGCGGTGGTCAAGCAGGCGGTCGCCAACCCGCTGGACATCTCCGCGGCGCTCAAGGTGATGCTGCCGCAGATCCAGGCGTCGCTGCCGGCAGGCATGAAGATCGAGATCGCGTTCGACTCGACGATCTTCATCGAGAAATCGATCAACGAGGTCTACACCACCGTCGCCGAGGCGGTGCTGCTGGTGATCCTGGTGATCTTCCTGTTCCTGCGCAGTGGCCGGGCCACCCTGATCCCGCTGGTGACGATTCCGCTGTCGCTGGTCGGCGCGTTCGCGCTGATGTACGCGTTCGGCTTCACCATCAATACCCTGACGCTGCTGGCGATGGTGCTCGCGATCGGGCTGGTGGTCGACGACGCGATCGTGATGCTGGAAAACATCTACCGGCACATCGAGGAAGGCATGCCGCCGGTGGAAGCGGCGCTGCTGGGCAGCAAGGAGATTGGTTTTGCGATCATCGCGATGACGCTGACGCTGGCCGCGGTCTACATGCCGCTGGCGTTTTCGACCGGGCGCACCGGCAAGCTGTTCACCGAGTTCGCGCTGACCCTCGCCGGCGCGGTGATCGTGTCGGGCTTCGTGGCCCTGACGCTGGCGCCGATGCTGGCCTCCCGGCTGCTGCGGCACGAGGCCAGCCCCGGGCGCTTCTATGTGGCGGGCGAGAAGGTGCTGGGCGCGATCGACCGTGGTTACCGGCGCACGCTGGGCGCGGGGCTGCGCGCGCGATGGATCGTGGTGATCGTCGCCGTCGTGGTGACCGCCGCGGCGCTGGGATTGTTCAAGATGCTGCCCGACGAACTGGCGCCGCAGGAGGACCAGGGCTTCATCATCGGCTTCGGCGTCGCTCCCGAGGGCTCGACGCCCGAATACACCGACCGCTACGCCCGGCAGATGGAAGCGTTGTACGCGAAGATTCCGCAGGTGAAGCAGTACTTCCAGATCGTCGGCTTCCCGTCCGTGACCAATACGGTCGGGTTCGTGATGCTGAAGGACTGGAGCGAGCGTGACGTCTCCACCGCCGACGTGCAGGGCCAGTTGTTCCCGCAGTTCATGGGCATCCCCGGCATCATGGCGTTCCCGACGCTGCCGCCACCGCTGGGGCAGGGCGGCTTCGGCCAACCGGTCAGTTTCGTGGTGCAGAGCACCGGCACCTGGGAGGAACTCGGTGCCACCGTCGGCGCGTTGATGGCCAAGATGGCCGAGAACCCGAAACTGACCAATCCCGACAGCGACCTCAAGCTCGACAAGCCGCAGTTGAAGCTCGAGCTCGATCGCGACAAGGTCGCCGCCGTCGGCAGCGATGTCGCCACGGTC
>JBBRWW010000115.1:0-9011 GCA_038248955.1 Lysobacterales bacterium
GTGCTGGCGACCGACAGGGCCAGGCCGAACACGATGCCGGCGCCATTGGACCAGCCCAGCAACCGCGCCAGTCCCCAGCCCATCGCGGTCGCGACCACGATCCGGATCAGCGCGCCAGGTACCGCGATCGCCTTGACCTCGAGCAGGTCCCGCGGCGAGAAGTGCAACCCGACGCCGAACATCAGCAGGATCACGCCGATCTCGGCCAGTTGCGGGGCGAGGGTCTGGTCACCCACGAATCCGGGCGTGAATGGACCGGCCACCACGCCGGCCACCAGATAGCCGACCAGGGGTGACAGGCGCAGGCGCTGCGCCAGCGCACCAAAGATGAAGGCGAGGACGAAACCGCCCACCAGGATGGCGATCAGAGAGGTGTCGTGCATCCGGACTCCTCTTCAGCTGCGGGGTTACCCAGAATGTCGGTCGAAACCGTCAGATGCAAGCGAGGAGTTCGGCGATGGCGGCCGTTGACCGTACAATGGCCGCATGATTGCTTTCCGTGATTTCGCCCTCCGGCGCGGCCAACGCCTGCTCCTTTCCAAAGTGGACCTGGTCCTGCAAGCCGGCTGGCGGGTCGGCGTGATTGGCCGCAACGGCACCGGCAAATCGTCGCTGTTCGCGGCCATCCAGGGCGAGCTCGAGTCCGACCTGGGCAACCTCGACATGCCCAGCCGCGTGCGCATGGCATCCGTCGCCCAGGAGACCCCGGCGCTTGATGATCCGGCGCTCGACTTCGTGCTGTCGGGCGACGCCAAGGTGCATGAGGTGCTGATGGCCGAGCGCGCGGCGGTCGATCGGGAAGACTGGGAGGCGGTGGCCGAATGCCACCAGCGGCTGGAGGAAATCAACGGCTACGACGCCACCGCGCGTGCCGGCAAGCTGCTGCATGGCCTGGGCTTCTCCCCCGACACCCACGAGCGCGCGGTCAAGGAGTTCTCGGGCGGCTGGCGCGTGCGCCTGAACCTGGCGCGGGCGCTGATGACGCCGTCGGATCTGCTGCTGCTCGACGAGCCGACCAACCATCTCGACCTCGACGCGGTGCTGTGGCTGGAGCAGTGGCTGCTCAAGTACCCCGGCACGCTGATGCTGATCTCGCACGACCGCGAGTTCCTCGACGAAGTCACCACCCACACGCTGCACCTGCACGAAGGCAAGGCCAAGCTCTACAGCGGCAACTACACCGCCTTCGAGCGCCAGCGCGCCGAGCACCTGCGCCTGCAGCAGATCACCCACGTCAAGGCGCAGGCCGAGCGCGCCCACCTGCAGAGCTTCATCGACCGCTTCGGCGCCAGCGCCACCAAGGCCAAGCAGGCGCAGTCGCGGGTCAAGCGCCTGGCCAAGATGGTCGGCACCGAGGCGGTGCGCGCCGAGCGCGCGATGCGGATCGAGTTCCCGGCGTCGGCCAAGCTGCCGCACGCGCTGCTGCGCCTGTCGCACGCCGACTGTGGGTACCGTGCGATCGCCGCGGATGGATCCACCGCCAAGCCGGCCGCGCCGCACGTGATCCTGCACGACGTCGGCTTCATCCTCGAGGCCGGCGACCGCGTCGCGCTGCTCGGGCCCAACGGCGCCGGCAAGTCGACCCTGGTCAAGACCCTGGTCGGCGAACTCGACCCGCTGACCGGCGAGCGCGGCGGCCATCCGGACCTGAGCATCGGCTACTTCGCCCAGCACACCGTGGAATCGCTGCGCGAAGGCGCAACCGCCATCGAGCACCTGGCGGACATCGCCCCGGGCGTGGCCACCCAGCAACTGCGCGACTTCCTGGGAAAGTGGAATTTCCCCGGCGACCGCGCGTTCGAGACGGTCGACAGCTTCTCCGGTGGCGAGCGCGCGCGGCTGGCGCTGGCGATGATCGCGTGGCGCAAGCCCAACGTGCTGCTGCTCGACGAGCCGACCAACCATCTCGACCTCGACATGCGCGAGGCGCTGGCCGAGGCGCTCGACGAGTTCGCCGGCGCGATCGTGCTGGTCTCGCATGACCGGCATCTGATCGGCCTGGTCTGCGACACGTTCTGGCGCGTCGCCGACGGCGTCGCCCAGCCGTTCGACGGCGATCTCGACCAGTACGCGATCTGGCTGCGCACGCGCGACAACTCCAACGACGGCAAGGGCGCGGCGAAGGCGATCGTCGCCGCCGCCGCGGCGGTCGTCGCCCCGGCCGCTTCCAAGGCGCGCAAGGCCAATCCGCACAAGCTGGCGCAGGCCGAGTCGCGGGTCGCCGAACTCGAATCGAAACTGCACACGCTGGACATGGACCTGGCCGATCCGGACCGTTATGCCGGCGGCCGCGACAATGCCAGCGAGCTGGCCCGCAAGCGCGACGAGGTGGCCGCGCAGCTGGCCGGGGCCGAGGCCGAGTTCCTCGACCTGTACGCAGCCGCGTGATCGGCAACGCATTGCAGTAGATCATCCCGTCGGATAGTGGCGACGCCTATCGGCTCGCGCGGTAGCGTGCGAACCAACGAGGGCCGCCGCCGGTCCGACGTCCCTTTCAGCGCCTCACGCCTTTCACAGAGCTCCCGCCATGCCGATCTATGCCTTTGAATGCGACGCCTGCGGGCAAAATTTCGAGCGCCTGCAGAAGTTGTCCGACGCCGATCCGACCGTGTGCCCCGAGTGCGGCGCCGAGCAGGTTCGTCGCCAGTTGACCGCGCCGCAGTTCCGTCTCGCCGGGGGCGGCTGGTACGAGACCGACTTCAAGAAGGACGGCGACCGGAAGCGCAACCTCGCCGGGGAAGGCAGTTCCGGGGGCAGCGACGCGGGCAAGGCGCCGGCCGATGCGAAAGCCGCCGACAGCAAGCCGGCTGCCGCGAAGACCACGGACAGCAAGCCTGGCGAGTCCAAGCCCGCCGCGCCGGCGAAGACCGCCCCGAAGCCTGCGGCGGGCTGAGCCGCGTGCAGCGCGACGCGTTGCCGCTGGCACGCGCGCCGCAGGGGGGAGTCGAATTGCCTGCCGCGACCGGCAGGTTGTCCACGGGCGATTGGTGGCCGGCAGGACGGGCGTTGGTTCAGGACTCGCCGGTCGTCACGAATACCGCCGCGCAGCCCCGGTCGACCCACACCCGGCCTTCGCGCCAGCCCCAGTTCTGGTCCTCGACGCAGCGCGTACCGGAAACCTCGCGCGCCAACGCCACCGGGCCGCGAAACGGCGTCTGGCACTCGCGGTAATGCTGGCCTTGGCTCTCGCAGCGGATCGCGCGCGCGGTGGCCGGGAAGTCCAGGCTGGCCGGGTCGGGCAGTGCCGCCGGTGGCGGGCCATCCACCAGGGTCAGGCCGACGCGCATGGCACCCGAGGAGGACCCGGCGATCCAGTGCGACCGCGTCACGCTGCTGCGGACGGGCGCGGAGTCAAACGGTGCGGAGGCCGGCCGGCCGTAGTTCGCCGACGCGGGCATCGACGAGCAGGCCAATACCGCCAGGATGCCTGCGGCCCACCGCTGATTGAATACTCTGGTCATTGCGATCCTTGTCGAGCCTCGGTTGCGGCAGTCACCGCCGGTCCTGGCGGAGCGTGTGGTGCGGAGGTCCGGTGAGCAGGCGTCATCGAAGGATCCGGCGCACTGGCTGTTGTCGGGAACACGGTGTGTATCCATGTCATCGGCCAAAACCGGCCCAGCTTGAGCGCTCCAAGTGGGACGGCCGTCGACGTTTGTGATCGCCGGTTCGATGGATTTGCGGCCGTTTCGCCCGCCGGGGCGCCGGCGCTGCAGCGAGTGAGGTGGCGACGTGTCGCGAAGGGTCGTGCCGTGGCGCGAGTCGATGCGGCATCGTCACTCGGCGGCATCGGTGGGCGTGCGATCCACGTCACGCTCCACCCCGCGGCGTGCGCAAACCGCGCGCTGGCGCAGGTCGGCCGGCGTTCCTTCGTCATGCCGTCCCGGCACCGCGTGGTGGCTCGCCACGCCGTCCAGCGCGGAACTCGCCGGCCGGAGCCGTTAATATGGCCAGCTCCCGGCCCCCATGGCCGTGGGGACGCCCGGCTCGGTCCGCGGCGGAATGCGACGTCCGGCTGCGGCCGACCGTCACAACGGGCTGGCCCTGTCGACCAGTGCCCGATCCACATCCGGAGTCCACATGCGTACCCATTTCTGCGGCCTGATCGACGAGGCGCTGATCGGCCAGACCGTCACCCTGTGCGGCTGGGCCGACGTCGCCCGCAACCTTGGCGGGCTGTGCTTCATCGACCTTCGCGACCACCAGGGCATCGTCCAGGTCGTCGCCGAACATGACGTCGACGATCGCGACCCGGCCATCGACCGCAACGCTGCGGTTGTCGAAGCCGCCGCGCGCGTGGGATACGAGGACTGCCTGCGGATCACCGGCACCGTGCGCAAGCGCCAGTCGGTCAACGACAAGATCCCGACCGGGCAGGTCGAGATCGTCGCCACCGAGATCCAGCTGCTCAACAAGGCCGAGCCACTGCCGTTCCACGCCCACGAGAACGCCGGCGAGGACGTGCGCCTGAAGTACCGCTACCTCGACCTGCGCACCCCGGACATGCAGCGCAGGATGCGCACCCGGACCCGGCTGGTGCGGGCGCTGCGCCACTGGCTGGATGCGCGCGACTTCCAGGACATCGAGACGCCGATCCTGACCAAGGCCACGCCCGAGGGTGCGCGCGATTTCCTGGTGCCGGCGCGCATGCACCCGGGCGAGTTCTACGCGTTGCCGCAGTCGCCGCAGCTGTTCAAGCAGATCCTGATGGTGGCCGGCTTCGACCGTTACTACCAGATCGCGCGATGCTTCCGCGACGAGGCGTTGCGCGCCGATCGCCAGCTCGAATTCACCCAGCTCGACATGGAATTCGCCTGGGTCGCCGAGCGCGACATCCAGGATGCCACCGAGGAAATGATCCGCAGCGTGTTCCGCGAGGTCATGGACGTCGAACTGGTCGGCGATGGCGAAGGCTTCCCGCGCCTGACCTACGCCGAGGCAATGCGCCGGTTTGGCTCGGACAAGCCCGACCTGCGCATCGCGATGGAGCTGACCGACATCGCCGCGCTGGTCGCCGGCTGTGAGTTCAAGGTGTTCACCGACTGGGCGAGCCTCGACGACGGCCGGGTCGTGGCGCTGCGCGTGCCCGGCGCGGCGACGCTGTCGCGCAAGCAGATCGACGACTACGCCGCGCACGCCGCCAAGTACGGCGCCAAGGGCCTGGCGTGGATGAAGATCGAGGATCCCGCGAAGGGCCGCGAGGGCATCAATTCGCCGATCGCGAAGTTCCTCGACGATGCCACGCTCGCCGCGATCCTGGCGGCCACCGGCGCGCAGGGCGGCGACCTGCTGCTGTTCGGCGCCGCCAGCTACAAGACCGCCTCGGACTTCATGGGCGCGCTCCGGCTCAAGCTCGGCAAGGACCTCGGACTGGTGCGCGACGGCTGGGCGCCGCTGTGGGTGACCGACTTCCCGATGTTCGAGTGGGACGAGGACGCGCAGCGCTACGTCGCCCTGCACCACCCGTTCACCGCGCCGGCGGTCGACGATGTCGCCGACCTGCGCGCGAACGCGAAGACCGCGATGAGTCGCGGCTACGACATGGTGCTCAACGGCAATGAGATCGGCGGCGGTTCGATCCGCATCCACAATTCGGCGATGCAGTCGGCCGTGTTCGAGCTGCTGGGGATCGGCAAGGAGGAGGCCGAGGGCAAGTTCGGCTTCCTGCTCGACGCACTCCGCTACGGCGCGCCGCCGCACGGCGGCATCGCCTTCGGCATCGACCGCATCGCCGCGCTGATGGCCGGCACCGACTCGATCCGCGACGTGATCGCGTTCCCGAAGACCACCACCGCGCAGTGCCTGATGACCGGCGCGCCGTCGCCGATCCCGGAGCTGCAATTGGCCGAAGTGCACGTCGCGGTGCGACCGAAGGCGGCGAAGGCGACCGGTGTGGACGAGGCGCTGGGCGCTCCGGCGAAGTCCTGAGCGATGCAGGCGCAGCGGTCGTGAAACCCGGCTTCGTTGCGTCGGCCTGGGTCCCGGCGCGTGCCCCGCCCCGAGCGGCGACGTCGCGACAGGCACGCCGGAGTACCGCGCGGGCGGGAATGACTGGAACCAACGCGGAAACTGCCGATGCCTGAGACCGAACCACTGCCCGCCGCGCCAATGACCATCAGGCGCGCGACCGTCGCCGATGCGGCGGCGGTCTCGCGCATCGCCACGCGCACGTTCACCGAGACGTTCGGGCATCTGTATCCGGCCGAGGACCTGAAGTCATTCAACGACGAGAACTATTCGGCCGAGCGCCAGGCCGTGATCCTGGGCCACCCCGATTACGCTATCTGGCTGCTCGAGCACGGCGGCGAAGCCGTCGGCCACGCGGCGGCCGGGCCGTGTGGGCTGCCGCATCCGCAGGCAACCCCGGCCGATGGCGAACTGAAGCGGCTGTACGTGCTGCCGGGCCTCCAGGGCGGCGGTTGGGGCGGGCGGCTGTGCCAGGGGGCATTCGACTGGCTTGAGCGCGACGGCCCGCGCACGCTGTGGATCAGCGTGTGGTCGGAGAACCTCGGCGCGCAGCGGTTTTACGCCCGCCATGGCTTCGAGAAGGCCGGCGAATACGAGTTCCCGGTCGGTCGCGTGCGCGACCATGAATTCATGTTCCGGCGCCTAGCGCGCGCTGCCTGATCCGCCGTGGCCGCCATGACCCGCCGCATCGTCCTGTTGCATGGGCTGTGGCTGCCGGGCATTTCGATGCGCTGGCACGCCGCCCGCCTGGCCGACGCCGGGTTCGTGCCGGAAATTTTCAGCTACGCGACCATCGCTGGCGGCCCGACCGCCGCGCTGCCGCGGCTGGTCGACACCCTGGCCCGCGCGGACACCCACGTGCTGGCGCACAGCCTGGGCGGCCTGGTCGCGCTGACCGCCTTGCAACAGGCGCCGGACTTGCCGGTGCGCCGCGTGGTCTGCCTGGGTTCGCCGTTGTGCGGCAGCGCGGCCGCCACCGGGCTGGCGGGCCGGTCGTTGACGGCGGCAACGCTCGGCCACAGCGCCGAACTGCTGCAACGCGGCTGCGGGCGCTGGGACGGCACCGCGCAGGTCGGCGTGGTCGCCGGGAACCGACCGCTGGGACTGGGCCGCTATTTCGGCCATCTGCACGGACCCAGCGACGGCACCGTCGCGGTCGCGGAAACCTACCTGGCGGGACTGGCGGACCACATCGTGATTCCCGCCAGCCACACCGGGCTGCTGTTTTCATCCCCGGCGGCGCTGCAGGTGGCCGGGTTCCTGCGCGACGGCCGGTTCCAGCACTGAGGGCGGCCTGGTGCCACGCCACGCGACTGCCGACCCGCGAATGCGGGGTGCCGCGAATTATTCGCGTAAAATTCCCGCCTCTTCACCTGCAACGTCCGGAAAAGCTCATGGGTAGGGGACCGTCGATCGAAGGCCGCAAGAATGCCTCGGATGCGAAGCGCGGCAAGATCTTCACCAAGATCATTCGCGAGATCAGCGTCGCCGCGCGTGCCGCGGGCGGCGATCCGGCCAGCAATCCGCGCCTGCGCACCGCGATCGACAAGGGCCTGTCGGCCAACATGACCAAGGACGTGATCGAGCGCGCGCTGAAGAAGGCCTCCGGCGAGCTGGAAGGCGTCGAGTACGAGGAAATCCGCTACGAGGGCTACGGTCCCGGCGGCGTGGCGGTGATTGTCGATTGCCTGACCGACAACCGGGTACGCACGGTGGCCGAGGTTCGGCATGCCTTCGGCAAGTTCGGCGGCAACATGGGCACCGAGGGTTCGGTCGCCTTCATGTTCAACAAGGTCGGCGTGGTGAGCTTCGCCGGCGGTGCCGACGACCCTGCGGAATGGGAAAACCGCATCACCGAGGCCGCGATCGAGGCCGGCGCCGACGACGTCGTGGTCTACCCGCCCGACAGCGCGATCGACGTGCTGACCGCGCCCGACGCGCTCGCGGCGGTCAAGGCCGCGCTGGAAGCTGCCGGCCTGACGCCACTCCAGGCCGAGGTCACGTACCGGGCCGACAACGACATTGCGGTGACCGGCGACGTCGCGCAGCAGGTCGTCAAGCTGCTCGAGTGGCTCGACGACCTCGACGACGTGCAGGATGTCTACTCCAATGCCGACCTCGGCGAGGACGCGTACGCCTAACCGCGTAGGCTAAGCATGTGACCAGAATCCTCGGTATCGATCCGGGCTCGCAACGGACCGGCGTCGGCATCATCGATGTTGCCCCCGACGGACGCTGCACCTATGTGCATTGCGAGGCGCTGAAGCTGCTCGACGCCGCCGATTTCCCGTCGCGGCTGGGCCTGCTGTGCGAGGGGCTGGAGCGCGTCATGGATGCCTGGCAGCCGCAGCAGGTCGCGATCGAGACGGTGTTCATGGACAAGTCGGCGACGTCGGCGCTCAAGCTCGGCCACGCCCGCGGCGCGGCGCTGGCGACCGTGGTGCGCCGCCACCTGCCGATCAGCGAATACGCGCCGCGGGTGATCAAGCAGTCGCTGGTCGGCCGCGGCGCCGCCGACAAGGACCAGGTGCAGCACATGGTGCGGTTGCTGCTGAACCTGCCCGCAGTGAAGCTGCAGGCCGACGCCGCCGATGCGCTGGCGGTGGCGCTGACCCACGCGCACATGAGCGCGACCGCGCTGCGGACCGGCCTGGCGATCCATCAGCTGCGCAGGCGCGGCTCATGATCGGCCGGTTGAAGGGCGTCATCATCCACAAGCAGCCGCCGTGGCTGGTGGTCGACGTCCACGGCGTTGGCTACGAGCTCGAGGCGCCGATGAGCACGTTCTACGACCTGCCCGCGCTCGGGGGCGAAGTGACCCTGTTCACCCACTACGCGCAGAAGGAGGACAGCGTGTCGCTGTACGGTTTCCTGCGCGAGATCGAGCGCCGGCTGTTCCGCGACGTGCAGAAGGTCACCGGCATCGGCGCGAAGATCGCGCTGGCGGTACTGTCGGGCGTGTCGGTCGACGACTTCGCGCGGCTGGTGCAGGCCGGCGACATCACCGCGCTGACCCGCATCCCCGGCATCGGCAAGAAGACCGCCGA
>JBBRWW010000116.1:0-9009 GCA_038248955.1 Lysobacterales bacterium
CACGCCGTCACCGTCGAGGTCCTGCGAGTAGTTGGCCAGGTACGTGGTGTCCCAGGTGAAGCTGAACTTGCCCCAGGCATTTTCCGGCAGCTTGTAGCCAACCGTCATGTCGTAGCCTTCGACCTTGGTGCCACCGATGTTGGTGGTGGTGGCCAGCAGGCTGGCGAGGTTGCCACCCGGGTTACGGCTGTACTGGTCGCAGAACACGGTGAGGTTGTCGATCACGCAGCTGTCGAGGATCGTCTGGCCGCCGATCGTGGTGATCGCGCTGTCAAGGTCGATCTTCCACCAGTCGAGCGACACGTCGAAGCCCTGGAGCCACGACGGGTTGTAGACAAAACCAAGCGTCTTGGAGGTCGAGGTTTCCGGCTTCAGGTTGACGTTGCCGCCGACGCTGATGCGGATCTGCGGGTTGCCCTGGTCATAACCACCGGCCGGGACGCCCTGCGCCTGGCAACGTGCCTTGGCATCAGCCGAAAGCCCCGGGAAGCGGGCCAGGTTGCACGGATCGGCGATGGTCGGGAACGAGTCGGACACACCGGTGAACAGCTCGGCCACGGACGGTGCGCGGAAGCCTTCGGCCCAGTTGCCGCGGACCAGCAGGTCGTCGATCGGCTTCCAGCGGAAACCGAACTTGCTGTTGACCGTGTTGCCGAAGTTGCTGTAGTCCGAGTAGCGGGTGGCCACCGAGAAGTCGAGCAGCTTGGCAAACGGCAGGTCGGCGAGCACGGGGATTGCCAACTCGAGGTAGGCCTCGTCCAGCGAGTAGCCGCCAGCGGTGGCCTTGCGCGCGTTGCCGGTGGTGTTGCCCGAGTTGATCAGCGCGTCCGGGGAGTCGAAGCCGGCTTCGGTGCGGTGCTCGGCACCAAACGAGAACCCAAGTGCACCAGCGCCGCCGGGCATGTCGAACAGCTCGCCGCCGATGTTGGCGTAGTAGTTCTTCTGGGTGTAGCCGTACTCGTCGTGCGCGGTGAAGGTGCTGTAGGCCAGCATTTCCGGCGTGATCGAGCCGCGCGCGCCGAGCAGGTTGAGCGGCACGCAGTCCGTGATGATGACCGCAGCAGCGGTGCCGATAGCGGGCGTGCCGCAGCGGGCGACGCCGCCGGCATCGCGGAACGAGGGCCCAAGCGCATTCTTCAGCGAGATGACGTTGAACAGGCCAGCGGTGGTCTGGTGCTGCTTGTTGTCGCCGTAGAAGTAGCCGGCTTCCCAGTCGAACGGCTTGTCGGCGAATTCCAGCGTGCCTTCGAACGCACCGTTGAACGCGAACGTGTCGACGGTCTGGTTGAACGAGCGGCCGCCGGTCTCGACGGCGCGGCGCTGGATGCGCGTTACGGGTTGGCCGAACGGGTTGTAGATGCTCTGAGGGCTGATGGTGGCCCCGCGCGCCTGCACGCCGGCACCCGGGCCGCTGCCCAGCACGATCGGCATCGCGGCGAGCAGCTGCTCGGAGATGCGTTCGTTGTAGGTCGACGTCAGCTTGAAACGCAGGCTGTCGGTGATGTCCAGCGAGCCGTTCATGAAGATCGACTTGCGCTCCTGCGGGGTCAGCAGGTAGTTGTCCGGGGCGAAGTTGTAGAAATCCGCACCGGTGCGGTTGCGCCAGTTGAGGCCACTCTGGCCGTCGTTGTAGGTGAACTGACCGGGCGTGCCGTTCGGGCGCGTCTCGCCGACCGAGCACTTGCCCGTCTGCGGGTTGTAGGTGCCGGGGCAGATCCCGAAGCGGCCATTCGGCGTGGTCGAGCTGCCGAACGCGGTGCCGGTGCCGATGACGGGCTCGCTGGAGATGTAACGGTCACCCGCGCTGACGGGCTCTTCCTTGACGTAGCCAACGCCGAACATGGCGGCCCAGCGGTCGCCGGCGCTGCCGACCGTGAAGTCATAGGACTGCTTGAAACCGTCGCCCTTGTCGAACATGCCGAGGTAGGCGCTGGCTTCGGCGCCGTCGAAGTTCGAACGCAGGATGATGTTGACCACGCCGGCGATGGCATCGGAACCGTAGATCGACGAGGCGCCGTCCTTCAGTACTTCAATGCGCTCGACCGCGGCGGTCGGAATGGTGTTGAGGTCGACTGCGCCGCCCAAGCCCGTGCCACCGACCCAGCGATGGCCGTTGACCAGTACCAGGGTGCGGTTGGAGCCGAGGTTACGCAGGCTGACGCGCGTTTCGCCGTTGCCGCCGTTGTTGAACGTGCTGTTCAACGTCGAGCCGTTGGCGGTGATGTTCTGGATGACGTCGCCGACCGAGGTCAGGCCCTGCGACTGGATGTCTTCGCGGCTCAGCGAGAAAATCGGCTGCGAGGTTTCGAGGTCGGTGCGCTTGATGCGCGAGCCGGTCACTTCGATGCGGTCAAGGGTGGTGGCGGCCTGCGCCGGGGCGGTGTCCTGGGCAAAAGCGGAGCCCATGCCGACCGCGGTGGTTGCACCCACTGCGAGCGCATATTTGATCGCGTCGCGGAGCTGTGTTGTCTTCAAGGTCATTTCTCTCTCTCCAAGTCAGTCTTGGTGGCTACCCAGGGGAACCCGCCTGGCGGCGTCAAGGAAGACGCCAAATCCGGCAAGGCCGCGCCGATAGTACCCACGTTCTACGATTAATTAAAGTGTCGTTAATCGGAACGGTTTTTTAACTGGCCCTTCACGCGGGTCAGCACAGTCCGGGTCGGCGAGGTGCGGCCACTTCGGACCGGCGGATCGCCTGGCCCAAGGCGGGCGCAGCTAGGCTGGCAGCCAGTGCGCAGCGGCTGGTGGGCCGGCCTGAAAGTTCGGCAACCGCTGCCAAGGCAGTGGGTTGTGCTCCGTCCGGTCATTGCCGCTTGGCTGGCCGGTCGGCGAATGACAGTGATTTGACGCAAAAAGACACATCTCCGCCGGGTCCGGGTCCGGGTCCGGCGCCGGCAGGCATGGCGTAAACGCAAGTGAAATTCCGCAGGCCGGCAGTACCAACGCCTTGGCATGCAGCGAGGCAGAAGCCGTCGCGCGCCGTCCGGCGTCCACAGGCAGCGCAAGCCGGCCATGGCAGCCAGACGCGAGAAGGTGGAGGGTTTGGTCGCCGCCTAGCTGCGACAAGCCGCCTGTGCGGCGTTAGAGGTCTTGCTCGTAACGGACGTAAGGCACGGTGCCTTCGTCGGTGTCGGCGTTGCCGGTCGAGAACGGGTTCTTGCCACGCGTGACGACGTTTTCCGCGCCCACCGTCAATTGGCCGCTCCAGGGCGTCCGCCACGTCAGGCCAACATCCAGGCCCTGCCAGCGGCCGGCGCTGTTGGGGGTGTCGATCACGCGGCCGACGATGTTGGCGCCGAAATCGCCGACACCGGCGCCGACGCTGACACTCTTGGTGCTCCATCGATCCGCCAGGGCGGGCACGTCACCGACCGGGATCAGGCGCGCGCGCGCCCACGTGCCGCCAATCGACACGGTGGCCTCGCGGCCGATGTTCTTCAGGCCGTAAACCGTCAGCGTGTTCTGGTCGACCTTGCTGGCTTTGCTGTTGGGGCTCAGCCAGGCGGGAAGGGCATCGCGGGCGTTGCCCAGCGCTACGCCGATCTTGCCGCCGGCACGGCTGACACTCGCGCCGGC
Source organism: Lysobacterales bacterium (assembly GCA_038248955.1). Taxonomy (GTDB): domain Bacteria; phylum Pseudomonadota; class Gammaproteobacteria; order Xanthomonadales; family Xanthomonadaceae; genus Lysobacter_K. Next base: position 3,577 of record JBBRWW010000116.1, read on the forward strand.
ACCCGTCTGGCGGTTACCGCTGGTGTCCTGGTCGAGCGCGGCCAGCATGCAGTGATTGGCAAGACTGCCGATCGCTCCGGCAAGGCCGGTCTTGCGGTCGCAGACCAGCCCCAGGGTATCGCCGGCAGCCAGACCGAAGGCCGCATCCAGCGAGGTGTCACCGAACCGCCAGCGGGCGCCGGCTGCGGGCGCGCCGGTGGGTTCCAGCAGAAGTACGGCTTCGAGCTTGCCGCTGGACTGGTTGAGGATCGGCAGAATGGTGGCATCCCCGCGCGACTTGCTCGATTGCGCATGCGCACCCGCCACCATGCCTAGGGCAAGGATCAGGGCTAGTGGCAGCTGGAGCAGACGGTTGTGCATCGTTCGTTTACGACCGGCGATGACCGGTGTAGTTCCCCCATCACGGTGACGACGACTATAGGATATTTATGTTTCCTTAACAATCAACGCCACGTGAAAATTTACTGGAGTCGGTCCGGCGCCGCGATCTCGTTAGCCGCGACGGCCAGCAGCGTTTCGATCTCGTCGCCGCTGAACCGGTAGTCCTGCCCACAGAACTCGCAACGCACCGCCGCCTCGTCGTCGGCCACCGCCGCACGCGCCTCCTCGTGCCCCAGCGATACCAGCATCGCCTCCACGCGCCCGCGGGAGCAGGAGCACGCGAACCGCAGCGGCCTGGCGCCCAGCAGCTGGATGCCATCCTCATGGAACAACCGGATGAGCAGGGTGTCGCCCGAGGAGTCGAGCAGCTCCAGTGGGTGCAGGGTGTCGAACAGGGCGCCCGCGCGGACCCAGCCATCCTCGTCGCCTTCGTCGCCCGGCAGTTTCTGCAGCATCAGTCCGGCGGCGCGATCGCCATCGGCGGCGAGCAGGATCCGGGTCGGCAGTTGCTCCGACTGGCGGAAGTAATCTTCGAACGCACCGGCCAGTGAGTCGGATTCCAGCGCGACCATGCCTTGGTAGCGCATCGGATCGCGGCCGCCGGAGGAGGGGTTTTCGATGGTGACGGCCAGGACGGCGTCGGAGCCGAGCGCGCGCAGGTCGCGCGAAACCTCACCGTCGTCGGTCAGTTGCACGATGCCGCGTAGCGTCCCGGCGGCGGTGCACTCGGCAAACAGCGTTCGCAGGGCGCCGTGGCCGCGCAACTGGATCGACAGGCGCCCCTCGATCTTGGCGTGCCCGGTGAACAGTGCCGCGGCGGCAACGGCCTCGCCGAGCAGTTCGACCGCCGCGGCTGGGGGCGCGGCCCGGCTGCTGCTGCCGGCGGCCCGCGAGCGGATCTGCCGCCAAGCCTCGTCGAGGTGCACGCGCACCCCGCGCACGCCGGCCCCGGTGATGAGGAAACGGCTGAGTTGGTCGTGGTCGGCGGCAGCGGGGGAGGGGCTCGTCGTCGTGCGGGTCATCGTGGTTGGCCGGTCATCGAAGCGCGTTCGTGCGGAGGGGGCGGCCCATCACGGATAATGCGGCCGATCTGGGGATGGGGCGGCGATCAACATGGGGACACGCGGATGGTGGCGCAAGACAGGGGCAGCAGCGTGAGCGCGGCCAAGACCCGCAAACCCCGCCGCTGGGGGCGCCGGTTGCTGGCCCTGCCGTTGCTGTTCCTGCTGGCGACCGTGCTGCAGGTGGGCGCACTGCGATTCGTCGATCCATGGTTCAGCACGTTCATGGCGATCCGTCAGTTCGAGGCCTGGGGGAAAGGCGACTGGCGTTTCCGTGTCGCCTACGACTGGCGCGACCTCGATGCAATGTCCTCCCACGTGCCGGTGGCCCTGGTGGCCGCCGAGGACCAGCGGTTCGCCGATCACCACGGCTTCGACCTGGCGGCGATCGAGAAGGCACGCAAGAACAACGCCCGTGGCCGCAAGGTGCGCGGCGCCAGCACGATCAGTCAGCAGACCGCGAAGAACCTGTTCCTGTGGAGTGGCCGCAGTTGGGTGCGCAAGGGCGTCGAGGCCTGGTACACGGTACTGATCGAGACGCTGTGGCCCAAGCACCGGATCATCGAGGTGTACGCCAACATCGTCGAATTCGGGGACGGCGTGTATGGCGCCCAAGCCGCCGCCCGCACGTACTTCCGCAAGGACGCCGGTCGGCTCGGTGCCGCCGAAGCGGCACGGATGGCGGCGGTGTTGCCCAGTCCCCGGCATTACAGCATCGCCCGGCCGGGGCCTTACGTGCAGCGCCGGGCCAACGCGATCCAGCGGCAGATGCGCTTCATTGGCGGCAGCGACTACCTCGAATCGCTGGACTGATATCCAGGCAGGCGGACGGAACGCAACACGACCGCTCCTCGATGGACTCGCGAAAACGACGCCATCGCCGCCGGCAGTGAGGAATCGGGCGCGCACCGTTACGATGTCGCCATGGAACCAGACCGCCTCACCATCGTCGTGGCCGCCTTCAACGAGGCCGACAGCCTGCCGCTGCTGCATCCGCGCATTGTCGCCAGCCTCGACCGGCTCACCGATGTCGAGGGCCGGATGCTGTATGTCGACGACGGCAGCCGCGATGCGACCTGGGCGGTGCTGCAGCAGATCGCCGAACGCGAGCCGCGAGTGTCGTTGCTGAGGCTGTCACGCAATTTCGGCAAGGAGGCGGCGCTGACCGCCGGACTGGACCAGGTGGACACCGGAGCGGCGCTGATCATCGACGCCGATGGCCAGGACCCGCCGGAGCTGATTGCCCAGTTCGTCGCCAAGTGGCGCGAGGGCTTCGACGATGTCCACGGCACCCGCCTCGAGCGCGACGGCGAGGGCTGGCTGAAGCGGACGACCGCGCATGCGTTCTACCGGGTGATCCGCTGGCTGTCCAAGACGCCGATCCCGGCCGACACCGGTGACTTCCGCCTGCTGTCGCCGCGCGCGCTGGCGGGCTTGAAGCAGTTGCGCGAGCGCCATCGCTTCATGAAGGGGCTGTTCGGCTGGGTCGGCTTTCAGTCCGTCTCCATCCCCTACCACCGCGATGCGCGCGTGGCCGGGGCGAGCAAGTTCAATTTCTGGCGCCTGTGGAACCTGGCGTTGGAAGGCATCACCAGCTTCTCGACCGCGCCGCTGCGGCTGGCCACCTACCTGGGGCTGGCGACGGCCCTGGTGGCGTTCCTCTATGGGACCTGGGTGATCGCCAAGGCACTGCTGTGGGGCGACGCGGTGGCGGGCTGGCCGACCATGATGGCGGTGATCCTGTTCCTGGGCGGCGTGCAGTTGATCGCGCTTGGCATGATCGGGGAATACCTGGGGCGGATGTATGAGGAGTCCAAGCAGCGCCCGCTGTATCTCGTCGATGCATGGCAACCGGGGCCGGGAGTATCCTCGAACCAGGACCAGCCCGGAGGAGAGAGTCATGCGCAGCGTGCGGCAACTGCTCGAAGCGAAAACGCCTGAGATCCATTCGATCGGCCCCGACGCCGCGGTGATCGACGCGATCCGGCTGATGGCCGAAAAGCGCATCGGCGCCGTCTTGGTGCTGGAAAACGGGCGGCTGGTCGGAATCCTGTCGGAGCGCGACTACGCACGCAAGATCGTCCTGCAGGGTCGCTCCTCGGTCGACACGCCGGTGCGCGCGATCATGACCAGTGACCTGGTTACCGTCGGCCCCGGCGATACCGCGGACCATTGCATGCAGGTGGTCACCGAACAGCGCATCCGCCACCTGCCCGTGCTGCAGGACGGAAGGTTGGTCGGGCTGGTGTCGATCGGCGATTTGGTCAAGGCGGTGATCGAGGATCAGCAGGTCGAGATCGAGCAGTTGCAGGGCTACATCGTCGGGCGGTAGTCCGGATGCGCCCGCGACCATGACGGCCCCGGGCCGTTGACCGCCGACATGCCTGCGTGGCGCGCGCCTAATCGCTGCAGCCGGTAGCCAGGCGCCGGCCCGGCCACCCACGGCATGGCCAGGCAGGACACGCGCTCCTTCATGAGGCGTGCGACGCTGCACCTCCGTGACAGGCTAACGATGAACCCGTGTCGCGCTCACTTGGCATAGCGGCCGCCGCAGCTGGAATCCTCGCCCGGACCGAGTTCGATCGTGGCCAACAGCGCCAGTGGCGGGGCGATGCTCGCCAGGGTCAGCGCGATCGCACCGCGCAGCCCGAGGCGCACCAGGTCGGGGCGGAAACTAGGGTCCTTGAAGGTGCCGCCGACCAGCAGCGGCGAACGCAGCACGAACAAACTGCGGTCCTTGGGTCGGGGGCGCAGCCTCAGGTCCAGCGTTTCGTCGCGCAGGTTGATGTTGCCTTCGCCGACGATGATGGTGTCGGTGGTGTCGAACGCCAGGGCGCGCGAGGCCATGACGCCGTCGCGCACGGCGAAATCGCCAAACGCGCAGCGCACCGGCACCTTGCGGTCCCCGCGGACCAGGAACTTGAGCGCCTCGGCCACGTCGATGCCCGCGTACTCCATCAACAGGTTGCTGATCTGGCCCCGGCCCATGCCCAGCGCGATATCGCCATTGGCGGTCGCGAGCATCCTGGCGATCGAATTGCCGCTGCCGGTGATCGCGATGTCGCCGCCGACCTTGCCGATCGCATCCTGGGCCAGCTTGACGTCGGGCATCAGCTTGGCGAGGTTGAGGCCCCGGGCGGCGATCTGCGCGCGGGTGCGGATGGTCCCTTCGCGCGCATCCATCCGGATCACGGAGCGGATGTCGCCGCCGGCGACGCCGAAATTCAGCGGATCCAGCCGCAGCAGTCCGTCGTCGAGCTTGAGGTGCGCATCCATGTCGTCCAGTGGCAGCGACGGCGCGTTGATGTGCCGCGCTTTCCATTGCACGTCCGCATCCATCGCCCGCAGGCGCGCGAGATCGTACGGTGTATCGGGCAGGACGCGCGGACGCGCCCGCTGGCTCGCCGCGAGGGCTGCCAGTTCGGGGTTGCTGGTCTCGCCGCCGCCGGCCTGCGGGGCGGCACCGATGAAGCCGGCGAGATCGTCGAAGTCCAGGCGTTTCGACGCCAACGTGGCACGCAGGTAGGGCCGCTTGCCGCCGGTCTCGACACTCAGGGTGCCGCCGAGGTCGCTGTCGCCGACCTTGCCGGTGAACCCGTCGTAGTGCCAGGTCACGCGCGGCCCGGCCTTGGTGGAAGCGATTTCGCGGGTGAGGTGGCCATCGAACGCGTAGGGCGGCGAGGCCGGCAGGGCGAGGCCGATCAGCGGATACAGTTCATCGAGGTTCTTGCCGCTCAGTGCGAGCTTGAGGTCGAAGTCGCGCAGCCTCAGCGGGTCGAGCAGCGTGCCGCGCGCATGGGCGCGGGTGGCTCCCGCGGTCGCGTGGGCGTCGATGCGGTACGGGCTGTCGGCATCGCCGAGTTCGAGCGGAGATTCCGCGCGGCCGTTCACGGTGAAGGCATTGCCTTTCCAGCGGCCGCCGCCCTTGGCGTTGATCGGTGGGGCGGCTTCGGCGCCCTTGGCGGCGCGGCTGGCGACATCGACCTTGATG
>JBBRWW010000117.1:0-9005 GCA_038248955.1 Lysobacterales bacterium
AGCAGCTTGAGCACCTCAGGCGCCAGGCGCGCCAGGCCGAGCAGTACCAAGCCATCCAGGCCGAACGCCTGATCAAGGACGCGCAGTGGAAGGCACTCGAGCACCGCGCGCTCGACCAGAAGTTGCAGGTCCAGCGCGAGAAACTCGCGCAGCAGGAGACCCGCCTGCAGCAGCTGATCGCCGAGCAGCGCGAGGCCGAGCGCGAGATCGAAACGGGCCGGGTGCGCCGCGAGGATGCCGCCAGCGCGCTCAACAAGGCGCAGGCCGACAGTTACGAGGTCAGCGGCGCGCTGGCCCGCATCGAGCAGCAGATCCAGCACCAGCGCGAGATGTCATCGCGCCTGCAGCGCGCGCGCGACGAGGCGCAGACCGCGCTGGCGGAGATCGCCGCGCACATCGGCGGCGACCAGTCGCGCCTTGACGTGCTGGAGGCGGCGGTGGCCGACGCCGAGCCGCGGCTCGAGTTCCTGCGCGAAGACGATGTCGCGCGCCAGGAGGCACTGCGCGAGGTCGAGACCCGTCTCGGCGACTTCCAGCAACGTTGGGACGAGCACAGCCGCGCGCAGTCCGAGGCCGCGCGCGCTGCCGATGTCGAGCGCACCCGGATCGAGCACCTCGACCGCCAGACCCTGGATGCCGACCGCCGCCGCCAGGCGCTCGGCAACGAGCGCACCGGTCTGGACCTGGACGCGTTGGCCGAGGCATACGCGGCGCTGGAAGAACAGCACGAGACCCGCAGGATTTCGCTGGACAGCCTTGGCGACGAGCTCGCCACCCGCAAGGCCGGCGTCGACGAACTGCAGCAACAGCAGCGCGGCGCCCAGTCCGGACTGGCCGAGGTGCGCAAGCAGGCGCAGGCGGCGCGCGGCCGGTTGTCATCATTGGAAACCCTGCAGCACGCTGCGCTGGGCCAGGAGCAGGGCGCCGCGCTGAGCTGGCTGCGGGCGCGCGGGCTGGACTCGGCCGCGCGCGTCGGCGAGACGCTGGTCGTCGAGTCCGGCTGGGAGGACGCCGTCGAGGGCGCGCTGGGCCAATTGATCGAGGGCGTGCTGGTCGAGGCGCCCGAGGCGCTCGTCGACGCGATCGGGGAGCTCGGCGATGGCCGGCTGACGCTGGTGTCGCCGCAGGCCGACGACACCGCGTATGCGGCCACCTCGCTGGCGTCGAAGGTGCGCGGGCCGGCCGCAATCCGCCGCCTGCTCGCCCACCTGCACACGGCCGAGGATCTCGCCGATGCCCGCGCGCTGCAGTCCACGCTCGGCGCCGACGAATCGGTGATCACCCGCGGCGGCGAACGCCTGGGCGCCGGCTGGGTGCGGGTGCTGCGCTCCGGCGCGGCGCAGCAGGGCGCGTTGCTGCGGGAACGGGAAATCCAGTCGCTGCGCGGCGGGATTGACACTCTGCAGGCGCGCGAACGCGAGCTCGATGGGTCGCTGACGCAGCTTCGCGACCGCCTGCTCGCCGCCGAGCAGCAACGCGAGGATGCGCAGCGCACGCTGTACATCGCGCACCGCAGCGTGTCCGAGCTGGCGGGACAGCTGCAGAGCCAGCAGGGGCGGCTCGATGCCGCGCGCGGTCGGATCGAGAACATCGACGTGGAACTGGCGCAGCTGGCATCGCTGCTGGACACCAGCGGCGAGCAATCGCGCGAAGCGCGCGGCCGCCAGGAAGCCGCCGTCACCCGGATGGGCGAGCTGGAGGACGCGCGCAGCGTGCTCGATGCCGAGCGCCGCGCGCTGGGCGAAGCGCGTGACCAAACCCGTAACGCCGCCCGCGAATCGCGCGACACCGCGCATGCGCTGGCGCTGACGCTGGAGGCGCAACGCGCGCAGATCATCGGCCTGACGCAGGCGCTCGACCGCATGGGCGGCCAGCGCGGGCAGCTGGACTCGCGGCTGGAGGAGCTGGTGATCCAGCTCGCCGACGGCGACGCCCCGGTGCAGACGCTGGAGCAGCAGCGCCAGGTCGCGCTCGAGCAGCGCGTGCAGAGCGAGCACAAGCTCACCCAGGCGCGCACCACGCTCGATGGCATCGACAACGACCTGCGCCGGTTCGAGTCCACCCGCCACCAGCGCGACGAGCAGGCACTGCAGCAACGCGAGGCGATCGGCCAGCGCCGGCTGGAGCAGCAGGCGCTCGTGCTCAAGGCCGAGCAGCTTGGCGCGGCGGTGGTCGAGGCCGGTTTCGTGATGCAGGAGGTGGTCAACACGCTGACCGACGACGCCGACGCGCCGACCTGGGAAAAGGCCGTCGCCGATCTCGATGGCAAGCTGCGTCGCCTCGAGCCGGTGAACCTCGCCGCAATCGCCGAACACGCCGAGGCTGCACAGCGCAAGGATTACCTCGACGCCCAGGACACCGACCTGACCACCGCGCTGGAAACGCTGGAGGATGCGATCCGCAAGATCGACCGCGAGACCCGCGGCCGCTTCAAGGACACCTTCGACCGGGTCAATTCCGGCGTGCAGGAACTCTACCCGCGCCTGTTCGGCGGCGGCCACGCTTACCTCGAACTCACCGGCGACGACCTGCTCGACACCGGCGTGGCGATCATGGCGCGCCCGCCCGGCAAGCGCGTGTCCAACATCTCGCTGCTGTCCGGTGGCGAGAAGGCGATGACCGCCGTGGCGCTGGTGTTCGCGATCTTCCGGCTCAACCCGGCGCCGTTCTGCCTGCTCGACGAGGTCGATGCGCCGCTCGACGAGGCCAACGTCGGTCGCTTCACCGCGATGGTCAGCGAGATGAGCGAGCAGGTGCAGTTCCTGTTCGTCAGCCACAACAAGGTCACGATGGAAGCCGCGCTGCAGTTGTCGGGCGTCACCATGCGCGAGCCTGGCGTGAGCCGGCTGGTGTCGGTGGACCTGGCCGAAGCCACGCGCCTGGCCGGAGCGGCGTAGGGCGCGATCGCGGTCAAAAACGTGCCGCCGGCGCGCGACGCGCGCGGGGAGCAGCGACTCGCGAAACCGGAATGCCGGGTGCAGTGCAACGGCGTTCCCGCTGTGCCCGGTAGCGCGCGGCACCGTAGCGACTTGATCTGCCAGCGTGTTGACCGGACACTTGGGTCATCGATCGAATGATTTTTTTCCGTCGCCGCGCCATCGCGGACAACAGGACTTGGGAGTAACAGATGTCCGAAATGGCCTTGCTGCGGATCGCCATCCTCATCGCCGGCCTGGTGCTGGTCGGCGCGATCGTCTTCTTCGGGCGCCCACGCAAGCCCGGGCAGGGCAAGCGCGTCGTGCGTGCGAGCGGCGATGGCGGACGCGTGGAGCCGTCGTTGGGTGACCAACTCGAAGGCGAGCTTGGCGGCGATGGCGCGCCGACGGCGAGCGAGGCCACGACACAGGCCGAACTGGAGCTGTTCAACCGCACCCTCGAGGGCGCCGCCGGCAGGGGCGCCAGCGACCTCGGCCGACGTGCGAACGAGGAGTTCGACAAGATCGTCACCCTGTACCTGGCCGCGCGCGCCGGTGAGAAGTTGCAGGGCGCCGACATCGTGGTCGCCGCCGAAAAGGCCGGGCTCGTCTACGGCCACATGGGCGTGTTCCATCGGTTGGTCGAAAGCCATCCCGAGCAAGGCCCGGTATTCAGCGTCGCCAACATCATGAAGCCCGGGAGCTTCGACATGGCCGCGATCCAGTCGCTGGAGACGCCGGCCATCGCCTTCTTCCTGACCCTGCCGGCGCCGATCGCGGCCCTGGATGCGTGGGAAACCATGCTGCCGACCGCGCAGCGCCTGGCCGAACTGCTCGACGGGGTCGTGCTGGACGAATCGCGCAGCGCGCTGGGCCGCCAGCGCATTGGCCAGATCCGCGACGAACTGCGTGCCTACGACCGCCAGCGCGAAGCACCGCCGCTGACCAAGCCGAGCCGCTGGTGATCGGGCCGTAACGGCTCAGGATCGTGTTTCGCGCAGCAGGTTTGCGGCTGTCGGCATCGCGGTACCGCTCGCGCACGAGCGCCTGATGGCTGCGACCCTCACGCCAACCGGCCGCCGCGAGGCGGCGCTCCCGCACCAGGGTGACGGCCATGACTGATCCGATCCGCCCGTCCGCCCGCGCCGCCGAGTTGCGCCGCCAGCTGGACGACGCCAACTACCGTTATTACGTGCTCGACGATCCGGCGATCGCCGACAGCCAATACGACCGCCTGCTGCGCGAGCTCGAAGCGCTCGAGGCCGCGCACCCGGAGCTGGCGACCGCCGATTCACCCACACAGCGCGTGGGCGCGCAGCCGTCGGGTGCATTCGCGAAGGTCAGCCACGCGATCCCGATGCTGTCGCTGGGCAATGCCTTCGGCGACGATGAGGTCGCCGACTTCGTGCGGCGTATCGTGGAGCGATTGGGGCGCGAGCGGCCCATTTTCTCGGCCGAACCCAAGCTCGATGGCCTGGCGATCAGCCTGCGTTACGAGCATGGCCGCTTCATGCAAGGCGCTACCCGCGGCGATGGAGCGACCGGCGAGGACGTGACCGCCAACCTGCGCACGGTGAAGGCGATCCCGCTGCAACTCCGGGGTTCGGATTGGCCGGACATCCTGGAGGTGCGCGGCGAGGTCTACATGCCGCTGGCGGCGTTCGAGCGCTACAACGAGCAGGCGCGGCTGCACGGCGGCAAGGTCCTGGCCAATCCGCGCAACGGCGCCGCCGGCTCGCTGCGGCAGCTCGACCCACGCATCACCGCGCAGCGACCGCTGGCGTTCTTCGCTTACGGCGTCGGGCTGGTGGAGGGGGGGGCGCTCGCCGATACCCATTCGCGCACCCTCGCGCTGCTGCGCGGCTGGGGTTTCCCGGTCAGCGCCGAAAGCGACGTCGTCGCGGGCCTGGATGGCCTGCTGGAGTACTACCGCCGCATCGGCGGGAAACGCGCCGCGCTGCCGTTCGACATCGACGGCGTGGTCTACAAGCTCGACGACTACGCCGGCCAGGAGCAGATGGGCTTCGTTTCGCGTGCGCCGCGCTGGGCACTGGCGCACAAGTTCCCGGCCCAGGAGCAGTCCACGGTGCTGGAGGCGATCGATATCCAGATCGGCCGCACCGGCGCGGCCACGCCAGTGGCGAGGTTGCAGGCGGTACACGTGGGCGGCGTGGTCGTTACCAGCGCGACCTTGCACAACGCCGACCAGGTCGCGCGCCTGGATGTCCGCGTCGGCGACACGGTGATCGTGCGGCGCGCCGGCGACGTGATCCCGGAGATCGTGCGGGTGGTACCGGAATACCGCGACCCTGATGCGCCCGTCTGGACCATGCCGGCAACCTGCCCGGTGTGCGGCTCGGAGGTCGTGCGCGAGCAGGGCGAGGCGGCCTGGCGCTGCTCGGGCGAGTTGACCTGCGCCGCGCAGCGCAAGGAGGCGATCCGCCACTTCGCGTCGCGGCGGGCGATGGACATCGACGGGCTGGGCGATCGTTTCGTCGAGGACCTGACCGACCTGGGCCACGTGCAGTCGGTCGCCGACCTCTACCGGTTGACGCTCGACGACCTGCTGGACATGAAGCGGCGCGCGGACGAGCGCGACGGCACCACCCCGGCCCACCTCCAGACTGCCGGCGGAAAGACCGGCAAGGTCGCGACCAAATGGGCCGAGAACCTGATCGCCGCCATCGATGCCAGCCGCCGCACCACGCTGGAACGGTTCCTGTTCGCGCTCGGCATCGAGCACGTGGGTGAAAGCACGGCCAAGGCGCTGGCCGCGTGGTTCGGCGACCTGGCGGTCATCCGTCGCTTGCCATGGCCGATGTTCAAGCAGGTGCCCGACGTCGGCGGCGAGGTCGCCCGATCGATCGGGCACTTCCTCGACCAGGCTGGCAACCAGCAGGTGATCGATGAGTTGCTGGCGCGTGGCGTGGTCGTCGTCGACACCCATCCGCCATCGCCGGGTTTGCGCGAGGGACTGACGATGGCGACGGTGCTGGTCGACCTGGAAATCCCCAGGATCACGCGCTTGCGCGCCGAGCAACTCGCCACTGCATTTTCCGACCCCCATGCATTGCTGGACGCCCCTGCGCATGCGCTGATCATCACCGGGTTGCCTGCCGATAGTGCCCAAGCGCTGGTGGCGTGGCTCGAGGAACCGGCCAATGCACGCCTGCTCGGCGCGTGTGGCGAGGCATTGGCCCAGCTCGAGGCGATCACGCCGCGGTCGAACGCCGCCGCGGCCGGCCCGCTCGATGGCCAGACCGTCGTGCTCACCGGTACGTTGTCCACGCTGGGTCGTGACGATGCCAAGGCGAAGCTGGAAGCACTGGGCGCCAAAGTGTCGGGGAGCGTGTCGCGGAAGACCAGTTTCGTCGTCGCTGGCGATGCCGCCGGTTCCAAGCTCGACAAGGCGCAGGAACTCGGCGTCGAGGTCTGGGACGAGGCCCGTTTGCTGGCGCTGCTGGCCGGACACGAATGAACCCGCCGGCGACCTCCGACTGGCCGCCTGGCGCCGCCTTCGAGGCGCTGCACCTGCGCGCCGCCCTCAATGCGCGCATCCGCGGTTTCTTTGCCGAGCGCGATGTCACCGAGGTCGAAACGCCGGTGCTGTCGGTCGCAGGCAACACCGACCCCAACATCGCCTCGTTTTCATTGCACTTCAGCGGCCGGACCGACGGTGCGCCACGTACGCGTTGGCTGCGTACATCGCCCGAATACGCCCTCAAGCGCCTGCTGGCGGCCGGGTTTGGTGATTGCTACGAGCTGGGCCGGGTGTTTCGCGACGGCGAGGCGGGCGGCCGCCACAATCCCGAATTCACGATGCTCGAATGGTACCGGGTCGGCTTTGATCACCACGCATTGATCCGCGAAACCGCAGCGCTGGTCGATGCGGCGCTGGCACTGGTGGGGCGTTCGGCGGCGCTCGTCAAGATCGGCTACCACGACCTGTATCGACAGCGGCTGGGCATCGATCCGCACACTGCCAGCGAGGGCGACCTGCGCGAGGCCCTGGGAGACACCGTCATTGATCCGTCGGGACTGATGCGCGACGACTGGCTCGACCTGCTGATGACGCACCGGTTGCAGCCGTCGTTCCGGACCGACCAGTTGCTCGCGATCCACGACTATCCGGCCAGTCAATGCGCGCTGGCGCGGATACGCGGGAGCGGCGACACGGACGCGGGCATCGCGGTGGCCGAACGTTTCGAGTTGTACCTGGGGCCGCTGGAAGTGGCCAATGGCTACCACGAGCTTGCCGACGCCCAGGAACAGGCTCGACGATTCGACAACGATCAACGTATCCGCGCCGGGCGCGGTGATGTCGCGCCCCCGCGTGACGATCACTTGCTTGCAGCGCTCGCCGCCGGCTTCCCCGATTGCGCCGGCGTGGCGATGGGCATCGACCGGCTGCTGATGGCGATGCTCGGCGCGGACCGGATTGCGGACGTGCTGGCGTTCGATTTCGGCCGCGCCTAAGCGCCGGATTAACCGGAAGCGAGCAGCGGGTCCGGTAACCCCCGCGACGTGATTTTCCGTTCAAGTGGCCGCGTTACAGTTGGCACGGGCTTTTACAGGGGTGCTGCCGCCATGTTTCACGGTTGTTCGGTTTTGTCCGTCGTCCTGGCTTGCGTATTGGCCGCGCCGGCCGCGCGCGCCCAGGACGTTGCTGCGGCGGTCGCTGTTACGCATACCGTGCGCTGCGAGTCCCAGGACGGACGCGAACATCACTGCCCGGCCGACACCCGCGGCGGCGTGACGGTGCTGCGGCAACTGTCGCGCAGTACCTGCGAGGAAGGGCGCACTTGGGGCTTCGACAGCGCGGGCATCTGGGTCGGGCAGGGCTGTCGAGCCGATTTTTCGGTGTTCAGCGGAACCGGGCACGGCGTACGCGCGAGCGCGGCCCGGGTGGTCCGGTGCGAGTCCGCGTCGGGCCGATCCAACCTGTGCGTGATGGACACGCGTCGCGGCGTCGAATTGGTGCGCCAGTTGTCCCGGAGCGGTTGCATCCGCGACCGAAACTGGGGCTGGGACGAACAGGGCGTATGGGTGTCGGGTGGATGCCGGGCAGAGTTCCGCGCCCGCAGCGACGCACGCGGCGAGCACCCGCCGCTGCTGGAGGGGCAGTCCGTTCGATGCGAATCGGTCGACGGGGGCGAACGGCATTGCCCGCTCGACGCCCGTGGCGACGTGCGGCTGGTGCGGCAACTGTCGCGAACGTCGTGCCTGGAAGGGCGCAATTGGGGTCGCGATCGCCAGGGCGTCTGGGTGCGGGCGGGGTGCCGGGCGGACTTCGAGGTGGACCGCGGCGACGATGAGCGCTGGAGCGGTGGCTGACGCCTCCGGGGTTTGGCATGGAGACAGGGAGCGTGACGGTGGGTGTGTCGTCGTCTGCGGTCTGCCGGGCGTCGTCTAGAATCGGGCAATGACCGAATCCAGCATCGACTTTGACCGTTACGACCGGGTCCGCCCGATTCGCTGGACCGGCCGTGCCCTGGAGTTGCTTGACCAGCGAAAGCTGCCATTCGTGGTCGAGTACGTCACCTGCACCGACAGCGATGGCGTGGCTGCGGCCATCCATGCATTGACCGTCCGCGGCGCACCGGCGATCGGGATCGCCGCGGCATGGGGCGTGGTGCTGGCGGGCCACGCCATCGACGCGGCCGATGGTGCCGCGGCGGTCGTTGCGCTCGCACCGGCGATGCAGCGCCTGCATGACGCCCGCCCGACCGCGGTCAACCTGGCGTGGGCGCTCGCGCGCATGCGTCGCGTGCTGGCGGGCGCCGGTGCCGACTGGCGGCGCGTGCTCGAAGCCGAGGCCGCGGCGATCGCCACCGAAGACCTCGCCGCGAACCGTCGGATGGGCCTGCTGGGCGCGGCGCTGATCGCGCCCGGCAGCAGCGTCCTCACCCACTGCAATACCGGTTCGCTGGCGACCGCCGGCTTCGGCACGGCGCTCGGTGTGATCCGCGCCGGGGTCGCGCAGGGGCGCATCGACAAGGTCTACGCCGGCGAGACCCGCCCCTGGCTGCAGGGCGCGCGCCTGACTGCGTGGGAATTGCAGCAGGACGGAATCGTGCCGACGCTGATTGC
>JBBRWW010000118.1:0-8975 GCA_038248955.1 Lysobacterales bacterium
CGGCTGTGGCCGATGAAGCCGAAGCCGTTGACGATCGGCACCATCAGCGCGGTGCCGGCAATGCCACCGAGCGCCTTGCTGCACAGCAGGCGGCGGACGATTTCCACGCCGACGACCTCGTCACCATGGATCGCCGCGCTCACGAACACCGTCGGCCCTTCCCGCCGGCCATGGATCACGTGGACCGGCAGGGTCATCGGCGTCTGGTTGGACAGCACGCTCAGTGGCAGGTTGACGTTGGTCCGCTCACCCGGGGCGATGCTGATGCCGGCGATGTCGAACGGCTCGCGCGCCACGTCGTTCAGCCCCGGCCGCGGGTACGGGTCTTTCCAGGCTTGGCATTTTTTTCCATGAACTCGATGATCATCTCGGCGACGTTGAGGCCAGTGGCCTTTTCCAGGCCCTCCAGTCCGGGAGACGAATTGACCTCCATCACCACCGGGCCGTGGTTGGAGCGCAACAGGTCGACGCCGCAGACATTGAGGCCCATCGCCTTGGCCGAACCAATCGCGGTCGCCCGCTCCTGCGGGGTGATCTTGATCGGCTTCGCGGAGCCGCCGCGATGCAGGTTGGAGCGGAAATCGCCCTCCTTGCCGCGGCGCATCATCGAGGCGACGACACGCTCGCCAATGACCAGGCAGCGGATGTCCTCGCCGTTGGCTTCCTTGACGAACTCCTGCACCAGGATATTGGTGTTCACGCCCCCGAATGCCTGGATGATGCTTTCCGCCGCGCGCGGCGTTTCGCCCAGCACCACGCCGATGCCCTGGGTGCCCTCGAGCAGCTTGATCACCACCGGCGCACCACCAATCAACTTGAGCAGGTCCTCGGCATTGGAGGTCTTGTGCGCGAACACGGTCACCGGCAGGCCGATCCCTTCGCGGGACAGCAGCTGCAGGCTGCGCAACTTGTCCCTCGAGCGCGAGATACCGACCGATTCGTTGACGGTGTAGACGCCCATCATCTCGAACTGGCGCACGACGGCGGTACCAAAGAAGGTGACCGACGCTCCGATGCGCGGGATCACGGCGTCGAATCCCTCCAGCTTGCGGCCCTGGTAGTGGATGGCCGGCCGGTGCGAGGCAATGTCGATGTAGCACTTGATGTGGTTGATCGCCTCGATCTCGTGGCCACGCTCCATCGCCGCCTTGATGAGGCGCTGGTGCGAATAAAGATCCGCATTCCGGCACAGCAGTGCGATCTTCATGATTGGGGTTCCTGGGGCGTGAGGGGGGGAGGGACGGCGCGCCCGGATAGTCGATAGGATTTTGCCGGGTCGACCACGAAGCGACGTCGCAGGCCTTCGCGCCCCAGCAACATGCGGAACCCCATCTGGTCGCGGTCGGCCAGCGTCAGTTCGATGGGCCAGTGGACTCCCCCGATCAGGGCCGTGGTCGCGATCACCGTGCGGAGTTGTTTGTGACCGCTGGAACTGGTCACGTGCCGCTGGTCCAGCACGCGCGCGCGGCACAGCGTATCGGGGTGTCGCTGGCGCTGCACCGGGTGCAGCTGGAACTCCACCCACGGCTCACCGTTGTCGGTGAAGGTCCTGACATCGAATGCGTGGACGGCAGACGTCCGTGCGCCGGTGTCGATCTTGGCATTGATCGGCAGGTCGAGGAGTTCGGGCAGGTACACCCATTCCCGCCAGCCGATCACCGGCCGCAACGCCCCCTTGGGCGCCGGCTTCCTGCCAGTGCCGGGCTTGCCGGGAGAAGGGGTCGGCAGGTCCGGTGGTGATCGCATGCGGCCACGCTATTGCAATCGGTGGGTGGCTGCAAACAGCGATCAAGCGCGAACGGCGCGGCGCAACCGTCCGGGCGCCGGCGGTGACTTGCGGATCGGGGCAACAGTGCCGCGATGGCCGATCGCGTCGATGGATAGGGACGCGGCGGTAAGCGCCCATGCCTATGGGGCAGTCGCCTTTTCCGCGTTCGACGGGGCAGCAGCGGCAGCGACCGCCCCAACGTCGGCCTCGGCAAGCAGCACCAGTTTGACGTATGGCGGTGGCGGTTCCTGCCCGGGCGGCAGGTACGCCGGGGCCGGTTCGCCGGGAGCACCGAGCGACCGGATCAGGTGGTAGACCGCGCGGCGGTCGCCTTCGCTCATCGCGCGGACATTGAAGTCCGGCATCATCGGTCGCGTGTGCAGGTCCGCCGTGTATGCCAACCAGGCTGCTTCATCCTTGTCCGCCGCCTTGAGCCGCAGGTTGGCCGGGTAGGTCGTGCCCCAGGGACCGTTGAAGCCCAGCGCGTTTCCGGTCAGCCAGTGGGCTCGGTCGACCTCGCCCTGCTTGTCCATGTAACCGGGCGTGTGGCAGTCGTTGCAACCACCGATACGAACCACGTAGTCACCGCGCGCCACCAGGTCGCTTTCGGAACCAGTGACGGCGGCAGCCGCGGCCGCTTCGGTGGCCACCTGGCAGGCGGGAAGCGCAAGCAGTATCGAAAGTGCGAGCAGCGAGCGGGTTCTCGCATACATGTCGATGGCCTCGGGTTGGGACCCCCGATAAAACGCCATGCTGCTGCCGCAGCGGACAGCCTGCCATGGCGGCGGCCGGGCATCCGGGTCAAAATGCCGGCCTGAATCCACCGGAACCCGCCCATGCCGCGCAAGATCGTCGCCCGTCGCTCCGCCATCCATGGCAATGGCGTGTTCGCCATCGCACCGATCGCCAAGGACGAGCGCGTCGTCGAATACAAGGGCCGTCCCCGCACCCACGCGGACGTCGACGCAGGCAACAGTGGCGACGCCGATTCCGGACATACGTTCCTGTTCACGCTCAACGATGATTACGTGATCGACGCCAACTTCGAGGGCGGCACCGCGCGCTGGATCAACCACAGCTGCGCGCCCAACTGCGAGGCCGTGCTGGAAGAGGCGGAAGGTGGCGAGCAGCGCGATACCCGCAAGGACCGCGTCTTCATCGATGCGATCCGCGCGATCGAGCCGGGCGAGGAACTGTCCTACAATTACGGCATCGTCCTGGCCGAGGCGCACAGCGCGCGGCTGAAGAAGATCTGGGAATGCCGCTGCGGCGCCAAACGATGCACTGGCACGATGCTGCAGCCCAAGCGCAAGGCGGCCAAGGCAAAGTAGGCGGGGCCGTCAACCAGGTTCGTTGCCCGGCCCTCATCGTGCTTGCCCGGCTCGCGTCCCCGGGTTGGACGCCAGTGGCCCGAGACGCAACCCGACCCGGCCGGCACCCGCGCTGCCACGTACCAAGGGGCGATGGCACCGCGGCAGCCGTGCAGCGAAACTGGCGTCGGGCGTGCTCTTCGCCCCGTCGCCGAAAACCCCAAGGAATCCCGCATGAGCTCTCTCCACGGCAAGGTTGCAGTCATCACCGGCGCCGCCAGCGGCATCGGCAGGGAAATCGCATTCGAGCTGTTCCGCGCCGGCGCCGCCGTCGCGATCGCCGACCTCGATGTCGACGGGGCGATGGCCGTCGCGGCTGAAATCAACGCGACCGGCGCTGCGGTCGACGGCAGCCGCGCGATCGGCATCGCGATGGACGTCAGCGACGAAGCCGCGGTCAACGCCGGCATCGCGGCGGTGGTCGCGCAACTGGGCGGCATCGACATCCTGGTGTCCAACGCCGGCATCCAGATCGTCAATCCGATCGAGCAGTTCGCCTATGCCGACTGGAAGAAGATGTTGGCCATCCACCTCGATGGCGCGTTCCTGACCACCAAGGCGGCGCTGCCGCACATGTATGGCGATGACGGCACCGGCAAGAGCCGGGGCGGCACGGTCATCTACATGGGCTCGGTGCACTCGCACCTTGCCTCGCCGCTGAAGTCCGCCTACGTCACCGCCAAGCACGGCCTGCTGGGGCTGGCGCGGGTGCTGGCCAAGGAGGGTGCGGCCCACGGCGTGCGCAGCAACGTCGTCTGCCCGGGTTTCGTGCGCACGCCGCTCGTCGACCGGCAGATCCCCGAGCAGGCCAAAGAGCTCGGCATCAGCGAGGACGAGGTGATCCGCAAGGTGATGCTGGGCAATACCGTCGATGGCGAGTTCACCACGCTGCAGGACGTCGCCCGCACCGTGCGTTTCCTGGCCGAGTTCCCGAGCGCGGCGCTGACCGGGCAGAGCATCACCGTCAGCCACGGCTGGCACATGCAGTAGCGGGCAGCGGAATGACTCCGCAATCCCGGCCGCGCCCGCGCCAGGGTCGGGACGTTCCGCTACTGGCGACCGGGGCACGGGTGGAGGCGTTGCCGATGCCACGAACCGGATTTCGGTTGCCATGACTTTCGCCAGTCGGTAAACGGTCGGTGGAGAGCTAGGCTGCGCGTCCCTTGCCACTGATCGACCCCATGCGCGCACCACTGACCCTGCTCCTGCCTCTGGCTCTGCTGGCCCTGTCGTGTGCCCCCGTGGCGCACGCGATCGAGGTCGACGGCCGCATCGATGCGGCCGAATGGCAGGGCGCGCAGCACATCACCGACTTCCGCCTCACCCAACCGCTATCGCGCGTGCCCGGACCGCAACCCACCGAGGCCTGGGTGCTGGCGACGCCGCAGGGGCTGGCCATCGCTTTCCGCAACACCCAGCCGGCGCAGGTGGCACGTACCCGCCAGCGCACGCAACGCGACAACAACGGGCAGGTCGATCGCGTCAACCTGTACGTCGATTTCGATGGCGACGGCCGCAATGGCTACAACTTCACGCTGACTCTGGCCGACAGCATCAGCGATGGCACCCTGACCAACGAGAACCAGTTCAACAGCGACTGGGACGGCGACTGGCGCCATGCCACGTCCGAGGACGGCGATACCTGGTCGGCCGAAATGCTGATCCCGTGGCACGTCGCGCCGATGCGGCAGGCGGCGGGAACCACGCGCACGATCGGCGTGTCGCTGGACCGCGTGATCGGCAGCACGGGCGAGCGCATGTCCTGGCCCGCGGTCAGCTACGTCGAGCAACGCTTCCTGTCGGTGCTGGCGAAGGTCGAGGTTCCGAAGTTCAGCCAGTCGCTGCTGGCGGTCACTCCATACGTGGTTGGCGTGCGCGACAACGTCGCCGGCCGCAGCAGCTTCGACGGTGGCGCCGACCTGTTCTGGAAACCCAGCGGCCAGTTCCAGCTCAGCGCCACGGTCAATCCGGACTTCGGCCAGGTCGAGAGCGACCAGCTGGTGGTCAACTTCGGCGCCATCGAAACCTTCTTCAGCGACAAACGGCCGTTCTTCACCGAGAACCAGGGGTTTTTCGACGTCCCGTTCGGATCGCTCGGCAACGGCAACCGCTTGATCTACACCCGTCGTGTCGGTGGCACGGCCGATGACGGCAGCGGCGCCGGCGACGTCACCGCGGCGGTCAAGGTCAATGGCAGTGCGGGGGCAATCAACTACGGCGTGTTCGCTGCCAGCGAGGCCGGCGATGTCGGTCGCGATTTCTATGCGGTGCGCGCGAGCCGCGATTTCGATGCCCAGGGCGTCGGCGCGATGGTCACGAGAGTGGAGCGGCCGTTCCTCGAGCGCGAGGCGATGGTCGCCGAGTTCGACCACCGGTGGACGCCGAACGCGGCCTGGAGCGTACGCAGCACCGTGGTCGGTTCCCTGGTGGACCAGCGCGGCACGTCAACCCGCGACAGCGGCGCGCAGGTGCGCATTGACCAGCAGATCAATCCCGTCTGGCGCCAGCAGCTCTATGCGGTGCACCTGGGCGACGGCTTGCAGCTCAACGACTTCGGGTTCCTTGAGCGCAACAACTACAACTACGCGCGCTACGAACTCGGTCGCCGCCTCACCGACCTGCCGGAAACCTCGGCATTCAGCGCCCACAACTGGCGGTACGCACTGTCCCGGCGCATGAACGACCATGGCTTGAAGATCGCCGACGCGTGGGCACTCAACCGCGGCAGCGACCGTCGCGACGGCGGCAATGAGTTCTTCGAGCTTGCCGGCTTTACGGCCGGCAACGACGACCTGATCACCCGCGGCAACGGCTTCGTCAAGGTGCCATCGAAGCTGTTCGCCTTCTACGAGCGCTCAATGCCGCGGAAGGCGCATTGGGCCTTCTACGGCAACGCGCGATACGCGGCCGAGGGCCTGGGCGGCGTCGGCGAGGGTGCCACTTCGTTGTCCTTCGAGCCTACCTACCACGTCGACGACACGCTCAGCTTCAACACCGGGCTGGAGGCCCGCCACAACCCCGACTGGCTGCTGTGGCGCGGCGACAACCTGCTGGGCACGTTCCGTTCGGACATGCTGTTCCTCAATGCCGGCATCACCTGGCTGGTGGGCGGCAGGCAGGAGTTGCGCGTCCGGCTGGAGACGATCGGCCTGCACGCCAAGGCGCGCCAGGCGTACCGGGTGGCCGCCGATGGCGAACCGGTGGCGGTGAAAGAGGTCCTGCCCGACTTCGCGCTGCACAACCTCGGCTTCCAGGTGCGCTACCGCTACGAACTGGCGCCGCTGTCGTACCTGTACGTCGCCTACGTTCGCGGCGGCTCGCTGTACGACGAGGACGTCGGCAGCCGTTTCGACGCGCTGCGCGACTTCACCGACGCGTTCGAGTTACGCGACAGCGAGCAGTTGCTGGTCAAGCTGTCGTATCGATTCGAGATCTAGCGCGTGGCGCGGCCGGCGCCGGTGGGTGGATCAACGGCGACCTTGGCGGTGGATGCGCCGCCGGCGCGCGGCATCAACCGCAAGGCGGCCGGACCGTCCCGCGCAGCGCAACAGGCGTCGCGGCCCATTCGCCGCGGTCCCAGCCCGGCGCCAGCGACCACGCCTGGGGCGCCACGATGTCGAACAACTGGTCGCGACGGGTGCGGCGGCCCAGCGCCAGCACGTCGCCGTCGCGGCTGACCAGCCAGCGCGCGCCGGAGCTGAGGGCGAGCTGCAGGAACTTCTGGTCATCCGGATCGGCGCAGCGCGGCAGTGTCACGTCGGGATGAAGCGATGGCGCGTCGTCGTCGAGGTGACGCACCAGCGCATCGTGGGTGCGTCGATGGGCGAGGCGTGCGACGTCGCCCAGTTGCAGGCGCGGGTACTGCAGCACCCGCAGCCACTCGTCGCGGCAGGCGGTATTGGTGACGGCTTCGACCGCGCCGGCGTGGAGCGCGGCGAGCAACCGCGCCGCGCGCGGATCCGCGAAGACCCACAGGTCAAGGCAGGCGTTGGTGTCGAGGACCACGCGCGGGACCGGTGTCGTCATGGTGTCAGGCGCTTCCCGCAAACCAGACCGTTCTCGCATCGATGCGCCTACGGCTGTAGTTCGCGCAGGTCAGCCGAGGCGATCCGCCACGCACGCTGCTCGGGCGTCGCACCATCGACGACCGCGCGGCGCAGGGTATAGGCGCCCACGTACCTGCGTTGGCTGCCATCGGCCAGGGTGGCGGTCAGCGCAACGGGCACCTCGATGTAGCGCGAGCCGGCTGCGGCACCGATGCGACCGGGCGCCATCACTTCCACGGATACCCCGTTGGTGCGGGCAAAGCCGCTCGCGAACTGCTGCGGCGACTGTCCGGTCGCGCGGCCGCCGTCCGACCACATGGCGAAGGCCTGGGCGTAGTTCTGGGCGTTGATCGCAGCGTAGTAGTCACGTACCAGGCCGATGGCCTCCTGCGCGGCGGGCTCGTTGTCGGCGATGGCACGGGGGGCGTCGTTGGACGGCATCACTGCCGACGTGGCCGCGTCGACAGGCTCCTGGCCCTCGGCGAGCGGATTGCCGTCCGGGTCGAATGCCATGGCGCCCGGGTCGACCGCGGCGGGTGACTCCGCGAGCCCCGGGGCGGCTGCATTGGGGCCGGGTGCATCGGGCATGCCGGTTACGGCAGCGCCGGGTACGCCCGCTGGCGTGGGCAGTGGTTCGTCATCGATACCGGCGACGGTATATTGGCCAGCCGTGGTCTTGTCACCCCCGCAGGCGGCCAACACGATGCAGGTCAGCACGACCAGGGCGAGTCGGCGCGGATGCACGTCAGTTGCCCAGGTGGACCACGACCATGCCGTTGTCGATATCGGTCGAGCCGATGCGGCGCGCCCCGAGACGATCGAGCAGGGTGTTGTCGAAACGGTAGACGGGTTCGTCGCGGGCGTAATCGACCAGCCACGAGTTCAGCAGGCCGCGCGCCGAGGAGTTCATGGCGCCGCCCAGCGACGGCACGTCGACGCTTTCGATACTGGGGTCCTGCAGGTGCAGGCCACGCGTGGCCGGATCGAAGCGCAGCGCGCTGGTCAATGCGAATCGCCCGGTCGGCCGGCTGCTGTCACTGCCCAGCGCCCCCAGGCCGAGGTCGAAGTCGAGCCGCAGGCGCTTGGACCCCTGCGGGATCGACAGGCGCGGATTGAGCAGGGTCACTGAAACCAGCCCCCCAGCTTTGTCGAAGTGCTTGGGGAAATTGCGGTTGAGCGATTGCTGCAGCTGCGGCTGCTAGAACGTGACCTCGTTGCCGAGCAGCGTACTGACCGCATTGAGCGTCGAACAACCCGCGGCCAGCAGCAGCGCCAGCAGCAACAGGAACAGCGCGCGGATTGGGGTCTTGCCCATGGAGTCTCTCGGCTTCTGCAAGCGGCCACCTTACGCGGCCGCGGTGAATGGTGGATTAGCGGGCCGGCACAGGCAACCGGTGCCCGCGCCACGCCGCAGGCACCGTATCACCGGCGACCGGGAGGCCGTCGTCCGCTCCCAGTGGGTCGTGACCGGATCGTGCCTAAGCCGGTACCCGCGGTGTAAAAGCGGGGGCTGGCCCCCGCTCATCGACGCCCGCGGCGGCGCCGGGATTGCGAGGCGGGCCGGCACCGGATCGTTGTCCAGGCGCACCAGCGTGCCCATTGGCGATGCGCAGTGCCTGCAGCCCGGCCGGCATTGCAACCGCGCGACGCTGCTCAGGCCCGCGAGACCAGGTCACGCCAGCGCGCGCGCGCGGCGACGACGTCCGCCGCCGGCAATTGCGGCACGAATCGGCGATCGAGCGGGTACGCGCGACGCAACGCGTCCAGGCCCGACCACAGGTCGACCCCGAG
>JBBRWW010000119.1:0-8968 GCA_038248955.1 Lysobacterales bacterium
CCTGTCCCTGTCGGCCTGCAAGAACGAGACCCCGACCGCCCAGAATGAAGCCGCCCAGGCCGGTGACGCCAACGCCGCCGCTGCCGACGCCATCTCCAACGCCGCCGGCGCCAACGTGGACGCCGCCGCTGCCGCCACCGGCGAAGCCGTTGCCGAAGTCGGCGCCAACGTCGAGCAGGCCGGCGATGCCGCTGCCGCCGCCGCCAACGAAGCTGCCGCCGGCGCCGCCCAGGCAACCGCCAACGCCGCGCAGAACACCGCCGACGCGGCGCAGCACGTCGCCGACAAGGCCGACGCCGCTGCTACGGAAGTCAAGAAGTAAGAGCTTCTTGCCTCACGCACGATCGAAGGGCCCGCGCAAGCGGGCCTTTCTTTTTGCGCGGTGGCTTGATTTTTTCGCGATCAGTTCCTCGCGACCGATTTCCGCGCCGCTCGCCAACGCACCGCCCACGGCAGCGGGCCGCTGGCGGGCAATCCATCGACGGGCGCCGCGGTTGGCCACACCGGCCCTTTGTGCTTACATGCCCGCGTTCTTCACGGTGGTGAATCCATGTCCGCAATCACTTCGCAGCTCGACCCCCGCTCGCAGGATTTCAAGGACAACGTCGCCTTCCATCGCGCGCTGGTCGAGGAACTCGATGCGCGCCTTGCGCGCGCGGCCGACGGCGGCGGCGAACAGGCGCGGTTGAAGCACTCGGGGCGCGGCAAGCTGCTGGCGCGCGACCGCATCACGGCGTTGCTTGATCCCGGTTCTCCGTTCCTTGAGATCGCCCCGCTCGCCGCCGAAGGCATGTACGGCGATGCCGCGCCCGCCGCGGGCATGGTCTGCGGCATCGGCCGGGTGATGGACCAGGAAGTCGTGGTGGTCGCGAACGACGCCACCGTCAAGGGCGGCACCTACTTCCCGATGACCGTCAAGAAGCACCTGCGCGCCCAGGAGATCGCCAGCGAGAACCACCTGCCCTGCGTCTACCTGGTCGACTCCGGCGGCGCGTTCCTGCCATTGCAGGACGAAGTGTTCCCCGACCGCGAGCACTTCGGCCGCATCTTCTACAACCAGGCGCGGCTCAGCGCGCGCAACATCCCGCAGATCGCGGTGGTGATGGGCAGCTGCACCGCCGGCGGCGCGTACGTGCCGGCGATGTGCGACGAGTCGATCATCGTCAAGGACCAGGGCACGATCTTCCTCGGCGGTCCGCCGCTGGTGAAGGCCGCCACCGGCGAGATCGTCGATGCCGAGACGCTCGGCGGCGCCGACGTGCACACGCGCGTGTCCGGCGTCGTCGACCACTACGCCGAAAACGACCGCCACGCGCTGCAGATCGCCCGGGACATCGTCGGCCACCTCAACCGCAGCAAGACCTTGCCGGTGACGGTGCGCGCCACGCGTGAGCCGCTGCATGGCGCCGAGGAGCTGTACGGCGTCGTGCCCAGGGACACGCGCCAGCCGTTCGACATCCGCGAGGTGATCGCGCGCATCGTCGACGGCAGCGAACTGCACGAGTTCAAGGCCCGCTACGGCAAGACCCTGGTCACCGGGTTCGCGCACCTGCACGGCTACCCGGTCGGCATCGTCGCCAACAACGGGATCCTGTTCGCCGAGAGCGCGCTCAAGGGCGCGCACTTCATCGAGCTGTGCAACCAGCGCGGCATCCCGCTGGTATTCCTGCAGAACATCACCGGCTTCATGGTCGGCAGGAAATACGAGAACGCCGGCATCGCCAAGGATGGCGCGAAGATGGTGACCGCGGTCGCCTGCTCGCACGTGCCGAAGTTCACCGTGGTGATCGGCGGCAGCTTCGGCGCCGGCAATTACGCGATGTGCGGCCGCGCGTACGGCGCGCGCTTCCTGTGGATGTGGCCGAACGCGCGCATCAGCGTGATGGGCGGCGAACAGGCGGCCAGCGTGCTCGCGACGGTCAGGCGCGATGGCATCGAGGCCGCCGGCAACGTCTGGTCGCCAGAGGACGAGGAGGCCTTCAAGGCGCCCATCCGCGAGCAGTACGAGTCCCAGGGCAACCCGTATTACGCCAGCGCGCGGTTGTGGGACGACGGCATCATCGACCCGGCCGATACCCGCCGCGTGCTGGGATTGTCGTTGTCGGCGAGCCTCAACGCGCCGATTGAAAAGGAAACGGGAACCGCGGGGAGCGGCTTCGGCGTCTTCCGGATGTGACCCGCGTCACCGATCAATGGGCGCTTGCTGTCGCCTTGCTGAAAAGCGATGGGCGGCGCGTCACGACGGCGTGAAGCGATGCTAGCCTCGGGATTCCCCCGTTTGCAGGATCGCCCCGATGGCCATCAGCTGGAAAGACCAGAGCTCCAAGACCGCCCCCCCCGAGCCCGCACGTTTCGATGCACCGGCGCTTGCCGACATCCATCCGGGTTCCCACAACACCGTGCCCCCGGTGCCTGCCGCGCCGACGCGCGCGCCCGAACGTGACGTCAAGGAATCGCTGATTGCGTCCGACATCACCATCGAGGGCAAGATCGAGGGTGCCGGCCACATCCGCATCGCCGGCCGCTTCAAGGGCGACGTCAACGTGCAGGGCAACCTCACGATCGAGGTCGGCGCCAAGCTGACCGGCGGCGTGCGCGCCAGCAAGGTCATCATCGCCGGCGAACTGGAAGGCAACATCGAGGCCGCGCAGCGCGTGGAGTTGCTGGAGTCGGGCGTGCTGATCGGCGACGTCAAGGCCGGCACGATGACCGTTGCCGCCGGGTCGCGCATGCGCGGCGAGATGGACTTCGGCTGGGAAGACAAGGACAAGGCCGGCAAGGCTTCGGCCAGCAAGACGGAGGCCGGCACCGAGTCATGAGCGTCGTGCGTCCCGGAACCGCGGGCGCGACGCGACACTGTCCGCACTGCAAGGCGACGATCCTCGAAAGCGCCAGCGTCTGCCCCGCCTGCCGCGGCCACCTGCGGTTCGAGGCGGGCGCGGCACAGAACGCGTTGGCGACGCCATTGCGGGTGGAGGGCACGATCCGCCAGAACGCGACCGACGGCACCGCGGAATATTCCATGGTGCTTTCGATCCGCAATGAGCGTGGCGAGGAAATCACCCGGCAGGTGGTCGGCGTGGGTGCATTGAAGCCCGACGAACAGCGCACCTTCACACTGGCGGTCGAACTGTTTTCGGTGCCAGGCAAGGGCCGCGCGGGACGTTGAGGTTGATCAGGTGGCCCAGGGACGAAGCCAGCAGGCGACGCTCCCGGCCGCATTTAATGAACGGTATTGCGGAAACGGCGTAGAACCGGTGCAAGGCCCGCGCAAGCGGGCCTTTGTTGTTTCAGGCCAGGCTTGGGTGGGCTGGTCACGTAAGGACTACTGACGGCACGCGTTGATACGCCGATTGGTCGGTGCCCATTCCCCTAAATCCATGATGCTCGTGCTCTCGTCCAAGCCAGTGGACTTGAGCCGGCGCGCCTGTGGGGAGTCCGTGCAAGTCTCCCAGCCCCTGCCTAACGGCACATGTGCACCGGTGTGGTAGTTATCTACACTACCTACACAGTTGGCGCCCGCCGACGGCAAGGACACCTCATGAGCGCCTGCAGCCTGCAACTGGAAGACGTCAGCTTCCGCTACAAGGGCGGCCACGAAGCCCTTTCAAACGTCACGCTGAAGCTGGAGCGCGGCATCGTCGGCCTGCTCGGGCCCAACGGCGCCGGCAAGTCGACCCTGATGCGCATCCTCGCCACGTTGGCCAAACCCACCCGCGGCCGCGTGCACTGGAACGGCAACGATATCGCGAGCCGGCCCGACCCGCTGCGCCGCACGCTCGGCTACCTGCCCCAGGACTTCGGCGTGTACCCGATGCTCAGCGCACGCGAGTTCCTCGCCTACCTCAGCGCGGTGAAAGGCGTGTCGGCCAAGGGTGCGGCGGCACGCGTCGATTCGTGCCTGGCGCAGGTGGGTCTCGGCGACGTCGCCGACCGTCGCCTGGGCGAGTTTTCCGGCGGCATGCGCCAGCGCGTCGGCATCGCGCAGGCGCTGCTCAACGATCCGGACCTGCTGATCGTCGACGAGCCCACCGTCGGCCTGGACCCCGAAGAACGCCTGCGCTTCCGCCACCTGATCAGCGACCTCGCCGCCGACCGCCTGGTGATCCTGTCCACCCACATCGTGTCCGACCTCGAGGCCAGCGCCACCTCGCTGGCGGTGATGGCCAAGGGGCGGCTGCTGTTCGCGGGGTCGCCCGAGGCGCTGATCGCCGATGCGGCCGGTCATGTCTGGGAATGGACCGTTCCGGAACCGCAGGTCGCAGCGATCCGCGCGCGCCACGTCACCACGGGCTCGCAGCGCCGCGCCGAGGGCGTGCGGCTGCGGCTCGTCGCCGAAACCGCGCCGTCACCCGACGCCGTGCCCGTCGCCGCCGGACTCGAGGACGCGCACCTCTGGCTCGTCGCCCGCTCGGAGGACCGTTGAGATGGAGACGCTGCGCCGGGTTTTCGCAATCATGCTGGCCGACCTGCGCGAACGCACCCGCACGCGGCGCTTCTGGGTGGTGCTCGGGCTGGTGGGCCTGGCCACGTGGTTCTGCTTCCCCGCCATCGATTCCGGGCAATTGGCCATTTCGGTCGACGATGCGCGCGGCCGCTATTCCAGCGCATGGACCGGCATGACCCTCGGCCTGTTCTACTCGACGATGCTGGCCTGGCTGGGTTTCTACCTGGTGCGCGGCACCGTGTTGCGCGATTTCGACACGCGCGTATGGCAGTTGCTGGTCGCCACGCCGATGACGCGCGCGGGCTACCTCGTCGCCAAGTGGGCCAGCCACATGGCGGTCTTCTGCTGCGTGATCGCGGTCGGCCTGGCGGTGGGCGTGCTCGCGCAGGTGGTGCGCGGCGAGGACCGCGCGTTCGATCTGATCGAGCTGGTCAAGCCGGTGCTGGTGATCACCGTGCCAGCGCTGTCGCTCACCGCGTTCTTCGCCATCGTCTTCGACATGGTGCCGATGCTGCGGCGCACCGGCGGCAACGTGTTGTACTTCTTCGTCTGGCTGCTGGTGTTCGCCGGGCTGACGCAGGCATTCGACCAGGGCGTGGACGCCGCGACCGCGCAGGCCATGAGCGATCCGGCAGGGATGACACTGGCGGGCCACTCGTTCGCGCAGGCGCTGGCACAGGAAGTCCCGAAACTCGATTTCACCAAGGTCAGCGTCACCATCGGCGCGGGCGAGTTGGGCGGCATCAAGGGCCAGCCGCGCCTGTTCGAATGGACCGTGTGGCACGTCGAGCCGGCAGCCTTGCTTGGCCGCGTGTTCTGGCTCGCATTGGGCGTGTTCGGTGCCGCCGCTTTGGCGCCTTTCCTCGACCGAGCGGCCGCCCGCACCGAAGCGGCGCCCACCGCCGACCGCGCCGGCCGAAAACTGCGCTGGCTTGATCGCGCGCTGCGCCCACTGGAACGCGGCGCGATGGGGACCCTGGTCGCCGCCGAACTGCGACTGGCCCTGCGTCGCCGCAGCCTGCTGTGGTGGGGCGTGCTGCTGGTGGCCGGCATCGTGCAGTGCGCCGGCCCGCTGCCCAGCGCGGTGGTCGCCGCGGTGGTGGCGTGGATGCTCAGCATCGACGTGCATGCACGCGCCCTGTTGCGTGAAGCGGAAACGCGCACGGCCGGGCTGGTGTTCACCGCGCCGGATGCCGCCCGGCGGCTGTCCATCGCGCGGCTCGCGTCGGCGGTGCTGCTTTCGCTGTTCGCGGTCGCCCCGCTGCTGCTGCGCTCGATGCTGACATCTCCCGGTGTCCTGGGCCCGGTCCTGCTGGTCGCCGCAGCCATCGCCGCGCTCGGTCTCGCCTGCGGCGCGGTGTTCCGTAGCCCGCGACCGTACGAACTGGCGATGGCGGTGCTGGCCTACGCCGGCGTGCAGGGCAAGGGACCGCTGGCGGTGGACGTACTGACGCCCGTAATGGTGGCAGGTGTGGCGATCGCGCTGGCGGCGAGCCTTGCGTTGGTATTCGCCAGCGCGCCACGACTGGCTGCGGCCAGTGCCCGGTCGGCGGCGTAGCCATCCGGCATTGCCAACCCACGCGCGGGTGGCCCGATACCGCGCGTTCGCTGCATGACACCGGCGGGCGTCCCGGATGTGACCCGGCTACGAAAGAACTTGCCCGAAACAACAAAGGCCCGCTTGCGCGGGCCTTTGAGGACGTGGTGCCGGAAATAGGAATCGAACCTACGACCTACGCATTACGAATGCGCCGCTCTACCAACTGAGCTATTCCGGCGAAAGATCGGGAAAATCCGGCGTTCCCGCCGTCGCGGGCGGAGTTCGCCGCAGCAGGGCGTGGATTGTAGTGGGCAGGCGCTGCAGGGGTCAATTGATCAGTTGCAGCCGCAGCTCCCTGGGCAGTGCGAACACCATGTCTTCGGGTTCGCCGTCCAGCTCCTGGACGCGCTCGGCGCCCAGTTCGTGCAGGCGCTCGATCACGCCGCGCACCAGCACGTCAGGGGCGGATGCGCCCGCGGTGACGCCGATGTGTTGGCGGCCGGTGATCCAGGCGGGGTCGATTTCGGGGGCGCCGTCGATCAGGTAGGCCTGGACGCCCTCGCGCTCGGCCAGTTCGCGCAGGCGGTTGGAATTGGAGCTGTTCGGCGAGCCCACCACCAGCACCAGGTCGCAGCGTGCGGCCAGTTCACGCACGGCGTCCTGGCGGTTCTGGGTGGCGTAGCAGATGTCGTCGTTCTTTGGACCCTGGATCGCCGGGAAGCGCGCCTTGAGCGCATCGATGACCGTGCGGGTGTCATCGACCGAGAGCGTCGTCTGTGTGGTGTAGGCGACGTTTCCGGGCTGGTTCACGTCGAGCGCGGCGACATCGGCCAGGTCCTCGACCAGGTAGATGCGGCCGCTTCCGGCCTCGCGGCGCCACTGGCCCATCGTGCCTTCGACCTCGGGGTGGCCTTCGTGGCCGATCAGCACCACGTCGCGGCCCGCGCGGCAATTGCGCGCGACTTCCAGGTGCACCTTGGTGACCAGCGGGCAGGTCGCGTCGAACACCTTCAACCCGCGGCGGTCGGCCTCGGCGCGCACCGCCTGGGAGACGCCATGGGCGCTGAAAATTACGGTAGCGCCGTCGGGCACTTCGTGCAGTTCGTCGACGAACACCGCGCCGCGATGCTTGAGGTCGTCGACCACGAAGCGGTTGTGCACCACCTCGTGACGCACGTAGATCGGCGCCCCAAGCGTTTCGATGGCGCGCTTGACGATCTCGATCGCCCGGTCGACGCCGGCGCAGAAACCACGGGGGTTGGCGAGCAGCACATCCATGCGCGAAGTTTACCCCCGCCCGGCCGGAACGGCCTTGTCGTGCTTGCCGGCAAACAGGCCATAGGCGGCAATGCCCAGCGCGCCGCCCATGATCGCCGCATCGGCGATGTTGAATGCCGGCCAGAAGTGGTCGCGCCAGTGCCACTGGATGAAGTCGACGACGTGGCCATGCAGCAGGCGGTCGATGACGTTGCCGATCGCCCCACCGATCACCAGCGCGTAGGGCAGCGCGGTCTTCCAGTCGCGCCGCGGCGTCCGCGACAGCCAGTAGCCCAGCAGGCCGGTGATCGCCGCGGCGAGCACCACGAACAGGTACTTCTGCCAGCCGCCGGCATCACTGAGGAAGCTGAATGCCGCGCCGGTGTTGTAGGTGCGATACCAGTTCCAGAATCCCTCGATCACCGGGATCGCGGTGTATTCGGGCAGCGACGCCAGTACCCAGGCCTTGCTGAGCTGGTCCAGCGCGATGATCACGGCCGACAGGGCCAGCCAGGGAAGTGCGTTCGGGGTTGTTTTGTTCATGGGTCCGGGTTCGTCATTCCGGCGCAGGCCGGAATCGAGGAAGGGGTATGGAGGTTCATGGCCACCGCGGTGGCCATGCAAGGGTTCAGCCGCCGCGTCCGTGCGACTTCGGATCGATCCCGGCAATGACCGGGATCGATGCCGGCAATGGCATGGAAGATCAGAACCAGCGGCGCTCCTCGCCCGCGCCATCGAGGTTGTCGACGCAGCGGCCGCACAGCTGCGGATGCGCGGCAACGCTGCCGACGTCGGCCCGGTAGTGCCAGCAGCGCACGCATTTGGGCTTGGTGGTCGGCGCCGCCAGCACCGCGATGTCCTTGATGCCGTCGTCGGCGACGATCTCGACGTCGCCGCTGATGAACAGGAACCGCAGTTCGTCCACGAAGGGCGCCAGCCAGTTCTGGTCGGCGACGCCGCATCGCAGCGCGATCTCGGCTTCCAGGGCGGCGCCGATTTCGCCAGCGGCGCGCATCGGCTCCAGCGTCTTGCTCATGGTCTCGCGCAGCGCCAGCAGGCGGTCGAAATCGTGCGCCGACAGCGGTGCGTCAGCGGGCAACGCTTCCAGGCCCTCGTACCACGTGGAGAACAGCACGTTGTCCTCGCGGTCGCCGTCGGCGGGCGCCGGCAGGTGCCGCCACATCTCGTCGGCGGTGAAGCTCAGGATCGGCGCGATCCAGCGCGCGAACGCCTCGGCGAGGTGGTACATCGCGGTCTGCGCCGAGCGCCTGCCCGGCGAATCCTCGCCCATGGTGTAGAGGCGATCCTTGGTCACGTCGAGGTACAGCGCGCCGAGGTCGACGCTGCAGAAATTCGACAACGCCTGCACGATCTCGGCAAAGTCGTAGCGCTCGTAGGCGGCCGCGATCCGGACCTGCAACTCGAACGCGCGATGGACGATCCAGCGGTCCAGCGCGACCATGTCCTGCAGCGGACGCAGGTGCTTCGCCGGCTCGAAGCCGTGCAGGTTGCCGAGCAGGAAGCGCGCGGTGTTGCGGATGCGCCGGTAGGCGTCGCCGCTACGCTTGAGGATGGTGTCGGAAACCGCCATCTCGTTGCGGTAATCCGCCGAGGCGATCCACAGGCGCAGGACGTCCGCGCCCATCGCGTCGATGACCTTCTGCGGGGCGACGACATTGCCGACCGACTTGGACATCTTGCGGCCATCGGCATCGACGGCGAAA
>JBBRWW010000120.1:0-8917 GCA_038248955.1 Lysobacterales bacterium
ACGAGACCCAGGCGCGCCTCGAACTGCTCGCTGCGGTTGCGCAGGAACACCGGCCAATGGTCCGCGCCCGGGATGATGTCCTTGAGCTGGCTGAGCATCTGGCAGCCGTTGCAGACGCCGAGCGCGAAACTGTCGTCGCGGGCGAAGAACGCCGCGAACGCCTGGCGCAGGTTGCGGCGCTCCAGGATCGAGGTCGCCCAACCACGGCCGGCCCCGAGCACGTCGCCGTAGCTGAAGCCGCCGCAGGCAGCCAGGCCCGTGAACGCGTCCAGCGCCACGTGGCCACCGATCAGGTCGCTCATGTGCACGTCGACCGCCTCGAAGCCGGCGCGGTCGAACGCCGCAGCCATCTCGATCTGGCCGTTGACGCCCTGCTCGCGCAGGATCGCGACCCGCGGGCGCGCGCCGACATTGATGAAAGCCGGCCGCTCCTGCGCATCCTGCGCTCGCGGCACTGGTACATCCATGTACGGCGCCGCGACATCCTCGGCCGGATCGAATGTCAGCTTCGGCTTCAACCCCGGCGCGTTGAAGTCGCGCGCCGCGACGCGTTCCTCGTCGGCGCATTCGGGGTTGTCGCGCAGCGACTGCAGCGCATGGCTGGTCGCCCACCACGCGTCGAACAGTTCATGCCAGCGCCACTCCGCGAGCATGCTGCCGTCGTCGGCGACGCGGATGGTGGGGGCCGTGGTCGGCTTGGCGATGCGCTGCGCGCAGTCGATCAGGCCATGGCGGGACACCAGGTCGGCGAATTCGGCGCGATCCTCGCACGCGATCTGCACGACCGCGCCGAGCTCCTCGTTGAACAGGGTGCGGAACGGGTCCTCGCCCCAGCCGTCCAGGCTGATGTCCAGGCCCAGGCGCGAGCAGAACGCCATCTCACACAGGGTCGCGAACGCGCCGCCATCGGAACGGTCGTGGTAGGCGAGCAGCAGCCCGGCCTCGCGCGCGTCGCGGATCAGTTCGAAGAAATCGCGCAGCCGCTGCGGGTCGTCGAGGTCCGGCACGCCCAGATCGCCGCGTTCGGTCGCCAGGCCGGCGAATGCCGGGAGCGGGTTGTCGACCGCGCCGCCGCCTTCGGCCGCGCGCATGTCGACCGCATGCGGATGGCACTGCGCCAGCACCGAACCGCCCAGACGCTGCTTGCCGGCACCCAGGCCGATCAGCCACAGCTCGGTATCGCCCTCGCGCGACAACAGCGGCGTGAGTTGCCGGCGCACATCCACCACCGGCGCGAACGCGGTCACGACCAGAGAGACCGGCGACACCGATTTCTGCGGCGTGCTGGCGCCATCGTCGTCGCGAGCGTGCCATTGCGCCTGCATCGACAACGAATCCTTGCCGACCGGGATGCTGAGCTCGAGCGCCGGGCACAGCGCGAGTCCCACGGCCTTGACGGCGTCGAACAGCAAGGCGTCCTCGCCCGGATGCGATGCCGCGGCCATCCAGTTGGCCGACAGCTTGATGCGGTTGAGTGATTCCACCGGGGCGGCGCACAGGTTGGTGATCGCCTCGCCCACGGCCATGCGCGCGGCGGCGGCGGCATCAAGCAGCGCCAACGGCGCACGCTCGCCGATCGCCATTGCCTCGCCGACAAAGCCGTCGAAACCCGACAACGTGATCGCACAATCGGCCAGCGGCAGCTGCCACGGTCCGACCATCTGGTCGCGCGCGGTCAGCCCCCCGACGCTGCGGTCGCCGATCGTGACGAGGAAGTTCTTGCACGCCACCGTCGGGTGCGAGAGCACGCGCAATGCAGCGGCGTGCAGGTTCAGGCCACGCCAATCCAGTGCCGGCCATGGCGCGGCGGTCGGATGGCGGCTGTCGCGGTGCATCTTCGGCGCCTTGCCGAACAGCACGTCCATCGGCAGGTCGATGGGGTGAGCGGAGCCGCTTGCGGACCACTGGTCCGCGCGTTCGCGAACGCCCGCAGGCTGCGCCTGCGGACCGGGGGCCACAACTGTCGCACGCCCGAACGAAGCATCGGGGCCGTAAACACTCTCGACCGTCGCCCCGTACCCCACCACCAGGCGCTCCTCGGCCGTCGCAAACCCGACCACGGCGAACGGGCAACGCTCGCGTTCGCAGATCGCCGCGAACTCGGCGACGCGGGCGGGCGGCAGGCCGAGCACGTAGCGTTCCTGCGATTCGTTGCACCACAGCTGCATCGGCGACAGCGACGGGTCGTCGCTTGGCACCCGCGCCAGGTCGATGACGCCGCCCAGGCCGGAGTCGTGCAGCAGCTCCGGGATCGCGTTCGACAGGCCACCGGCGCCGACGTCGTGGGCGCTGGCGATCGGATTGTCGACGCCGCGCGCGACGCAGCAGTCGATGACTTCCTGGCAGCGGCGTTCCATCTCCGGGTTGTCGCGCTGCACGCTGGCGAAGTCGAGCGCCTCGGCGCTGTCGCCGGAGGCCAGCGAACTGGCCGCGCCGCCGCCGAGTCCGATCAACATCGACGGACCGCCGAGCACGATCACCGCGTAGCCGGGCTTCAGGCCGAGCTTGTCGACCTGCACGCGGTCGATCGCCCCGAGCCCGCCGGCGAGCATGATCGGCTTGTCGTAGGCGCGGGTCAGCACGCCATCGGCGCTGCTGCCTTCGCCGAGTTCGAATGCACGGAAGTAGCCCGTCAGGTTCGGGCGGCCGAATTCGTTGTTGAACGCGGCGGCGCCGATCGGGCCGTCGAGCATGATCTCCAGCGCCGGCGCCATGCGCGGGTTGAGCGCGCGCTCGACTTCCCAAGGCTGCGGCAGCGTCGGGATGCGCAGGTGCGAGACGCTGAAACCGCTCAGCCCGGCCTTGGGCTTGCCACCGCGGCCGGTCGCGCCCTCGTCGCGGATCTCACCGCCATTGCCGGTGCTCGCGCCCGGGAACGGCGCGATCGCGGTCGGGTGGTTGTGGGTCTCGACCTTGATGCAGAACGCCGACGGCAGCAGCGCCTCGGCGGCGTACGCGTGGCTGCCCGGTTGCGGACGGAACCGGCGCGTCGGGTAACCCTCGACCACGGCGGCATTGTCGCTGTAGGCCGACAAGGTGTTCTCGGGCGTCTGCGCGTGGGTGTGCTTGATCATCTTGAACAGCGACTGCGGCTGCTCGCTGCCCTGTGCTCCACGCACGTGCTGCTCGCGGCCGTCGATCGTCCACGACGCGTTGAAGATCTTGTGGCGGCAATGCTCGGAGTTGGCCTGCGCGAACATCATCAGTTCGACGTCGGCCGGTTCACGGTCCAGCGCGGCGTAGCGCTCGCGCAGGTAGGCGATTTCGTCGTCGGCGAGCGCCAGGCCGAGGCGGACATTGGCGGCCTCGAGGTCATCCAGCGCAATGCGCTCCAACTGGCCGCGCGCCGGGACCGCGAACAACGCCGCCGCCGCATCGCGCGATTCCAGCAGCGACTGCGTCATCGGGTCGTGCAGCACCTTTGCCAGCGCCTGCCGGGTGGCCGCATCGTCTGGCCAGCCGGCGAGGTCGTAGCGGGTGCCGCGCTCGACGCGGTGGACCGGCTGGCCGGCCCCGCGCAGCAACCCGGTCGCCTTGCTCGCCCACGGCGACAGCGTGCCGAGCCTCGGGGTGACGTAGCGCGAGACCGCGTCGGCGTCGCGCGCGGCCTCGTTCGGCCAGGCCTGCAGGATCCGCTGCAGCGCATCGGGATCAAGCCGGTCGGAACCAGGCCCGTCGGAACCCGGATCGACCCCGGCATCGGGTTCGACCCAGTAGACCGGCCACGCACCGCGCAGGCGCAGGTCGGGATGGAGGGCTTGCAGGCGGGCTTGCAACCGTTCGCGGCGGAACGGTGACAGGGCGGGGGCGCCCTCGAGGACGATCATGTCCGGTAAACCGTGGTCGACGGGCCGGCCATTGTAGCGGAGCCGCGCGGTGACGGTGCCCGATGGCCCGGCAACCTGCCCGCACTCCCCGCGCACCACGTCAGCGCGCGGCTGCCCGGTCGCCCGTCCGTCCCGCGCCACTCACCGGCCGCCGCCGGCGGCCACGACCGGATCAGGTTCCGCTGACCGCGGTCGCCGCCGCGGCGGGCTTGGAGGCCTCGGCCTCCAGCTTGTCGAGTGCGGCGCGCAATTGCTTTGGTGGCACGTAGCCGCCGAGCTGGGTGCCATCGGCGGCCAGGATCATCGGCGTCCCGGTGAGGCCGGCGCGCTGGCCGACGTCGTACTGCATGTTCACGGTGTTCTTGCAGTCCTGGGCGGGGACACGACGATCCTCCTTGGCCGCCGTCAGCGCGGCCTTGCGGTCGGGCGAGCACCACACCGAGACCATCTTCTTGTAGTCGTCGCTGCCGATGCCCATGCGCGGGAACGCGAGGTATTCGATCGCGATGCCCTGCTTGTTGTACTCGGCCATCTCGCCGTGCAGCTTGCGGCAGTAGCCACACTCGACGTCGGTGAACACGGTGACCGTGTGCTTCGGGTTCGCGGGGGCGTAGACGATCCGCTCGCTGGCCGGAATCGTCTGCAGCAGCTCTCGTCGCATGCCGGCGAGCGCCACTTCGCTGAGGTTCCTGCGGGTGGTGGTGTCGAACAGCGCGCCGCCCGAACCGGGCAGGAGCAGGTAGCGCCCATCGTCGCTCACGTAAACCACCTGGCCACCGACCAGCGCCTCGCGAAACCCGGGCAGCGGCGCCGGACCGACGCGGTCCACCTTGACCTGCGGATTGAGTACGCGGATCGCCTCGATCGCGCGTGCGTCGGGCGTGCCCGCCACCGGCTTGGTCGCGCCGGCCAGGCTGACCGGCGGCTTGGCGGCCACCGCGGCGGCGTCGGGCGCCTGCGCGCAGGCGGACAGGCTGATCGCGCCGAGCGCGGCGAAAAGGAGGCGCTTCATCGGGAAATCCTTGCTAAAGACGAGGTATCGACTGCCACGGCTGACAGCGATTGCCCGGATTGTGGCATGCCCCCGCAGCGCACCGCCCCGTCCACGGCGCGCTTGTTCAGCCGCGCGGTGGCGGCGGGTGTGGGCTGATTGAGCTGCTCGCAAGCCACCGCGCCACGGCAACACCCGCTTGCAATTGCGTGTCAACGCGTCGCCACGCGCCCGGAGCTCCGCGTGCGGAGGCTGGGACAACCCTCAGCCGCGGGGATGGTGCGTGGCATGAAGTTTCTTCAGTTGTTCGCGAGCCACGAGGGTGTAGATCTGGGTCGTCGACAGGGAACTGTGGCCGAGCAGCATCTGCAGCGCGCGCAGGTCGGCGCCGTGGTTGAGCAGGTGGGTGGCAAAGCTGTGGCGCAGGCCGTGCGGGCTGATCCTGCGCGGGTCGATACCGGCCACCGCGGCATAGCGCTTCACCAGCTGCCAGAACTGCTGGCGGCTGGGCGGCTCACCGCCCTGGGCGATGAACAATGGCGCCACGGCGCGCGCGCCTGCCAGCTGCGGCCGCGACCGCGCGAGGTAGCACTGCAGCCAGTGCTGGGCCTCCTCCCCCAACGGCACCAGGCGTTCCTTGGCGCCCTTGCCCATCACCCGCACGACCCCTTGGCGCAGGTTGACCGAGGTCGACGGCAGGTTGACCAGCTCGCTGACGCGCAGGCCACAGGCATACATCAGCTCGACCATCGCGCGGTCGCGCAGGCCCAGCGGCGTGGTGGTGTCCGGCGCGGCGAGCAGCGCTTCGATCTCGCTTTCAGCCAGCGCCTTGGGCAGCGAGCGCGGCAGCTTCGGCGGCTGCAGCAGGGCGGTGGGATCGTCGCCACGGCTCCCCTGCCGCACGCACCAGGCGAAGTAGGCGCGCCATGCCGAAAGCAATCGCGCATTGCTGCGCGGCGAATAGCCTTCGCGCGCGCGCCAGGCCAGGTAGTCGAACAACGCCGGGCGGTCGGCCCCCGCCAGCCCGCCGCCACTGCCCTGGCGCCAGCGCGCGAAACCCTGCAAGTCGCGGCGGTAGCTGTCCAGGGTCGGGCGCGCCAAACCATTTTCGGCCCACAGCACGTCGAGGAAACGGTCGATGGCGAGCGCATCGGCGTCCGGCACCGGCGGCAAGGCCATCGCCAGCGAGCGGCGTTCGGCTGGGGTGTGGGAGGTCATCACGGCAGCTTAGCGATTAAGCTTTGCGCATGGCATCCACCCACACCGTGCGCGACCCCGGGACGCCCCCCGCAACCGGGACGAAACCACCGAAGCCGCTGCTCGGCTGGCGCGTCGTGGCGTTGTTCTACGACTTCTTCCCGGCCCTGGGCCTGTGGTTTGTGGTCGCGCTGGTGTTCACCGTCGCCCACCACGACGCCGTGCGCGGGGGCCTGCTGGGTTTCGCCGAATTCATTGCGTTGTGGTCGATCACCGGCGCCTACGCGATCGCCAGCTGGCACCGCGGCGGGCAGACGCTGGGGATGCGGCCGTGGCGCTTGCGGGTGGTGGCGGCTGATGGCGGGGTCGTGTCGTGGCGGGCGGCGTTGCTGCGTTACGTGGTCGGCAGCGCGTCGCTGCTGCTGGCCGGCGCCGGGTTCTGGTGGGCGTGGATCGACCGCGACCGCCTGACCTGGCACGACCGCGCCAGCCACACCCGCCTGCGCCGCGCGCCGCGCGCTGCCGCGAAGCGTTGACGGCCCTCAGCCCGAGCGCTTCCTGAAAAGCCCGATCGACAATGCCGACATCGCCACGATCGGCAACAGGTATGCCAGGCGAAAATCCAGCTTGAACACGGTGGCAAGCCGCACCGACATCATCTGCAGCAGCCAGAATCCCAGCGCGAACACGATCCCGACGAACAGGCGTCGGCCCATTCCGCCACTGCGCAGCGCGCCGAAGGCGAACGGAATCGCCGCCAGGCACAGCGCCAGCACGTTGATCGGATAGAACCACCGCCCCCAGTAGTGCTCCTGGAAGTCGCCGGCATCCAGGCCGTTGCGCTCGCGGTAGTCGATTGCGCCGCGCAGGTTCTGCGAGGTCAGGTGGAGTGGCTGGTCGATGTCGGCGCTAAGCGCGGTCTCGTCCAGCGTGGAGGCCCACTGTTCCTCCGCGACCTGGACCCGGGTCACCGATTTGGCCTGGAACGTGGTGCGGGTGACGTCGCGCAGCAGCCACTGGCCGGGGCGGTGCTCGGCGCGCTTGGCCAGCGCCAGCGATTCGAGCCGGCCGTCGTCGGCGAACTCGTACAGGCGCACGTCGTGCAGCTCCAGCCAGCGGTCGCCATCCAGGTCACGCTGTTCACCGCCCTGGGCATTGAGGATGACATCGCCCTCGCGCGCCCACAGGCCGGAGTAGCGGGCCACGATGGTGTCGTTGGACTTGGCCGACGCCTTGAGGGTATCGGCGTGACGCTCGCCCCAGGGGCCGGCCGTCTCGCCGTTGGCGACCATCAGCAGGGTCAGCAGCCCCACCGCCCCGGCGACCGCCAGGCTGATGCGCCGTCGCGACAGGCCGATCGCGCGCAGCGCGGTGAGCTCGGAGCTTGCCGCCAGCTGCCCCAGCGCCATCAGCGCGCCGATCACCGCCGATGTCGGGAACAACGTGTAGGCCCGCCGTGGCACGGTGTAGGCCATGTAGGCCACCGCCTGGCTGACGCCATAGCCGCCCTTGCCGATGTCGGAGAACTCGTTCACCAGGCCCAGCAT
The DNA here is from genome assembly GCA_038248955.1 of Lysobacterales bacterium. Taxonomy (GTDB): domain Bacteria; phylum Pseudomonadota; class Gammaproteobacteria; order Xanthomonadales; family Xanthomonadaceae; genus Lysobacter_K. Next base: position 7,563 of record JBBRWW010000120.1, read on the forward strand.
CACGTCCAGGCCCAGCAGCACCGACCAGGTCAACAGGATCGTGCCCAGCACGATGCGGCCGACATACAGATCGTGGATCTTCGGGAACGGCTTCATGGCGCTGCTCCGGGCGTCATGCCGGCCTTGGCGGCGCGCATGCGTGGCCTACGCAGTTTTCCGTCGGCAAGGTAAAACCAGATCGCCGCCGCCAGCAGGGGCAGCACCAGCCACCACAAGCCCAGTCCCGGGGCCAGCTTGCCCTTCTCCAGCCATTGGGTGCCCATCAGCATCAGGTTGGTCGCGACCAGGTAGGTCAGGAAACCCACCAGCATGCGGCCGTAGCGCGCCTGGCGCGGCGTGCTGCGCGCCAGCGGAATGGCCAGCAGCGCGAACGCGAGGGTCAGCAACGGTGGCGCGATACGGTGGTGCAGCTGGGCCTTGGCCTCGGGGCGCGCATCGCGCAGCAGTGCCAGGGTCGGCAGCATCTGCGGGGAATCCGGGTCGTACTTGGCCTCGCCGGTCGGCAGGTGCACCTTGTTGCGGACATAGCGCATCAGGTTGTAGTCGAGGCCGCCATTGCGCGGGCCCTCCACTTCAAAGCCGTTGTTGAGCACGATCTGGCGCTGGCCATCCTCGTCGACGACCAGCTCGCCGTCGTCGGAGGTGGTGACATCTAGGCGATCGTCGGATTGGCGATAGATGAACACGCGCCGGAAGCGGCTGCCATCCGTCGACATGCTGCCGATGAACACCACGCCGCCATTGGCCAGGCTGGTGAAGCGCCCGGGCTGCAGGCCCGCCACGATCAGGTTGCGATTGGCCTCGTTGATCATCTGCTTGGACACGCGTTCGGCCCACGGCCCCAGCCACAACGAGCTGGCCGCGACCACGGCCACGACCGGAAGCACCACCCACAGCACCGGCACCAGCAGCCGGCGCGGGCCGACGCCGGCGGCGGCGATCACCTGCATTTCCGAGTCGCGGTACAGGCGGCCGACGGCCAGCATCAATCCGAGCATCAGCGCCAGCGGCAGGATCAGCGGCAGGTAGCGCAACAGCATCAGGCCCAGCTGGGGCATCAGCATGCCGACCGGCACCCGGCCGGAGGCGATGTTGCCCAGCACGTTGGCGATGACCGCGCCAAAGCTCACGATCAGCAGCACCAGGACGGTGGCGAACGTGGATTGGGCGAATTCGCTGATCAGGTAGCGGTCAAGCTTGCGCATCGGGACTCGGCTTTGGCATCGGCGGCGGTTGCCTTAAACTCGGTGGTTCGTTCGACGGCGCCCGCAGTGGGCCAGCCGGAGACGCGGGATTGTCGCTGCGAAGTGGATCGACCCCGTCGAATCGAGCGATTGTACGGAAACAACCCCCCT
>JBBRWW010000121.1:0-8815 GCA_038248955.1 Lysobacterales bacterium
CGCCCGTTCCAGCAGCGCGCGGGTTGCGGCGGGCAGGTCGGCGTCGCCCAGGGCCGCATCCAACGCCGCCAGCGTCGCTGCGGTTTCCTGCGCCTGGCCGGTCGGGGCGGTGGGAAGTGGCGGATGCGACGCGGGCGGCTTGGCGGTCATGACACCGGGAGCGCCTTGCCGACCTTGCTGCCGGTTTCGCGTCCCAACATCCGCGTCAGCCAACGGCCGGTGTCCGCCAGCGCCGGCAGGTCGATGCCGGTACGGATGCCCAGGCCATGCAGCAGGTAGACGACGTCCTCGCTGGCGACGTTGCCGCTGGCGCCGCTGGCGTAGGGACAACCGCCGACGCCCGACACCGAGGCATCCACCACCGCCACGCCTTCCTCGAGGCAGGCGAGGATGTTCGCCAGCGCCTGCCCGTAGGTATCGTGGAAGTGCACCGCCAGCGCCGCCATCGGTACCTGCGTCGCGACGGCGCGGAGCATCGCGCGTGCCTTGCCCGCGGTCCCTATGCCGATCGTGTCGCCCAGCGATACCTCGTAGCAGCCCATCTCATGCAGGGCCTTTGCCACCCGCACCACGTCGGCCAGCGGGACGTCGCCCTGGTAGGGGCAGCCCAGCACGGTCGACACGTAACCGCGCACGCGCACGCCGTCCTGCCGCGCGCGGGCCATTACCGGTGCGAAGCGCTCGAGCGACTCGTCGATGCCGGCATTGATGTTCTTGCGGTTGAATGCTTCGGACGCGGCGCTGAACACCGCGATCTCCTCGGCGCCGACCCTGCGCGCGCGTTCGTAGCCTTGCTCGTTGGGCACCAGCACCGGGTAGGACACGCCGGGCTTGCGGGTGATGCCGGCGAACACTTCGGCGGCATCGGCCAGTTGCGGCACCCATTTCGGGCTGACGAAGCTGGTCGCTTCGATGCTCTGCAGGCCGCACGCGGTCAGGCGGTCGATCAGGGCGATCTTGTCGGCGGTGGCGACCAGCGCCTTCTCGTTCTGCAGGCCATCGCGCGGGCCGACCTCGACGATCCGCACTGAAGCGGGCAGGGTGGCCACGCTCATGACGCGAGTGCCACCAGCACGACGTCGGCGTCGACGAAATCGCCGGCTACCGCGCGCACCTCGCTCACGGTGCCGGCACGTGGGGCCTTCAGGCTCAGCTCCATCTTCATCGCCTCGATCACCATCAGCTCCTGCCCAGCCTCGACCTTGGCGCCGGCAACCGTCTTCACCACCACGACCCGGCCCGGCATCGGCGCGACCAGTGTATCGGCACCGCCGGTGGCCGTGGCCTGTTCATGCCGGTACAGCGCCACTGGCTGCAGCCGCAGACGTTGCGCGCCGTCGTGCACGACCACGAACCGGTTGTCGTCGAGAATCGAAAAGCGCCGGGCGCCATCGCCGATGCGCAGGCTCAGCTGATTGGCGTCGATGCGGGCACCGCCGATCGCATGGACCTGGCCGCCGTGCTCGATCCGGTAGCTGCCGCCGCTGCCCTGGGCGTGCACCTCGAGGCGTTCGCCGCGATGCACGAATGCCAGGCTGCGACGGCTGCCGTGGCCGAGCCGCCAGCCGTCCGTGATCGCCCACGGCGAACTCGGGTCGGCGGAGCCGGACGCGCGCGCGCGGGTGGCATTTTCCTGCGCAAGCAACCGGGTGACCGACGCGGCGATGACCAGGCCGACGTCGGCATCGGCCACCGCGGGCAGGAACTCCTGCAGATGGCGGTCGAGATAGCCGGTGTCGATGGTTCCGGCAACCACTGCCGGGTGCCGGACCAGGCGTTCGAGGAACTCGATGTTCGACTTCGGCCCGGCGATGTCGCATTGCGCCAGCGCGGCGCGCATCCGCGCCAGCGCCCGCGGACGGTCGGCATCGAACACGATCAGCTTGGCGATCATCGGATCGTAGAAGATCGTCACCGTGTCGCCCTCGACCACGCCGGAGTCGATGCGCACGTTCGGCGACGGCGCCGGCAGGCCCAGGCGGTCGAGCCGGCCGGAGCCAGGCAGGAAGCCGGCTTCGGGATCCTCGGCGTACAACCGCACCTCGATCGCGTGGCCACGCAGGACGATCTGGTCCTGCCGCAGCGGCAGCGGTTCGCCGGCGGCGACGCGCAGCTGCCATTCGACCAGGTCCAGCCCGGTCACGAACTCGGTCACCGGATGCTCGACCTGCAGACGCGTGTTGATCTCCATGAAATAGAACTGGTTCGGCTTTCCGTCGGCATCCTGGCCGACGATGAATTCGACCGTTCCGGCATTGACGTAATCGATCGCGCGCGCCGCCAGGACCGCCGCCTCGCCCATGGCCTGTCGCAACGCCGGCGTCAGGAACGGCGATGGCGATTCCTCCAGCACCTTCTGGTAGCGCCGCTGCGCCGAGCACTCGCGTTCGTTGAGGTGGATTGCCGCGCCGTGGTCGTCGCCGAAGATCTGGATCTCGATGTGGCGCGGGCGCTCGATGTAGCGTTCCAGCAGCACGCGGTCGCGACCAAACGCATTGCGCGCCTCGCGCTGGCAGCTTTCGAGGTGGGCAAGGAATTCGTCCGAGGCGTGTACGACGCGCATGCCCTTGCCGCCGCCGCCATGTGCGGCCTTGATCATGAGCGGGTAGCCGATCTGGTCGGCCTGAGCATGCAGCAAGGCGGGCGCCTGGTCCTCGCCGGTGTAGCCGGGCACCACCGGTACGCCGGCCGCCTGCATCAGTTCCTTGGCGCCGGCCTTGCTGCCCATCTTGCGCATGGAGGCGGCGTTGGGGCCGATGAAGGCGAGGCCCGCGGCCTCGACGGCCTCGGCGAAGTCGGCGTTCTCGCTCAGGAACCCGTAGCCCGGGTGGATCGCCTGCGCGCCGGCCTGAAGCGCGGCGGCGATGATCGCCTCTGCGCGCAGGTACGACTCCTGCGGGCGCGGACCGCCGATCCAGCAGGCCTCGTCGGCCTGGCGCACGTGCTGGGCGTCGGCGTCGGCGTCGGAGTACACCGCCACCGTGCGGATGCCGAGCTTGCGGCAGGTGCGGATTACCCGGCACGCGATCTCGCCGCGGTTGGCGATCAGGATCTTGTCGAACATGTCGTTTCCGGGTTGCGGTGCGTGGGTCGCCTTGCCGCCGTGGCGGTCAGGGTCGGAATGGGCGCGGTGTTGGTTCGGGTGGGCGACTGGAGCACCCGCCATCGGATGTCCCTTTCGCCAACGGCCAATTTGACGCCAAGGTGCTCGATATTGGCTGACTCCTGATGCTTCCAGCTGGATTGGGTTCGCCGTGCAGCGCAGTGGTGGTCGGCGCCGCTGCACGACAACGACGATCGATTCGGGCGTCGCGCGATTCCGCCTTCGAATCTTACCGATGGAGCGCTTGGATGCTTGCAATGGAAATAAGAACCATTATCATTGGATCAGTTCCGGAGAGAGATTCCCCATGCTTGCCACCCTGCTTCTCGTGTTTCGCGAGGTCCTCGAGGCCGCGTTGATCGTCAGCATCGTCGCCGCAGCCACCCGTGGCGTGATGGACCGTGGTCTGTGGATCGGTGGCGGCTTGGCGCTGGGGCTGGCGGGTGCACTGTTGGTAGCCGGGTTTGCGGGCGGCATCGCCGACGCAATGAGCGGCATGGGCCAGGAATGGTTCAACGCCGCGGTGCTGATGGCAGCCGTGGCGATGATCGGCTGGCACGTGGTGTGGATGGCCCGGCACGGCCGCGAACTGTCGCTGCAGATGAAGGCGGTAGGCAGCGAGGTGTCCGCTGGGACCCGGCCGCTGACGGCGGTGCTGGTGGTCGTCGCGCTCGCTGTCCTGCGGGAAGGTTCCGAGGTCGTCCTGTTCGGCTACGGCTTGCTCGCCGGTGGTTCGACGATGGCGTCGCTTGCGGTCGGCGGCGTGTTGGGCCTGCTGATCGGCGTCATGGTCGGGTTCGCGATGTATTTCGGCCTGCTCCGGATTCCGATGCGGCACTTTTTTTCGGCGACCAACGGCCTGCTGGTCCTGCTGGCGGCGGGTCTAGCCAGCTCCGCGGCAGGAAAGCTGGTCCAGGCCGACGCCTTGCCGACCCTGGTCGATCGTGTCTGGGACACGTCATGGCTGCTGGGCGACGAGTCGTTGCTTGGCCACACGCTGCACATCCTGGTCGGCTATTCGGCCCAGCCCAGCGGCATCGAACTGGTGTTCTACGTCGTGACCGTTGCGGCGTTGCTCGCCGGGATGCGCATGTTTCGCATCCGTCCCCCCATCCCCGTGGCGGTCCGCGCGCCGCCGGCCACCCCGTGAACCCTGGAGTATCCATGCGATTCCTGCTGCTGCTGTTGCTTGGTCTTTCTTCCGCCTCCGCCTTCGCGGAGGTCAAGGAATACGCGCTGACCCTGCGTAACCACCGGTTCGTGCCCGCCGAGCTGTCGATTCCGGCCAATACCAAGGTGAAGCTGGTGGTCACCAATGAAGACGCGACGCCGGAGGAATTCGAAAGCCATGAACTCAACCGCGAGAAGATCGTCGCCGGCAACAGCAGGATCAGCGTGTATGTCGGGCCATTGAAGCCAGGCCGCTACCCGTTTTTTGGTGAATTCCACATGGCCACCGCCCAAGGCGTGCTGATCGCCAGATAGCTCGCCCGCTGTCTCCCCCATCCATCCGGTTTTCCGCCTGCGCCGAAGCAGGCGGGAAGCGAAGCCTTGCCTCCTAAATGAGAGATAGATCGCAATGAACGCTGTCCCTGTGTTTCGACATTCACTGAAAGGTCTGCTGATCGCGTCCAGCCTGCTGGCTTCACCGGCGCTGCTCGCCGGTCCTGCCGACAAGGTCTATTCGCCGATCGTGGAAAAAGGCGAGACGGAAGTCGAATTCCGTGGTGGCTACCGCAATTTCGACAGTGGCCCGAACGAATACGCCTACGTCGTCGACGTCGGCTATGGCGTGACGGAGCGCTGGAAGACCGAGCTTGTCGTCGAATACGAAGGCGAAACGGGCGAGGGCGGCAAGATCGCGGCGCTGGAGTGGGAAAACGTCATCGTGCTGACCGAGCAGGGCAAGCATTGGGCGGACGTTGGCGTGTTCGCGGAATACGAGCACACGTTTGCCGATGGTCCCGATGAACTGAAGATCGGGCCGATGTTCATGAAGGAGATCGGACCCACCATCGCCAACCTGAATCTGCTGCTGGAACGCAAGATCGGCAGCGGCGCCACGAGCGACATCGACCTTGATTACTCATGGCAGGTGAAGTTGCGTGGCAACGAGGCGCTCGAGTGGGGCGTGCAGGGTTTCGGCGGGCTGGGCGAGATCAGCCGCCTGGGCGAGGGCGACAAGCACAGCGTCGGCCCCGCGCTGTTTGGCGTGAAGCGGCTGGCGAATGGCAACAAGTTCGCCTATGACGCGGCGGTGCTGGCTGGCATCAATGCGGCCGCGCCGGACACGACGATCCGATTCGAGCTTGAGTACGAGATGTACTGAGCCGCCACGTCGGCATCAGCCGTTTCTTCCGGGGGTCCAGCGCTTGCCTGGACTCCCGGAACGCCACGCCAACGGGGTCGGGTATCACCCGGCCCAGTCGGGTTTTCGTTTTTCCAGGAACGCTGACAGGCCTTCCTGGCCTTCCGCGGAAACCCGCAGGCCGGCAATCAGGGCGGCGTTGTCGTTGTCGAGCCGGTCGCGGTCAGACTGCGCGGCGACCCGGCGGACCAGCGCCTTCGCCTGCGAAGCGGCCTGCGGGCCGGCCTTCAACAGCAATTCGATCTGTCGCTGGATGGCGGTATCCAGAGCGGTCGCGCGCACGACCTCGTGCAGCAGTCCGATCCGGCACGCCTCATCCGCGCCGAACATCTCCGCGCTGGCGAACCATCGCCGGGCCTGGCGGGCGCCGATCGCCTCGATCACGTACGGGGAAATCACCGCTGGGAGCAGCCCGAGTTTGCTTTCGGTGAGGCCGAATTTCGCCTCGGGGGTGCCGATGGCGATGTCGCAGCAGGCCACCAGTCCCACGCCTCCGCCGAACGCGGCGCCGTGCACGCGGGCGATCGTTGGTTTGGGCAACTCGTCCAGCGTGCGCATCAATCGGGCGAGAACGAGGGAATCCGCGCGGTTTTCCGCCTCGCTGGCGGAGGCCATGCCGTGCATCCAATTGAGATCGGCGCCGGCGGAAAATGACGCCCCTTCGCCCTCCAGGACCACCACGCGTACCGAGTCGTCGGTCGCCACGGCGTCCAGCGCACCGGTCAATGCGGCGATGAGCATGGGATCGAAAGCGTTGTGGAGCGCGGGGCGATTCATGCGCAGGTGCGCGACGGCGCCGATGCGCAGGTTCAACAGTGGATGGGTCATGGCCGCCAAACGTTGGGGTTCGACTGAATCATAGCCGTTGGCCATTCAGAGCCTCATGGGGCGCTGTGGCAGTGTGGCGCGTGACCGGCGTAGAATGAGAACAATTCCCATTTGTACTGGCTTGCGGCCACCATGGTGAGCGCTTGAAACTTTCCGAATTGCCGCACCGCACCGCGGCGACCGTCGAGAGCGTGACCGACCACGCGCCCGACGACGCCATCGCGCGTCGCCTGCGCGAGCTCGGCTTCGTCAGCGGCGAGCGCGTCGAGGTGTTGGTCGCCGGGCCGGTGGGCGCCGAACCGTTGCTGGTGCAGATCGGCTATACCCGGTTCGCGCTGCGGCGCACCGAAGCCGCGCGCGTCCACGTCAGTGTCGCGGCGCTGGCCGGCGCCGGGGCATGAGCGCCGTCGAGGTCCGGCTGGCGCTCGTTGGCAGCCCCAATTGCGGCAAGACCGCGTTGTTCAACCTGCTCACCGGCAGCCGCCAGAAGGTCGCGAACTACGCCGGCGTGACGGTCGAGCGCAAGGAAGGCCGCCTGCAGGCGCCCTCGGGTCGGCAGTACGCGGTACTCGACCTGCCGGGTGCCTACAGCCTGCATGCGGCGAGCCTCGACGAGGCGGTGACGCGCGACCTGTGCCGCGGCTTCTACCCGGGCGAGCCGGCGCCGGACGTGATCGTCTGCGTGGTCGATGCCACCAACCTGCGACTGCATTTGCGCTTCGCGCTGGAGGTGCGTGAACTCGGCAGGCCGATGGTGCTGGCGGTCAACATGATGGATGCGGCCAGGCGTCGCGGGATCGACATCGACCTGGCCGCGCTGGAGCGCGAGTTCGGCGTGCCGGTGGTGCCGACCGTCGCCGTGCGTCGCGACGGCGCGCGCGAACTGGTCGCGATGCTCGACCAGGTCGCCGTCACGGCGCATGCGCCGCGCCCACGGCTCGACACCGGCGCCGGCGTCGAGCCCGACAGGCTGCATGCCGAGACCCGCCGGCTGCTGTCGCTGGCCGTGGCGATGCCGCGGCGAACCGCGGCGATCGACGACACCCTCGATCGCTGGCTGCTGCATCCGGTGTTCGGGCTGATGGCGCTGGGGCTGGTGATGTTCCTGATCTTCCAGGCGGTGTACGCGTGGGCGGCGCCGCTGATGGACGTGATCGAATTCGGTACCACGGCGCTCGGAGCCTGGGTCGGCGGCGTGTTGCCGCCCGGCCCGCTCAGCAGCCTGCTGGTCGACGGCATCATCGCCGGCCTCGGCAGCGTGATCGTGTTCCTGCCGCAGATCCTGATCCTGTTCGCTTTCATCCTCGCGCTGGAGGAATCGGGCTACCTGCCGCGGGCGGCGTTCCTGCTCGACCGGATGATGGCGTCGGCCGGCTTGTCGGGGCGGTCGTTCATCCCGCTGCTGTCGAGCTTCGCGTGCGCGGTGCCGGGCATCATGGCCACGCGCTCGATCCAGGATCCGCGTGATCGCCTCGCCACGATCCTGGTGGCGCCGCTGATGACCTGTTCGGCGCGACTGCCGGTGTACGCGCTGTTGATCGGCGCGTTGATCCCGCAACGCCAGGTGGCGGGCGTGTTCAACCTGCAGGGCCTGGTGCTGTTTGCCCTGTACGCCGCCGGCATCCTCAGCGCGCTGGCGGTGGCCTGGGTGATGAAGAAGTGGCGGCGCGACAAGAGTGAGCATCCGTTGCTGTTGGAGTTGCCCTCCTACCGCCTGCCGCATCCACGCGACCTGCTGCTGGGCCTGTGGGAACGCGCCGCGATTTTCCTGCGCCGGGTCGGCGGCATCATCCTTTCGCTCACCATCCTGCTGTGGTTCCTGCTGTCGTTTCCCGGTGCCCCCGAGGGTGCGCTGGGACCGGCGATCGACTACAGCTTCGCCGGCAGGATCGGCCATGCCATGACGGCGGTGTTCGCGCCCGTGGGCTTCAACTGGCAGATCTGCATCGCGCTGATTCCCGGCATGGCGGCGCGCGAAGTGGTGGTGGCCTCGCTGGCCACGGTCTACGCGTTGTCGGCGGCCAGTGATGCCGACGCGAGCCAGGCGCTGACGCCGATCATCGCCGACACCTGGTCGTTGGCCACCGCATTGTCGCTGCTGGTCTGGTTCATCTATGCGCCGCAGTGCATCGCCACCCTGGCGACGATCAGGCGCGAAACCAATTCGTGGAAACAGGTCGGGATCGCCACCACGTACCTGTTCGCGCTGGCCTACCTGGCCTCGCTGCTGACCTACCAGCTCGCGGTCGCGCTGGGCGCGGGCTGACGATGGACGCCGGCCTGCTGCTGCAATACATGGTCGTCGGGCTGGTGGTAATGCTCAGCGCGGGTTACGTGTTCAAGCGCCAATGGCCCGCGACCGCGCGCAGGCTGCGGCTCGCCTGCGCGGTGCCATTGCTGCGCGAAACCCGGCCGGCATGGCTACGCGCACTGGGTCGATGGATCGCGCCGCCCTCGCAAGGCGGTGGGGGCGCGTGTGGCACCGGTTGTGATGGGTGCGGGCCGACGCCACCGCG
>JBBRWW010000122.1:0-8647 GCA_038248955.1 Lysobacterales bacterium
GACGCGACTGTGGGTGGTCGACCCGCTGGACGGCACCCGCGAGTTCGTAAAGCGCAACGGCGAGTTCACCGTCAACATTGCGCTGGTCGAAGACGGCTGGGCGGTGTTCGGCGTGGTGCAGGCGCCGGTGACCGGCGAGCTATGGCACGGCGGCAGCGGACTCGGCGCATTCCGGCGCGAAGGCGATCGCGACGTGGCCCTGCATGCGCGCATCCCCGCGCTGCCGCCGTTGCGGGTGGCCGCGAGCCGCTCGCACCGCGACGGCCGCAGCGAGGCGTTCATCGCGGCGATGGCGCGCAGCACCGGCGCCGTGGAGCCGCTGGGGCTGGGCTCGTCGCTGAAATTCTGCCGGCTCGCCGAGGGCAACATGGACGTGTACCCGCGCTTCGGTCCGACCAGCGAATGGGACACCGCGGCGGGCCAATGCGTGCTCGAAGGCGCGGGTGGCCGCGTGATCGATGCCAAGGGACGGCCGCTGCGCTACAACCAGCGCGACACCATCCTCAACGGCGACTTCATCGCACTGGGCGACGCCAGCCTGCCGTGGCGGGATTGGGTGCGGGCATGATGGGCGCGACGTGATGGGTATCGGTTGTCGTTGCATGGGTCGAACGCGGCGCAAGGTGCAGTGCGCGGGCACCACGACTGCGCCGAGTGCAAAGGCGTTTGCGAATCAATCCCTCGTGATGGCTGCGTTGCGACCATGAATGATCCGTTCCATCCCCGTGGCGACATCGCCGGCCTGCTTGACATCATGGTGAGGCTGCGGGACCCGCAGGGAGGCTGCCCGTGGGACATCCAGCAGACCTTCTCGAGCATCGCGCCGTACACCGTCGAGGAGGCCTACGAGGTCGCCGACGCGATCGACCGCAACGACCTGCCGGCGCTGAAGGATGAGCTCGGCGACCTCCTGCTGCAGGTGGTGTTCCACGCGCGCATGGCGCAGGAGCAGGGTGCGTTCGGTTTCGATGAGGTCGTCGCGGCGATCTGCGACAAGATGGTCCGCCGCCATCCGCATGTCTTCGGCGACGTGCATGTCGGCGACGCTGAGGCGCAGACCGTGGCTTGGGAACAGCACAAGCGCGGCGAGCTCGACGCCGATGGCGATAGCGACACTTCCGTGCTTGCCGGAATAACCCGCGGCCTGCCGGAATGGCAGCGCGCCGTGAAGCTGCAGAAGCGCGCGGCCACGGTCGGTTTCGACTGGCCCGACGTGACCCCGGTGATCGCCAAGCTGCACGAGGAGATCGAGGAGGTGCGGGTCGAGTTCGCCGCACTGCAGGCCGATCCCGGTGACGCCACCGCCCAGCACCGCCTCGAGGACGAGATCGGCGACGTGCTGTTCGTCTGCGCGAATCTGGCCCGCCATGCCAGGGTCGATGTCGGCAGCGCGCTGCGGCGGGCCAACCTCAAGTTCGAACGGCGGTTCCGCGCGATGGAGGTCGCGGCGGCGAGCGACGGCACCAGTCTCGAGGCGTTGTCTCTCGCCCAGCAGGAATCCTACTGGCAACGCGCAAAGGACGACGAACGTCGATGAAACGCTTCAACAGCTTCCGCGAGTTCTACCCGTTCTACCTCGGCGAGCATGCCAATCTCACCAGCCGCCGGCTGCATTTCATCGGCAGCTGCGGGGTGATCGCGCTGGTGCTGGTTGCGCTGGCCCAGGCAGACGCGCGCTGGATGCTGGCGGCGCTGGGCTGCGGTTACGGATTCGCGTGGATCGGGCATTTCTTCTTCGAGAAGAACCGCCCGGCGACGTTCAGGCACCCGCTGTACTCGTTCCTCGGCGACTGGGTGATGTTTGCCGACATCCTGCGCGGGCGCGTCAAGCTCTAGCCCGGCGCCTCAATCCAGGACGGTCGGTCGGGTCGCGACCAGGATCGGATCACTCCAGCGTCGAAACCCCGCGAACACGAGTAGCGGCCCCTACTCGCGCGCACCGTCGACCGCTGTGCGGGCGACACCGTGCGGTCGAGGCGATTGGCGGCGGCATCAGCGACTACACCGCAATCGTCAGCGCCCATCCGTCGACCGTGGTCGACACCGCCTGTTGCCGGCTGGCGTTCCGGCATCGCGGCGGGCGGGTGGTTCGCGCGGGAGCACCGACCGGTGGACGCCATGGTCTTCACGGCGCGTGCACCTTTTGCCCGGCAACCTTCACAAAACTGAAGCCACGGAGAAGCAGTCAATGCAGAGCACGAAGGACGGGGGCCTGGTGCTGATCGTCGAGGACAATCGCAACATTTCCGAGATGGTGGGCGAGTACCTGGAGAGTCGCGGTTTCGAGGTGGACTACGCCTCCGACGGCCTGGACGGCTACCGTCTGGCCGCGGAAAACAATTACGACGTGGTGGTGCTGGACCTGATGCTGCCGCGTCTGGACGGTATCGAGGTGTGCAAGCGCCTGCGCGAAGAAGCCCGGAAGTCGACGCCGGTGCTGATGCTGACCTCGCGCGACACCCTGGAGGAAAAGCTCACCGGGCTGTCGGCTGGTGCCGATGACTACCTGACCAAGCCGTTCGCCATCCAGGAACTGGAAGCGCGCCTGCGCGCCTTGATCCGCCGCGAGCGTCGCCAGGTCGGGGGCGAAGTGCTGAAGGTGGCAGACCTGGTGCTCGACCCGGCGTCGTTGCGCGTTACGCGCGGCGGTAACGAGCTGCAACTCTCGCCGATCGGTCTTCGATTGCTGACGATCCTCATGCGCGAATCGCCGCGGGTGGTCAGCCGTCAGGAAATCGAACGCGAAATCTGGGGAAACGGCCTGCCGGACTCGGACACGCTGCGCAGCCACCTCTACAACCTGCGCAAGACCATCGACAAGCCGTTCGACACGCAGTTGTTGCATACGGTGCAAAGCGCGGGGTACCGCGTCGCGGACATTTTGCAACCGCCCGACTGATCGCCGGACGCCGGCATGCCGCAAAGGCTTCCCCTCAGGATCAAGCTGGCCTTCATCGCCCAGGCATTGGTCGCCACGATCGTCATCACCCTCGGACTGGTGGCGGGCGGCTTGGCCGTGCGGCAATCGTTGCTGCGCGGCCACCTGCTGATGGAGGCACGGACGTTCCGGGAAAATCGCAGTATCGCCCCGGCCTACCCGCTACCCAACAGCTCGCTGATGAAGGGCTACCTCGACCAGCCCGGGGCATCCAGCACCGGGCTGCCGGACGGCCTGCGCGAATTGCCCGCAGGGCTTCACGCATTCCCGCCAGGGTCTTTGGTGGCTTTCGTCGACCGGCAGGATGCCAGCACGCTCTACCTGGTGTTCAAGCCAGCGTTGATTGATCGCGCGATCTTCTGGACCGGTGGCTTGGCGCTGATCCTGGCGCTGATGGTCATGTACGTGGCGAGCTGGGTCACGTATCGCACCTCCAAACGGTTGGTGTCGCCTGTGAGTTGGTTGGCCAAGGTGGTGGCGCAGTGGGATCCCAGGGTGCCCGACGCCGCGGTACTCAAGCCGGGCAACCTGCCGAGGGATTCGGCGCGCGAAGTGCACGACCTCTCGCGGGCATTGGCGGACCTTGCCGGCCGCGTCGGCGACTTCGTGCAGCGCGAGCGCGACTTTACCCGCGACGCCAGCCATGAACTCCGGACCCCGCTCACCGTGATCCGGGTCGCCACCGACCTGATGCTTGCCGAGCCGGAACTGGCACCGCGCATGGCGCGCTCACTGGGTCGCGTGCAACGCGCGGGCCGGGACATGGAGGCGGTGATCGACGCGTTCCTGATCCTCGCGCGAGAGGCCGACATTGAGCCGCGCAGCGAGGAACTCGCGGTGCGCGCGATCGTGGACGATGAGGTCGAGCGCACGCGATCCCTGCTGGGCAACAAGCCGGTCGAGCTGCTGGTGATCGATGACGGCGCGCCGCCACTGGTGGCGCCGCGGCACGTCCTCAACGTGATGGTTGGCAACCTGCTCAGCAACGCCGCGCGCTACACCGAGCAGGGCCAGATCGCGGTGTACCTCGCCGAGGACCGCATCGAGGTCCGTGACAGTGGCATCGGCATGTCGCCCGATACCCTGGCGAAGGCATTCGACCCGTTTTTCCGGATCGACAACGAGCGCGTCGAAGGCAAGGGCATCGGCTTGTCCATCGTGCGCCGGCTTGGCGAGCGTTTTGGCTGGCCGGTGACGTTGACGAGCACGCCCGGCAAGGGCACGACAGCTGTGATCCGCTTCCGCGTGTGACGGGATATTGACTGCGCGGGCCTTCGCCCTTTGCGAATCCACGGCGCGGCGACGGCCGCCGGCTTGGTTGTCAACCAAGCGCATCCGCGAACGTTAGCGACCCACTGCCTCCGATGCCGACCCCATGAGCTCACCCCGCACGTCGCCTGCCCATTCCTCGACCCGCTGGATCCGCCGGGGCGCCATCGCGCTGGTGGTATTGGCGATGATCGGCGTCGGCGCCTACGTCTACCAGCAGCGCGGCGCCAACGCGGCCGCCGGCGCTTTCCGAACCGCGCAGGTTGAGCGGGGCGACATCCGCGTCGCGATCTCTGCCACTGGCACGCTCGCGGCGATCTCCACGGTCGACATCGGCAGCCAGGTTTCCGGACAGGTCACCGCGGTACTCGCCGACTTCAACGATCGGGTGGTCCGGGGGCAGGTGATTGCGAGGATCGATCCGGGCACGTTCGAAGCGCAGATCGCCCAGGGCGATGCATCGGTGGCCAGCGCGCGGGCGAGCCTTGCCACCGCGCAGGCGGCGTTGCGCAACGCAGAGGTCGATTACGGCCGAAAGTCGCAACTGGCCGGCCAGCAACTCGTTGCGCGCAGCGATACCGACCTGGCCCGCGCGGCCCGCGATCAGGCACGCGCGCAGGTCGAGGGCGCGCAGGCGCAGATCAACCAGCAGGTCGCGTCGACCAGGACGGCCCGCCTCAACCTTGACCGAACCGTGATCCGTTCGCCGGTCGACGGCGTGGTGCTGACCCGCTCGATCGAGCCCGGCCAGACCGTGGCCGCCAGCCTGCAGTCACCTGTGCTGTTCCAGATCGCCGAGGACCTCGCGCAGATGGAGATCGTGCTTGCCATCGACGAGGCCGACATCGGCCAGGTCAAGGTCGGGCAGGCCGTAAGCTTCGGCGTCGACGCGTTTCCCGAGCGCCGCTTCCGCGGCAAGGTGCTGCAGTTGCGGCTGTCGGCGACCAACACCAACAACGTGATCACCTACCCGGTGGTGGTGTCGGTCGATAACGCCGACCAGTCGCTGCTGCCGGGCATGACCGCGAACGCGGAGATCGAGGTGAGCCGCCGCGACGACGTGCTTCGAGCCAGCAACGCGGCGCTTCGCTACAAGCCAGCCGAAGACATCGCTGCGGCCGCGCCGGCTCCGCGCAATGGCGCCGGCGGCGGGTTGGCCGCTGACCTGCCGCGCGTCGCTCAGGCACTCGCGCTCGATGAACCCCAGCAGGGCGCGTTCGATGCCGCGCTGTCGGCGCTGCGCGAGCGTGCGGCGGCGCGCGCGGCGGCGGCGCCGGCGGCCAGCGGCGGCAGCACGCTGTTCGGCGGCGGCCGGGGCATGGGCGGCGGCGGTGCGCGACCTGGCGGCACCGGCGGCAACGACGGGGCCATGCGCCAGCGGATGCAGGAACGATTCAACCAGCAATTCGCGGCGTTTCGCACCACCCTTCGTGCCGATCAACAGGCCCGCTGGGACAGCGAATTGGCTGCGCTCGTCACCGCCCGCCGCGCGCCGCTTTACAAGCTGGTCGTGGGCAAGCCGGAAATGGTGATGGTGCGCGTCGGCGCCAGCGACGGCAGCTGGACCGAGATCTCCGGCGGCATCAAGGCCGGCGACGAGGTGATCGTCGGCAGTGGTCGCGCCGCGCCGTGAGCGCAACCACCGACGCGGCGACCGCTGTGGAAGCGGTGATCAGCACGCATGCGCTGTGCAAGGTGTACTCGCCGGGCACCGCGGCCGAAGTCGTCGCATTGCGCGACGTCGACCTGCGCATCGGGCGCGGCGAGTTCGTCGCGATCATCGGGCCCTCGGGCTCCGGCAAGTCGACGCTGATGAACCTGATCGGCTGCCTCGACACGCCCTCGTCGGGGACCTACCTGTGCGATGGCGTCGACGTAGCCAGCCTCGACGCCGAGGCACGGGCGGTACTGCGGCGGGACAAGATCGGCTTCGTGTTCCAGGACCTGAACCTGCTGCCACGCATGAGTGCACTGGAAAACGTCGCGATGCCGATGGGTTATGCCAACGTGCCGCGTGAAGAGCGCATGCAGCGCGCGCGGGAAGCATTGCAGTCGGTCGGGCTGGCCGAACGTGCGGGGCACCGGCCCGGCGAGCTGTCGGGCGGCCAGAAGCAACGCGTGGCGATCGCGCGCGCGTTGATCAACCGGCCCCGGATCCTGCTGGCCGACGAACCCACCGGCGCGCTCGACACCAGGACGGGTGAGGAGATCCTGGTGTTGTTCAAACGCCTGCAGGCCGACAACCACACCGTGGTGCTGATCACCCACGACCCGGAAGTCGCCGCGCGCGCCGATCGCATCTTCGTGATCCGCGATGGCGAACTGCATGAGCAGGACCATTCGCCGTCGGGGCGGGCCGCATGAATTTCACGGAAGTCCTGCGCACCGCGATCTTCGCCCTGCGCGGCAACTGGATCCGCAGCGCGCTGACCTCGCTGGGCGTGATCATCGGCATCGCCGCGGTGATCGTGATGGTGTCGGTCGGGCAGGGCACCCAGGCCGAGATCGACAAGCTGGTGTCCGGCCTGGGCTCGAACCGGCTCGATGTCGGTGGCGCCGGCGGTTTCGGCGGGGGCGGTGCGCGCGTCGCCGCGGGCAGTCGCCTGACCCTCAGCGAAGGCGATGCTGACGCCATTCGCGAGGAGGTTCCGGAAGTGCAGTACGTCGCCGCTTCGTTGCGCGGCGGCACCCAGGTCGTGTTCGCCGAGAACAACTGGTCGACGCAGTGGCAGGGCGTGCAGGCCGACTTCTTCGAGATCAACGGTTGGACGATCGCTTCGGGCGGGGGGTTTCAGGCGAGCGACTACAGCGGCGGTGGCAAATCGGTGATCCTCGGCGAAACCGTGCGCCGGGAATTGTTCGGCGATGAGGACGCGGTCGGCCAGACCGTGCGCATCGGCCGCGTGCCATTCACCGTGGTCGCGACGCTCACGTCCAAGGGCCAGGGGGGGTTCGGCCAGGACCAGGACGACCTGCTGCTGGTGCCGCTGCAAACCGCGCGCCGGCGGCTGATGGGAGCGACCGCCGCGCCTGCCGGTGCGGTACGCGACATCGCCATCGGCGTCGCGCGTGCCGAGGACGTGGGTTACGTGCAGGGCGAAGTGGAGGCGCTGCTGCGTCAGCGTCACAAGATCCAGCCCGGCGACGATGACGACTTCAGCGTCCGCAACATCGCCGAGGTGGTGGCCACCCGTACCCAGACCACCCGGTTGATGTCGTTGCTGCTCGGCGCGGTCGCGACGATCTCTCTGATCGTTGGCGGCATCGGCATCATGAACATCATGCTGGTGTCGGTCACCGAGCGCATCCGCGAGATCGGCCTGCGCATGGCGGTCGGCGCCGGACCACGCGACATCCAGTGGCAGTTCCTCGCCGAGGCGATGCTGATCTCGCTGATCGGCGGGGCGATCGGGATCGCGCTCGGCATCGCCGGCGCGCTGCTGGTGGGCAAGTTCGGCGCGCTGCCGGTGGCGCTGAACGGCCAGGTGATCGCGATGGCCGCGGGGTTCTCGATCGCCACCGGCCTGTTCTTCGGCTTCTACCCGGCACGCAAGGCTTCGCAACTGGATCCGATCGAGGCGTTGCGGCAGCAGTAAGAGCGCTCCTTCGGCGCGGGCGCCTTCACCCGAACCATCACCCATCGCGGCCATGTACCGCTCGTGCGGCTATCCTGTCGACATGACGTACGGGATCTCGCCATGCGTCATCTGCTGAATGCGCGGCTTGCCTCGCCGCCATCACCGCCCACGCCCAGGACAGGAAACCCGCAATGCCCAAGACCGCGCTTGTCATCCACGGGGGCGCGGGATTCGTGCCGAAGGAATCGCTCAGCGCCGCCGACGCGCAAGGCTTCCATGCCGACCTCAACCGCGCGCTCGATGCCGGCAACGCGATCCTCGCCAGCGGCGGCAGCGCGCTCGACGCAGTGTCGGCCGCAGTGGTGATGCTGGAGGAGTCGCCGCGTTTCAACGCGGGCAAGGGCGCGGTGTTCAACGCGGCCGGCGGGCATCAACTCGACGCGGCGATCATGGAAGGCCACACCCGCCGCGCTGGCGCGGTGGCCGGCGTGACCACCGCGCGCAACCCGATCAAGCTGGCGCGCGCGGTCATGGAACACAGCCCGCACGTGATGCTGGCCGCGGACGGCGCGGAGGCGTTCGCCGATACCCGGCCGGAGATCGAGCGCGTACCCAACCACTGGTTCGACACCGAACACCGTCGCCGCGCGCTGGAAAAAGCCCGGCTCGACGAGGCCAGCGGCCGGCAGGCCAGCGGCTATGCCTACGACGACGAACCGCCGTATTTCGGCACCGTCGGCGCGGTCGCGCTGGACCGGTACGGACACATCGCCGCGGCGACCAGTACCGGCGGCATGACCAACAAGAAGTGGGGCCGCGTCGGCGACGCGCCCGTGATCGGGGCGGGTACGTGGGCCGACGA
>JBBRWW010000123.1:0-8507 GCA_038248955.1 Lysobacterales bacterium
CCACAAGCCACCGCTAGGCGAGCAGGCGCTCGATCAGGGCGAGATACAGATCCGGCAGGGCCTGCAGGTCGGCGACCAGCACGTGCTCGTCGACCTGGTGGATGCTGGCGTTGACCGGGCCGACCTCGATGCACTGCGCGCCCAGTGGCGCGATGAAGCGCGCATCGGACGTGCCGCCGCCGGTGCTTTCCTCCGGCGCGGCGCCGGCGAATGCCGTCAGCACCTCGCGCGCGGTGGCCCGCAGCGGCCCTTCCGGGGTATGGAACGGCTCGCCGCTGCGGTGCCAACGCAGCGCATGGTCGAGCCCGTGCGCCTGCAGCATCGCCTCGCACTCGGCTTCCAGCTTCGCGGCGCTCCAGGTCGGGTTGTAGCGCAGGTTGAACAGCACCTGCAGCTCGCCCGGGATCACGTTGTTGGCACCGGTGCCGGCGTGGATATTGCTGACCTGCAGGCTGGTTGGCGGGAAGCTTTCGAAGCCCTCGTCCCAGCGCCGCGCGGCGAGTTCCGCCAGCGCCGGCATCGCCGCGTGGATCGGGTTGCGGGCCTTGTCGGGATAGGCGACGTGGCCCTGCACGCCGCGCACCGTCAGCGTCGCCGACAGGCTGCCGCGGCGGCCGACGCGCAGCAGGTCGCCCAGCCGCGCGGTCGACGACGGCTCGCCGGTGATGCACCAGTCGATGCGCTCGCCGCGCGCCCGGAACGCCTCGGCGACCTTGCGCACGCCATCGATCGCGTCGCCCTCCTCGTCGGCGGTCAGCAGCAGCGCCACCCGGCCGGCGTGGCCGGGATGGGCGGCGAGGAAACGCTCCAGCGCGATCACGAACGCGGCGACGCTGCCCTTCATGTCCGCCGCACCGCGGCCGTACAGCACGCCATCGCGGACCTGCGGCACGAACGGGTCACTCGCCCAGGCCTCGCGCGGACCGGGCGGCACCACGTCGGTATGGCCGAGCAGCACGAGCGTCGGGCCGCTGCCGGCATCGCCGTGGGTCGCCCAGAGGTTGTCGACCGCGCCGAAGCGCAGGTGTTCGCAATGCATGCCCGCGGCGCGCAGGCGGCCGGCAATCAACGCCTGGCAGCCGGCGTCATCGGGGGTGACCGAGGGCCGTGCGATCAGGTCGCAGGTGAGCTCAAGAATGTCGCTCATGTCGCTGATGCTGCTCATGTCGGTCATTTCGCTTCCGGGCGTGGCATGTCGAACGGAATGGGTCGAAGGGGATGCCGTCGCCGTATCGCGGCCGCGATCAGCCGACCCCGAAGCGCTGCTTGAAGCTGTTGTCGCTGAAGCCCTGGGTGATCGTGCCGTTTTCAGTCACCACCAGCGGTCGGCGGATCAGTTGCGGGTATTCGCGCAGCAGCAGCTTCCACTCCGCGTCGGATCCGGGCGCCTTGCGGTGCGGCGGCAGGTTGCGCCAGGTGGTCGACGACTTGTTGACCATCAGGTCCCAGCCGCCGAGGTGCTCCTTCCATTCGACCAGCGTCTCGGGCGACTGCGGGCGGTCGCGATAGTCGACGAACGCATGCGCGATACCGAAGCGATCGAGCCAGTTGCGCGCCTTCCTGCACGAGTCGCAGTTGGAAAGTCCGTACAGGGTTGTCGCCATCGGTTCAGTCCGCCAGTCCGCGCAGCAGGTCATTGATGCTGGTCTTGCCGCGCGTCTTGGCATCCACCTGCTTGACGATCACCGCGCAATACAGCGAATGGCTACCGTCCTTGGCCGGCAGCGAACCCGACACCACCACGCTGCCCGGCGGCACGTAACCGTAGCTGACGGTGCCGCTCGCGCGGTCGTAGATGCGCGTGCTCTGGCCCAGGAACACGCCCATGCCGATCACGCTGTGGTGGCCGACGATCACGCCCTCGACGACCTCCGAACGCGCGCCGATGAAGCAGTGGTCCTCGATGATCGTCGGCGTCGCCTGCAGCGGTTCCAGCACCCCGCCGATACCGGCGCCGCCGGACAGGTGGCAGTGCTTGCCGACCTGCGCGCACGAACCGACCGTCGCCCAGGTATCGACCATCGTGCCCTCGCCGACGTGCGCGCCGATGTTGATGAAGCTCGGCATCAGCACCACGTCCTTGCCGATGTGCGAGCCCTTGCGCGCGATCGCGCCGGGCACCACGCGCACGCCCAGCTTGCGGAAATCGGCTTCGCCATAGCCCTCGAAGCGCGCCGGCACCTTGTCCCAGAACGGCGCCGGATCGGCCTCGACCAGCTGCATCTCATTGACCCGGAAGTACAGCAGCACGGCCTTCTTCAGCCACTCGTTGACCGCCCAGCCGCCCTTGCCATCGGGTTCGGCGACGCGGAACTCGCCGCTCTCCAGGCCGCCGATCACGCGCTCGACCGTCGGCCGGGTGGAACCCTCGATTTCCTCGGGCGTGAGCATGCCGCGGCGCTCGAACGCGCTGTCGATCATGAACTTCAATTCATCCACGGCCGGACCCTTGTCCTTGCCAGTGGGCTTCTTCCTGGCGGTCATCGGGGCGGGCTTCTTGGTGGGGCTCATCGGGTGTCTCCTTCCAGGCAGGCGAGCAGCGCCGCGCGCAGCGCCTGCTGTTGTGGTTCGTCGAGCGGCAACGCGCGCCCATCGGGATGGTTGGCAATGGCTGCCGCGGCGGGCGCGGAGGTGGGCGCGGAGGAAATCTGGAACACGTCCTCGGCGCGCTCGCCGAACGTGGCGATGCGCGCGTCATGCACGCGCAGCGACTGGGTCCGCAGTGCCTGCGCGACGTCCGCCAGCAGCCCGGGACGATCGGTGCACACCAGGCTCAGCAGCGTGCGGCCGTCGCCATCGCCATCGGCGAGGACGTCGAAACCGATCTGCGGCGGGATCCGGAAGTGGCGCAGGTGGCGCGGCTGCGAACGCCGCGCGGCCTTGACGTCCTCCAGCGACCCGGACAGCGCATCGGCAAGGCGCCGTTCGACCGTCTCGGGCTGCGGCACGTTGCGCGGATCGGCGGCGATCACCTCGAAACTGTCGAACACCATGCCGTGCGGACCATCGAGCACGCGCGCGTGCTGGATCGCCAGCCCGCAACGGTCGAGGGTGGCGACGATCGCGGCGAACAGTCCATCGCGGTCGGGCGAGTGCACGAACACCTCCAGCGCGCCGGCGTGCACCGCCACCGGCCGCGCGCGCACGCACGTCGCGCCCTCGGCGACCCCGCGCAGCGACACCGCCTGCCAGGCGATCTGGTCGGGGCGACCACGCTGGAAGCTGGTCTCGGGCATGCGCGCGAACAGCCGGTCGCATTCCCCGTCGCCGATCCCCAGCGCCGCCAGCATCGCGCGGGCGCCATCGCGGGTTTCCGCGCTGCGCTCCCCGGCGGCCAGCGGATGCTCCAGCCCGCGTCGCAGCGCCAACCGCGTGGCGGTGTACAGGTCGGCCATCAGCCGGTCCTTCCACGCGTTCCACAGCTTGGGCGACGTGCCGGCGATGTCGGCGCAGGTCAGCAGGTACAGGTGATCGAGGCGTTCGCGGTCGCCCATCGCCGTGGCGAAGCGGTGGATCACGCCGGGGTCGGCGATGTCCTGCTTCTGCGCGGTCATCGACATCAACAGGTGCTGGCGCACCAGCCACGCGACCAGCGCGGTGTCGCCTTCGGACAGGCCCATCGCGTGGCAGAAGTCGCGGGCGTCCTGCGCCCCGAGTTCGGAATGGTCGCCGCTGCGGCCCTTGGCGATGTCGTGGAACAGGCCCGCCAGCAGCAGCAATTCGGGCTTGCGCAGCCGCGGCCAGATCTCATGGGCGAGGGTGAAGCGTTCGTCGGGCTGCCCCGACGCGAACGAGGCGAGGTTCTTCAACACCGCAAGCGTGTGCTGGTCGACGGTGTAGACGTGGAACAGGTCGAACTGCATGCGCCCGGAAACCTTCGAGAACGCCGGGATCCAGCGCCCCAGCACGCCCAGCCGCGCCATGCGCGTCAGCGTGGCGACCGGATCGTGGCCGCGCAGCAGCTGCAGGAAGCGCGCGCGCAGCGCCGCATCGGCCTGCTCGAACGGCGGCAGCATCGGCAGCGACTCCGCCAGCGCGCGCGCCGTATGCGAATGCAGCCCGCGCACGGCGTGCTCCGGGAGGGTCGCGGCGGCGTCGCGCGCGGCCCAGGTCGCCAACAGCGAAAACACCTCGTCGGGCGTTCGCGGCCAATCCGGATCGCTCGCGGCGAGGTAACCGCGCCGCAGCTCGAACGTCTCGCCCAGCGGCTGCGCGTCGGCCTCGCCTTCGATCTGCTCCTCGAAGCGCTGCAGCAGGCGCTCACCGATCCGCAGCACCAGCGCCGCGCTGCGATAGAACCCCTGCATCATCTGCTCGACGGCCAGGCTGCCGTCGCTATCGACGTGGCCAAGCCGCTCGGCAAGACGCTTCTGGTAGTCGAAGCGCAACCGCTCCTCGCGCTTGCCCGCGACCAGGTGCAGGCCGAAGCGCAATCGCGACAGGGCGCGGCGCTGCGCTTCCAGGGTGGCGACCTCGTCGGAACCCAACTGGCCCAGCACCACCAGCGACTCCATGTCGGCCGTGCCGATGATCCGCAGCGCCATCCAGTGCAGCGTCTGTACGTCGCGCAGGCCGCCCGGGCCTTCCTTGAGGTTGGGCTCGAGGTTGTCGGACGTATCGCCATAGCGTTGGTGGCGGGCCCGCAACTCCTCGCGCTTGGCCTCGAAAAAGTCCTTCGGCGCCCACACCAGGCGCGGCGAAGCCGAGGCCTGTAGCGTGCGCCGCTCGTGTTCGTTGGCCGCCAGTGGCCGGGCTTCGAGCAACGCGGTCAGCACGGTGATGTCGACGCTGGCGGTTTCGGTGCACTGGGCGAGCGACCGGACCGCGTGGCCGACCATCAGGCCGGCATCCCACAGCACCGCGAAGAAGCGCGCCAGCGAGTCGGCGTGGGACGCCGAGGCAGCGGCTTCGGCCAGCACCAGCAGGTCGACGTCGGATTGCGGAAACAGTTCGCCACGGCCGTAGCCGCCGACCGCGAACAGCGCCAGTTCGGCCTCGATAGGAATGCAGCGCTGCCAGGCGCCCAGCACCTGCAGGTCGACTGCGGCGGCGCGCTCGGCCAACAGCCGGTCGATGTCGATGCCAGCGTCAAACCGCGCGGCGAGTGCCGCGTCGCCGACGTTCAGAGCATCGCGCGCCTGCGCCGACCAGGCGGCGTCCTCCGCGGCGCGGGTCGCCATGCCGACGGCATCGTCGGCACGCGGACCGCTCATAGGTCGTTGTCGTCGCCGGGCAGGCGGGTGAGGATCTCCACGCCGTCGTCGGTCACCAGCACGGTGTGCTCCCACTGCGCCGAGAGCTTGCGGTCCTTGGTCACCACGGTCCAGCCATCGGGCAGCACCTTGGTATGGCGCTGGCCCTCGTTGATCATCGGCTCGATCGTGAAGGTCATGCCCGGCTGCAGCACCAGGCCTTCGCCAGTGCGCCCGTAATGCAGCACCTGGGGATCATCGTGGTAGACGCGGCCGATGCCGTGGCCACAGTACTCGCGCACCACGCTGAAGCGCTCGGCCTCGGCATAGGTCTGGATCGCGGCGCCGACATCGCCCAGGGTCGCCCCCGGCCGGACCGCACGGATGCCGCGGAACATCGCCTCGCGGGTCACGTCCACCAGGCGCCGGGCCATGACCGACGGCGTGCCGACCACGTACATGCGGCTGGTATCGCCGTGCCAGCCATCCTTGATCACGGTGACGTCGATATTGACGATGTCACCGTCCTTGAGGACCTTGGCCTCGCTGGGGATGCCGTGGCAGATCACGTTGTTGACCGAGGTGCACACGGTCTTGGGGAAGCCGCGATAGCCGACGTTGGCGGGAACCGCCTGCTGGACCCCGACGATGTGGTCGTGGCAGAGCTTGTCCAGTGCCTCGGTGGTGACGCCTGCCTTGACGTGCGGGGTGATCATCTGCAGCACTTCCGCGGCCAGTCGGCCGGCGATGCGCATCTGCTGGATGTCGT
Source organism: Lysobacterales bacterium (assembly GCA_038248955.1). Taxonomy (GTDB): domain Bacteria; phylum Pseudomonadota; class Gammaproteobacteria; order Xanthomonadales; family Xanthomonadaceae; genus Lysobacter_K. Next base: position 5,962 of record JBBRWW010000123.1, read on the forward strand.
CTGGGGTCTTGAGGGTAATGGCCATGGCCCATTATCGCTCATTCGCGCCGGTGCCTCGAAGGCGGCCCCGAAGGAGTCCGCACGGGCGTTAGGCTGGCCCGCGACCGGCAGGCAGGCACGGGGCGTCGTTCCCGCGTGGCACTCGTGCGGTTGCCCCGCGCGCGCGTCCCGGCTAGAATTCACCGGCTACATGGCGGGTCTCATGCCCGCTTTTGTCCGCCCACACCGGGCGTCACCGGTGAATTCACACCCGCTGCAACAGCCCGTGCCGGGGTGCCTGCCGTCCTTTCGGATCCATCGATCGGGCAACAGGTTCGGCCACGGACGCAGCGGGGAGGCCCAACCCCGGAACCATTGCCACGGCCTTCGCCGTGGCAGCCGCCAAACCCTATCCGGCGGCCGGTTCCACTGCCTTGGAGTTATGCAATGCCCCAGATCACCATGCGCCAGATGCTGGAAGCCGGCGTCCATTTCGGCCACCAGACCCGTTACTGGAACCCGAAGATGGGTCCGTACATCTTCGGTGCCCGCGGCAAGATCCACATCATCAACCTCGAGAAGACCGTTCCGCTGTTCAACGATGCGATGAACTTCCTCTCGGGCATCGCGCAGAAGCGCGGCATGATCCTGTTCCTGGGCACCAAGCGCTCCGCCCGCGACGCGATCAAGGACGAAGCCGAGCGTTGCGGCATGCCCTACATGAACCAGCGTTGGCTGGGCGGCACGCTGACCAACTTCGCGACCATCAAGAAGTCGGTGCAGCGCCTCAAGGAGCTGGAAGCGGCCGAAACCGACGGCACGTTCGAGAAGCTGGTCAAGCACGAAGTGCTGGGCCTGCGTCGTGAGCGCGACAAGAAGCTCGCCTCGCTGGGCGGCATCAAGGAAATGAACCGCCTGCCCGACGCGCTGTTCGTGATCGACATCGGCCACGAGGACATCGCGATCAAGGAAGCCAAGAAGCTCGGCATCCCGGTCATCGCCGTGGTCGACACCAACTACGACCCGGAGCTGGTCGACTACGCGATCCCGGGCAACGACGACGCGATCCGCGCCGTGCAGCTGTATGCCCGTGCCGCCGCCGACGCCGTGCTGGAAGGCAAGGCCGCCGCGCCGTCGGTTGGCGTGCGCGACGAGGACATGATGGACGTCGACGCCGAAGGCAACCCGGTCGCGAAGGAAGACCGCAAGGCCGCCCCGCGCGGTCGCGCCCCGGCGAAGAAAGCCCCGGCCGACAAGGCTGATGCACCGGCCGCTGAAGCTGCCGCCGACGCGCCCGTTGCCGAAGCCGCTGCCGACGCGCCTGCGACCGAAGCACCCGCCGCCGAAGCTCCGGCCGCACAGTAAGCCTGCTGTCATGCGGCCGCGCCATGCTGCGCGGCCGCCCTGTTCCGCAGGTGCGCCCCATGGCGCGACGCTTCCCCAACGGGGCACGTCGCGCCCATGTCGCGCTCCTGCACACACCCGAATATCGAGGTAACCCCATGGCAGAAATTTCCGCTTCCCTGGTCAAGGAACTCCGCGAGCGCACTGGCGCCGGCATGATGGAGTGCAAGAAGGCGCTGGTTGAGAACAACGGCGACGTTGAAGCATCGGCCGACTGGCTGCGCAAGACCGGCCTTATCAAAGCCGACAAGAAGTCCAGCCGCGTCACCGCCGAAGGCCGCATCGTCGCCGCCCAGGCCGATGGCAAGGCGGTGCTGGTCGAGATCAATTCCGAGACCGACTTCGTCGCCAAGGACGCCAATTTCCTCACATTCACCGACGCCGTGGGCGAGGCATCCCTGGACGCCGCCGACCTCGACGCGCTGAAGACCACCAAGCTCGCTTCCGGCCTCACCGTCGAGGAAGCCCGCGCGGAACTGATCGCCAAGATCGGTGAGAACGTGATGGTTCGCCGCATGGCCCGCGTCGACAGCGCCAACACCCTGTCGGCCTACGTGCACGGCGGCCGCATCGGCGTGCTGATCGAGCTCAAGGGCGGCACCGGCGAGCTCGCGCGCGGCCTGGCAATGCATGTCGCGGCGATGAACCCGCCGTACATCTCCCCGGCACACGTCCCGGCCGATTTCGTGGCCCGGGAGAAGGAAATCGCCCTCGCCCAGGTCAAGGACACCGGCAAGCCGCCGGAAATCCTCGAGAAGATGATCGCCGGCAAGATCGCCAAGACCGTCAACGAGATCTGCCTGACCGGGCAGTCGTACGTGCTGGATACCAACATGACCGTCGAAGCCGCCCTCAAGGCAGCCGCCGCGGAAGTGGTCAGCTTCGTCCGCCTCGCCGTCGGCGAAGGCATCGAGAAGCAGACGGACGACTTCGCCGCTGAAGTCATGAAGCAGGCCGGCCTGGCGTAAGCCATCGTCCGACGCGTCAAGCGATGCCAACAAGGCCGCGGATTCCGCGGCCTTGTTGTTTGTGGGATAGGTGGGGCGCAGTTCGACCGGCGCGGTCCGACTTCGGCAGTTCAACCCGCTCGCGCCAACGCTGGTCGCCGCTGGCCTCGCGCGTCACGCTCGCAAGGAAATCGCAAGCGGCAGGCAAAAAAAAGC
>JBBRWW010000124.1:0-8494 GCA_038248955.1 Lysobacterales bacterium
CGCGCCGCCGGGCGCGGTGGTGAATGGGGTCGGCTGCGAGTCACCGCTGCGGAAGCTGTTGTACGCGGCAACGGCTACGCCGCCGACGAGCAGCGAAGCCAAGGCTACGGCGAGAATATTTTTGTTCATTGGGGCCTCCTGCTGGCGGGAACGTACCCGCGATGGTTGGACGTCGCCATTAAAGGGCCGCCAAGCTGAACGCCTGCCGATTTTTTAACAACCAGCTGTCCCCCGCGTGAACCCGGCACATGCGTGATAGCGTCCCCCGACAATGCTATTGCGACCAGACGGAGGATTCCCATGGCCAGTCCCCTGATGCTTCCGCTGCTCAACTGGGCGCGAAAACTGCGCTATCCGACCCTGTTCAAGATCACTGCAATGCTATTCGCGTTGGACCTGCTGGTGCTCGACCCAATGCCGTTCGTCGATGAAATCCTGCTCGGGCTGGGCACCTTGTTGCTGGCCAACTGGAAAAACCGCAAGACCCCCATCGCCCCGCCCCGTCGCCACTGAGCCAGGCGATGCTGGTCGATAGCCACTGCCACCTCGATGCGGATGCGTTTGATCATGATCGCGACGCGGTGATCGCGCGCGCGCGCGCGGCAGGCGTCGCTCGCCAGGTGCTACCAGCCGTCGAGGCCGCCGGGTGGCCCAAGTTGCGCGATGTCTGCGCGCCCGGGTCGGGATTGTTCGCCGCCTATGGACTGCACCCGATGTACCTGACCTCGCACCGCGAGGCTCACCTTGCCGATTTGCGCCAGTGGATCCAGCGGGAGCGACCGGTCGCGGTCGGCGAATGCGGCCTGGATTTTTTTGTCGAGGGCATCGACGCCACCGCACAGGCACACTTTTTTGAAGGTCAGCTGCATCTGGCGCGCGAATTCGACCTGCCCGTGATTGTCCACGCGCGGCGTGCAGTGGATGCGGTGATCGCGGCGATCCGCCGCGTCGGCGGACTGCGGGGTGTCGTTCACAGCTTTCCCGGAAGCATGGAGCAGGCACGGCAATTGGCGGACGCCGGGTTCCTGCTGGGATTGGGTGGCCCGGTGACCTACGAGCGGGCCAACCGGCTACGCAGGCAGGCGGCAACCATGCCGATCGAATGGCTGCTGCTGGAAACCGACGCGCCCGACCAACCCGACTGCGGCATCCGCGGGCAGCGCAACGAACCGGCGCGCCTGAGGCAGGTACTCGACACGATTGCCGCGTTGCGCAATGCCGATCCCGCCGACATCGCGCGCGCCACGAGTGCCAATGCCGAACGCCTGTTCGGGCTGCCTGCCGCGCCCTAGGCAACGTTTCCGCGGCGCTTCAGCAACAACTCCAGCGCCTTGCCGACCGCCGCAAACGCGAACGCGCCGGTGATGTGTGTTGCCGCACCCAACCCTGCCCCGCAATCGAGCTTCAGCGCCGCATCGCCACCGCCCGGTGGCCTCAGGCCGCAGACACTGCCATCGGCCTGGGGATAGCGCACGTTCTCCAATGAATAGACGGCCGGCACGCTGAAATAGCGGGTTGGACTCTTGGGAAAATTGAACTCCACGCGCAACTTCTTGCGGATCAGCGCCAGCATCGCGTCGTGTTCGGTGCGCGACAGATCCCGAACCCGCACCAACGTCGGGTCCGTGCGCCCTCCGGCCGACCCGCACACGATGAGTGGCAATTTTCGGCGCCGGCACCACGCGATCAACTCGACCTTGCTGCGAAAGCTGTCGCAGGCATCCAGCACCAGGTCGAAGTCGCGGTCGAGCATCTCGCCCAGATTGGCAGGGGTGACGAAACTGGCAACCGCAACTACCTCGATCATCGGGTTGATCGCACGGCAGCGCTCGGCCATCGCGTCCACCTTGGCGCGCCCGAACTGGCCATCATGCGCAGGCAATTGTCGGTTGGTGTTGGACACGCAGATGTCGTCGGCGTCGATGAGCGTCAGGTGGCCAATGCCGGTGCGCGCCAGCGCCTCGACCGCCCACGACCCGACGCCGCCCATGCCCACGACTGCGACCCGGCACGCCGCGAACCGGTCCACTGCGCCGATGCCATACAGCCGGTCGATGCCGGCAAATCGTTGCTGCCAAGGCGAATCCAGGGACGTAATGCTCATGCACGCATTGTAATCCGGGCGCGCTTTGGGCAAGCAGCCTGCGTGCTATCGTGCCGCGAAATCCAAAGGAGCTGATGCCATGAGTGACGCGAATCCGGCCAACGGCGCTGCCCAGGGAAAGGGCAAGGCTTCCCGCTACCTGTTCCTGCTGCTGCTCGGGTTGGTGATCGGCGTGATTGCCACCGTGATGGCCGTTCGAGCGCTCGACGCCAGGAAGGATCACTTCCCCGAGAGCGTCATGCAGGTTCAGCAATGGCACCTTGGCCAGCTGAAAAGCAACGTCGAGCAGAACCGCTGCGTGCCGCTCGACACGTTGCCGCACCTGCAGGCGTTGCGCACGATGGTGAATGACATCGAGCCGGCGTTCCCCGGCCTGAGCGATGACAAGCGCTTCCAGGGACATGCCAGCAAGATGCGCGAGTCGCTGGATTCAGCGCTTGCCAACCCCCCGCTCAATTGCGCCGGCGTCGGCACCATCGCGGGAAATATCGCTGAGTCCTGCAAGGCGTGCCACCAGGATTTCCGCAATTAGGCAGCCCCTGCTCACCATCCGCTGAACGGTGCCGGATGGTTGATCGGTTGTTCACGGCTCCGCGGCTAGGTTGATGGCGCCGGCGAACACGCCGCTCCATCCACCTGCAGGGATACCACCATGAAAGCCAACAAACTTCGACTCCTGGGTATTGCCGCGGCTGCTTCGCTGGCCCTCGCTGGCTGTGCGACCTCCGGTTACGGCTCGACCGGATACGGCAGCGCCCCGCCGGCCAGCGGCAGCGGCGTGAGTTGCTATGACTGCGGCACCGTCACGCGCATCGAGATGATCGGCGGCAGCAATGCGCCGAGCGCGACCGGCGCGGTGCTCGGTGGCCTGGTGGGCGCCGTGGCCGGCCGAAAGATTGCCGACACGCAGACCGACAGCGAAGGCCGCAAGAACGCTGCCACCATTGGCGGCGCGGTCGCCGGCGCGGTCGCCGGCAACGCGATCCAGAAGCGCACCAGCGGTGCGCGCTACAACGTCAGTGTCCGAATGAACGATGGCCGCAATACGGTCGTGACCCAGGACGATCTGGGCGGCATCCGCGAGGGTTCCTATGTCCGCGTCTACAACGGTCGCGCCTGGATCCGCTGATCCACCGCAACACCGGCCCGGGCAAGCCGGGCGGCAGTTTCATGACGACGACCCGCATCCAGATGCGGGTCGTTTTTTTGATCCGTTCGACTGCGTGGCGATTGCCCGACCAGACAGCTGACACGGCCGGCCGGCGCGAATCGCACCAACTTGCGCTGCAGCGTTTCATGGTCGTCTCGGCCTCAGTGATCCCCAGACGACCGTTAGCAGCCGAGGAAGCGCTTGCGCGCGGCGAAGCCGATATCGGGTTGGTCGATGAACAAGCCCTGGACGCCCAGGGCGTACAAGGACTCAGCCTCATCTATCAACGGCAGCACGGTTCCCGCCGACGTGCGCACGAGGAAATCGGGCTCAGCGCGGAGCGTGTAAGGGTGTACCTGCAGGCCGGCCCGCAGCGCGTGCGCCAGCATCGGGTGCGCCCGACCGAGATTGCCAATAGCCGTGTCGGCATGTCCACCTTTGGCGGCGGCCCCGCGACGGCGGCTGCGATCGTGCGGCGAACGAACGAGCAGATCGCCTTTCCATGGACCGATACCGTCGGCGTAATTCGCCCGCATCCAGCGCAGGACCGGGCCCGTTGCAAGGGCTGCATAACGCATGTCGGCAGCCAGGCGATGTGCGATCAGGGGCTTTAGTTCGCCGTAGATGTTCGACAGGTCGGCACCAGCGCGAACGTTGTAGGTCACGTCGTACGGCGTGTCGGCGTCGAGGTTTCCATAGAGCTGCACCAGCGGAAGATCGACGCCGGCGTCGGGCATGAGCCGCTTCTTGAGCTCGAGCAGGTTCTCGATCTCGAAGCTCTGGACATAGACCCGTCGGGGATCCACGAACCGTTCGGCGACCAACGTCGCCACCAGCTTCTCGCCCAGCGACGTCGCGATGGGGCTGCCATCGAGGTGACGTCCTTCCCTGGCGAAGTAGGTCGGGTGCTTGGTCTCCGGATACACCCCGACGACGCGGCCCTCGCGGCTTTCGCGGTCAGCCAGTTGCACGACCTCGGCGAAGGTCGGGATCTGGTACAGGCCGTCGAAGCGCATGTTGTCGGGGCGCAGCGTCGGAAGGCGTTCCTTCGCGCGCAACGATTTCAGTTCAGCCAGGGTGAAGTCCTCGGCGAACCAGCCGGTGATCGGAATTCCGTCGACCGTCTTGGTGGTGCGTCGACCGTCAAACGCCCGATGCTCGGCCACGTCGGTCGTGGTCGAAATCTCGTTGTCGTGCCGGGCCACCAGGATGCCGTCCCGGGTGATGACGAGGTCGGGCTCGATGAAGTCCGCACCTTGGCGGATGGCCAGCCGGTACGACTCCAGGGTGTGTTCGGGACGGTAACCGCTGGCACCGCGATGGGCGATGACGATCAGGCCCCGGTGGTCGTTCCGCCGTACGGCGGTCGCCGACGTTGCAGCGCCAAAGGTGGTGGGGGCATCGGTCACGTAACGATCCTTGGCCTTCCCCGCGTCGATGGCAAGCGGCTGCGGCCGAACCTCGCTGGTCAGCCACCGCCGCAGGCGCGCGACCCAGGGCCATCGCCGGCCTGTCGGTCGCCAGGCGCGGGATCGTGATTGAGGTCACGCTGGATGCGGAAGCGCTTGCGCGCAGCGGATCAGGACGCCCGCTGTGCGCGCCTGGCGGATCGGCGGCGTGAGCGTTGCGAAGCGCTGGCGCGCAGCGTCAGCGTGGCGCGGAGTACCCGCCGGGAATGCCGCGCGGCGACATCACCACCTGCCACAACTGCGAGCGCCGCGTGCGGAACGTCGCCATCGAGGCCGCGAGGTAGAAGCGCCACATGCGGCGAAAGCGCTCGTCGTAACGCGAGGGCAACGAGGGCCACGCACGCTCGATGTTGTCGCGCCAGGCCTGCAGCGTCTGGTCGTAGTCGGTCCCGAAGCCGTGCCAATCTTCAATCACGAAACGCCCTTCGCTGGCGGCCGCGATCTGCGCCGCCGAAGGCAGCATCGAGTTGGGGAAGATGTAGCGCGCGATCCACGGGTCCGTGCGGTTGACCGAGACGTTGGTGCCGATTGTGTGCAGCAGGAACAATCCCGGACCCCATTTGCCGTCGAGGTGCAGGCAACGGCGGGCAATGTCGAAGAAGCGCCGATAGTTCCGGATACCCACATGCTCGAACATCCCCAGCGAGAAGCTGCGGTCAAAGCGCTCGTCCAGGTCGCGGTAGTCCTGCACGCGGATCTCGATCGGCAGGCCGGCACACAGACTGCGCGCCAGCGCCGCCTGTTCGTGCGAGATGGTGATGCCGACGCCGCTGACGCCGTAGTTCTCCGCCGCGAACTTCAGCGCCTCTCCCCAGCCGCAGCCGATGTCCAGCACCCGCATTCCCGGTTGCAGGCCGAGCTTGCGACAGACCAGGTCGAGCTTGGCCTCCTGGGCCCCGTCGAGCGTGTTGGCACCCTGCCAGTAGCCGCAGCTGTAGACCATCCGCCGGCCGAGCATCGCGCGGTAGAGGTCGTTGCCAAGGTCGTAGTGGCGCTCGCCGACGGTGAACGCGCGATGCCGCGTCTGCAGGTTCATCAGGCCGGCACGCAGCCGGTCGAACCAGTCCGCGATCCCGGGAACGCGCTGATCGGTGCGGGCGTCGAGCAACCGGTACAGCAGGCCGTCAAGCGATCGCGCATCCCACCACCCGTCCATGTACGACTCGCCCAGGCCCAGCGAACCCTGAGCCAGCAACCGCGCATAGAGGCGGTTGTCGTGCACCTGGAGGTCGCATTCGTGCGGGGCGGGCGCGGCGCGGTCCCCGATATGCACTTCGGCGTCAGCCAGCAGGCTTTGCACGCGATCCCGGAACGGATGAAGTTGCATTTGCACCCCGCAAGAGCACGGCCGCTTCCAGGCGGCTGGAGACTGGGTTGTCCGGTCAGCTCGCGCCAGCCTCGAACAGTGACCGGTAGGCCGGCGCCACACGCGGCAGCAGGACCGCGGCGGGCACCTCCACCGTCTGCGTACCGTCCGAATAGGGGCCGACCTGGTACGGCGCGAATACGAAGCGCAACGCTCGCAATTTGCCCGACGGTGCGGCAACGGGCTCGAACATCGCGAAGGTCTCGGCGGAGGGCTCGGTGCCATCTTCGATCATTCGGCTGGCGTCCCTGACCACCTGCAGTCGTTCGGCGGGCGGAAGGTCATCGGCATCGACCCGCTGCGACAGCGCCGTCAACAGCTGCTCGCGTACGTACACGGCGATCGGCGCCCAGCTCTTCGGATCGGGCACCAGGTCGTTGGCGGTCAGCAGGCGACCCTGCTGCGGCAGCCAGACGAACCGGGCAAGCAGGGGCGCGCCATGGGCGCCCCCGGTGTAGCTGCTGCCGTCAGCCGCGACCGCGAACAGCTGCGGTGAATCCATCAACTCGGTGAAGCTGATCGACAGGTCGTAAGGCGACGCGCCGGCGGCCGCGGCCTTGCGGGCTCTCACCGCCTCGAGCAGGTCGGCACGTGCGGCCTCGGCATAACGCTGCAGTTCGGTGACCAGGCCGGGATATTTCGCGGCCGAAGGCGCGTAGCTGATGCCGATCATGTAGTCCGGAGTCGTCTCGACCACATCGGCGAGCGACGCGACCGCGGTCGGCGGCGCGGTCGTGGCGGCAGGTGCCGTCCGCGCTGCAACGGGAGCGGGCGCTTCGCGCTTGCAGGCCAGCAGGCCGAGGCAGATCAGGGTGATGACGACGACGCGCGCAGGCAGGTACTTCATTCGGGAGGCAGTCCATTGATTGACGCGGCACCTTACCGAGGGCGCCGTGATGCCGCTATCCACACTGACGGGTTACGTCCACTGCCACCCGGAGCGGACAGGCGACCCTTGACAGGCAACGCTGCCGCAACGGGCCGACGCCGGGGCGCCGGGAGCGGGCGGTTACCAGTCGGTGCGTTGCGGCAACAGGCCCTGCAGCTCGGCGTCGGTGAGGTTTCGCCACTGGCCGATCTTGAGATGGCCGAGCTTGACGTTGCCGATGCGCACCCGGACCAGCTGTTTCACCCGGTACTTGAAGTGCGCCGCCATCAAGCGGATCTGCCGGTTCAGCCCCTGCACCAGCACGATTCGAAAGCCATACCGCCCGAGCTTGCCGGTCTTGCACGGCAGCGTCATCTCGTCGCCGACCGGCACGCCGCGGGCCATGCCACGCAGGAACTCGTCGGTGACCATGTTGTTGACCGCGACCAGATATTCCTTTTCCAGTTTGTTTTCGGCGCGCAGGATCTCGTTGACGATGTCGCCATTGCTGGTCAGCAGGATCAACCCCTCGGAATCCTTGTCGAGGCGACCGATCGGGAAGATCCGCTGCTCATGGCCGACGAAATGCACGATGTTGTCCTTGATCGCCGACTCGGTGGTGCACACGATCCCGACCGGCTTGTTGAGCGCGATGTAGACATGCTGGCGCTGGCCCTTGGCCACCTTGCGCACCTTCAGCGCCTGGCCGTCGACCTTGACCTCGTCGCCCTCGCCGACCTCCGAACCCACCCGTCCGCGGATGCCATTGACGGTCACCCGGCCCTCGGCGATCAGCTTGTCGGCCTCGCGGCGCGAACAGAATCCGGTTTCACTGATGTGTTTGTTCAGGCGCATGCCGACCGGTCACTCGGGTAAAGCGTATGGGGCCGGCATGCTGTCACAAACGCGTCGGCAGCGCATGGCTCGGGCACGCGATGGCGGCATACCGCGGCTCGATCGCGGTCCCGGCGGGGCCGCAGCCGGGTGCCACTCACCCGGCTTTGCAACAGCCCCATACCCGTGCGTGGACCCGCGGCGCCTCACGCGATCAACGGGGCGTACTCCGGGTGCCGCTTGGCCCACCCGGCCGCGTAGCTGCATGCGGGACGGACCTTCCAGCCGTGCTCCCGGGCGTATTCGAACGCCGCACGGGTCAGCTGGCTTGCCAGCCCGCGTCCCTCGATCGCCGATGGCACCCCGGTGTGGGTGATCACTATCCATCCAACCTGCCGTTGATAATCCAGCCGGGCTTCATGGCCGTCCACCGTCATGGTGAAACGCCCGGCGGCGTGGTGTATGGACGTCATGGGGCCTCCTGCCGAAGACTCAGCGCGCATCGCGCTTGCCCTGCTGATGACGGTCGCGGGTGCTGATGCTGCCCTGGATCGGGGTGATATGGCTCTCGGCGGCATGCAATTCCTCGGCCTTGTCTATCGCGCCGGGCGACTGGAAGCCTTCGCTGCCCGGGTGGGCCTGGGCCGGACCCAGCGTCTGCCAGGATTGCGGTTGGCGGCGGTTATCGCGTTTGGCGTCGAGC